>JBIKSX010000011.1:0-20557 GCA_044348405.1 Candidatus Planktophila sp.
ACAGGACGATTTACTTGAAAGTCGTAAAAGTCCTCGGATTCAACATTTGCAATCAATTCGGGAAGAACATCATCGTTCTTATCGCGCCAACCAGATAGCAAATGCTCAACGGCTCCAGATGCCGCTTCTGCTGCATCATTCCACCCTGAGAAGGCCATGATCATGATGGGTTCTCTGAGAAGAGGAATCTGATGAATCTCCATGAAAGCAACCTTAAGGTAACCTTGGGCAAATGAGTACATCTACCAAGCGTCCTGGGCTGCTTCGTGAAGCCTTAGCATCGCGGGTAGTTGTCGCAGATGGCGCTATGGGCACCATGCTCCAAGCCGCAAATCCAACCTTAGAAGACTTCCAAAATCACGAAGGTTGCAATGAGATTTTAAATGTTAGTCGCCCCGACATTGTTCGTTCCGTTCATAATGAATATCTAGCTGCAGGCGTAGATGCCATTGAGACAAACACATTTGGTGCCAATTGGTCCAACTTGGCCGACTATGGAATTGAAGATCAAATTTATGAACTTGCCTTCGCCGGAGGAAAAATTGCACGAGAGGCTGCCGACTCTTTCTCCACGACTGCAAAACCTAGATTCGTTCTGGGCTCACTGGGACCCGGAACAAAACTTCCAAGTCTTGGACATACAACATATGAAAATTTAAAGATTGCGTACTACACAGCAGCAAAGGGATTGTCTGATTCCGGATGTGATGCTTTATTGGTTGAAACTTCACAGGATTTGTTGCAAGTTAAAGCAGCGATCAATGGCTGTCGACAAGCCATTGGTGAAACTGATCGCGATATTGTTTTAATTGCGCAAGTAACTGTAGAAACAACTGGAACGATGCTTCTAGGATCTGAAATCGGGGCGGCGCTCAACACATTAGAACCTATGGGAATTGATTTGATCGGTCTAAATTGCGCAACCGGCCCTACCGAAATGTCTGAACACCTTCGTTACCTGAGCAAAAATGCCAAAGTGGCAATCTCTGTAATGCCAAATGCTGGTTTGCCGGTGCTAGGTGCAAACGGAGCTTCCTATCCACTTGGACCAAATGAACTTGCTGTAGCACTCGAGGGTTTTGTTAACGATTACGGGATTTCTCTGGTTGGTGGTTGCTGTGGAACCACGCCTGAACATTTGTCAGCTGTCGTAGAAAAAGTTAGTGGTAAACCAATTGCAACACGAACCCCTGATCTAGATCCTGGGGCTTCTTCTTTGTATCAGTATGTGCCCTTTAGACAGGACAAAACATATTTAGCAATTGGTGAGCGAACTAATGCCAATGGTTCACGAGCTTTTCGGGATGCTTTACTGGCTGAGGACTGGGAGAAGTGCGTGGAAATCGCGCGTGACCAGATTCGAGATGGTGCGCATATGTTGGATCTGTCCGTTGATTACGTCGGTCGAGACGGGGCAGCAGACATGAGTCAGTTAGCTTCACGTTTTGCTACCGCAAGCACCCTTCCAATTGTTCTTGATTCAACCGAGCCAGCTGTTTTGAAAGCTGGGCTAGAGCATCTTGGTGGTCGCTGCGTTATCAATTCAGTCAATTACGAAGATGGTGACGGACCAACATCACGCTTTGCAAAAATCATGCCACTTGTTCAGGAGCATGGTGCAAGCGTTGTCGCACTAACTATTGATGAAGAAGGACAAGCTCGCGATGCCGAGTGGAAATTACGCGTAGCTCGCCGATTGATTGTTGATCTTCGCGATAACTGGGGTATGAACGTTGGCGACATCTTGATCGATTGCCTTACCTTTCCAATTGCAACAGGTCAGGAAGAAACCCGCAAGGATGGCATCGAAACAATCGAAGCTATTCGTCGCTTGAAAGCGGAATTCCCACAAGTCCAAACGACACTTGGCGTAAGCAACGTTTCCTTCGGTTTGAATCCTGCAGCACGCGTAGTTCTCAACTCCGTATTCCTTCATGAATGCGTTCAAGCTGGTCTTGATTCGGCAATCGTTCATCCCTCAAAAATCACGCCGATGGCGAGAATTGATGAGCGCCAGAAACAGGTAGCACTGGATCTCATTTATGACCGCCGTACTTTCAATGGTGATGAGTGCACCTACGATCCACTTCAGGAGTTTTTGCAACTATTTGATGGCGTAGAACTGGCAACTAGCAAAAATGCTCGTGCCGAAGCACTTGCCGCGTTGCCGCTTTATGAGCGACTTCAGCGCCGAATTATTGATGGCGAGAAAGTTGGCCTAGACGATGACCTCAAAGAAGCGATGGCTCTCGGAACGCCACCACTAGAAATCATTAACACTCATTTACTAGAAGGTATGAAGATCGTTGGAGAACTATTTGGCAAAGGTGAGATGCAGTTGCCCTTCGTTCTTCAGAGCGCTGAAGTAATGAAGACCGCTGTGGCTCAGCTAGAACCATTTATGGAAAAAACAGGCGATGAAGGTCGCGGAACAATGTTGCTTGCAACCGTAAAGGGCGATGTACACGATATTGGTAAGAATTTAGTTGACATTATTCTTACTAACAATGGTTACCGAGTTGTAAACATCGGCATTAAGCAAACCATTAATCAGATTATTGATGGCGCCATAGATTCAAATGCAGACGCTATCGGAATGAGTGGGTTGCTGGTTAAATCAACGGTAATCATGAAGGAGAATCTTCAGGAGATAACTGCACGAGGGTTGGACCAAAAATGGCCGATTGTTCTTGGAGGCGCAGCTCTTACGCGTGCGTATGTAGAACAGGATTTAGCAGCGCTGTTTCCAGGCGAAGTTCGCTATGCCCGTGATGCTTTCGAAGGCTTGCGCCTGATGGATTCAATCATGGCGGTAAAGCGTGGTGAACCTGGTGCGGCTTTGCCAGCACTTCGCGAAAGAAAAGTTGCCAACACTCGTGTTAAGAATGAAGATCTTCCGATTGATACTCGTCGTAGTGATGTTGCACTTGATGTTGATATTCCAACTCCGCCTTTCTTTGGTTCTCGTGTCGTAAAAGGCATTCAACTGAGTGACTATGCGGGGATGTTGGATGAGCGAGCTTTGTTTGTGGGTCAGTGGGGCCTAAAGGGTAATCGCGGCGAGTATGAAAACATGGTTGAAGCCGAAGGTCGGCCGCGCTTGCGCTCACTGCTCAATGAAGTTCAATCAAGTGGCTGGCTTAACGCTGCCGTTGTTTATGGATATTTTCCATGTTACAGCGATGGAAATGACTTAGTAATTCTGCATCACGAAGGTGAACAAAAAGGACAAGAGCGAACTAGGTTTACTTTCCCACGACAAACACGTGATCGTCGTTTATGTATCAGTGATTTCTTTGCCTCGAAGGAGTCAGGAAAAACTGATGTAGTTGCTTTCCATGTGGTCACTATGGGTTCAACGGTTAGCGAAGCGGCGGCTAAACTTTTTGCAGCTAATAATTACCGTGAGTATTTGGAGCTACATGGTCTTTCAGTTCAGTTAACCGAAAGCCTGGCTGAACACTGGCACGCCCGTGTTCGTGAAGAACTGTCAGTTAAGAATGATGACTCATCTGATTTGCAAGGGATCTTGGATCAGGGATACCGAGGCTCGCGCTATTCATTTGGTTATCCAGCCTGTCCAGATTTAGAGCAACAAATACAACTCTGCGAACTGCTGGATCCAGGTCGAATCGGTGTGGAACTTTCTGAAGAATTCCAACTACATCCTGAGCAGTCAACATCTGCCATCATCGTGCATCACCCTGAAGCTAAATATTTCAACGCAAACTAATGAGCGCCGGTTTTTTTGACGCGGTCTTTTTCGATATGGATGGCCTTATGGTTGATTCAGAACCAGAATGGTTTCAGTCTGAGATTGAGGTAACCCGTAAGTTTGGATACAACTGGACCGACGAGGATCAAGTTGCCTGCCTTGGTGGACCTCTATCGCGCGTTGGCAAATACATGCATGACAAATGCAATGGCGCGGAAACACCTGAGTACTTCACGCAGACTTTGATTGACACTCAAGCTCTGAAAATGCGAGGTAATACTCCCACCATGCCGGGTGCCTTGAATCTAGTTCGTGATCTACAAAGTAGAGGCGTAAAAACTGGTTTAGTCTCAGCTAGTCCACGCATCATTGTTGACGCCGTTTTGGATAACTTGGGTCATCAGTTGTTCCCTTTCTCCATAAGTTCAGATGACGTCCCCAATACAAAGCCACATCCAGATTGCTACCTAAAAGCCGCAACGATGACAGCTTCAAACATACAAAACTGTTTGGTTCTTGAAGATTCATTGACCGGTATGAATGCGGCCATGTCCAGTGGGGCGTATTTAATTGCGGTTCCACACCTAGTAACTATCCAAGAATCAGCAAAAGTTCGCGTTATCTCTTCCTTAGAACAGTTGAGCTATGAAAAACTTCAGCACTTGTTTGAAGACTTTTCCGCCACAATTTAATTATTGTGCGCCGGGCAAATCTTTTTAAAGTAACACCAGTCACACAAACGTGAAGGCTTGGGTGGCCAATACTCTTTATCTATTGAAGTGAAAATGTCTTTTGCAACACGATGTAAAACTTTCTCAACGGATTCAACTTCACTTTGCGTCGGATTGCTCTTTACGACTCGACCATCTCCCAGATAAATCAGTTGCAGCAGTCGGGGGAGTACACCTGTTTTCTTCCAATAAAGAAGTGCATATACTCGAAGTTGAAACAGAGCTTTCTCTTCCCAACCGGGCTTTGGCGACTTGCCAGTCTTATAGTCAACGATCCTAACTTCGCCAGTGGGTGCAATATCCAAACGATCAACGTAGCCGTGCAAGTAAACATTTGTGTCAAAATCATTCTCTAAATGCATTTCACGGTGCGTTGATTCAAAGGTTGCAGGATTTTCAAGAGTGAAATAGGTTGTCAACAGTGAAGCGGCTCTATCGAGCCATTCTTTTTCGTTGGAAACCATTTCAACAAGCTCTGGTTTTTGCGCCAATTGAGCGCTCCACCGCGAAGGTAATAGATCTATCGCGGTTTGTGGTGTTCGTTCATTGCTCGGATATTCAAAAAGATCCTGCAAGACTGTGTGAACCAGGGTTCCACGTTCGGCATCTAGCGACGGCGGTTCAGGTAACTTCTCAATCTTGCGGTACTTATAGAGCTGCGGACAATTCTCGTACTCGCTCACCGCGCTGGGTGATAGACGTAGATTGTTTGCTTCATTCACCTGACTGAAGATACTCGTACTTTGCGCAACATTTTCGCCTAAGATGCTCCCGTGTCTAATCTTGGGTATTTCGGAGCCGGCGATCGCATTCAATTGACCGATCCAAAGGGAAAGTTGTACAGCTTCACGATTACCCCTGGAAAAGAGTGGCATACACACAAAGGGTGGATTACCCACGATGAGTTGATTGGTATGCCGGAAGGATCGGTAGTGAGCACAACTGCCGGATTGAAATTCACCGCTTTTAAACCTTTACTAGCTGATTACGTCTTAACTATGCCGCGCGGGGCGACGATTGTTTATCCAAAAGATGCAGCAATGATTGTTGGAGTTGCTGATATCTATCCAGGTGCACGAGTACTTGAAGCCGGCGTAGGAAGCGGTGCGTTGACTATTTCCTTGTTGCGATCTACAGGACCAACTGGAACAGTGCATTCAGTTGAACGTAGGCAAGACTTTGCTGATAACGCTCGCTCCAATGTCGATTCCTATTTCGAATCCGCCCCTAAAAACTGGTCTTTGACGGTAGGAGACCTACAGGATCAGAGTTTTGATTCCGAATACGACCGAGTGATTTTGGACATGCTTGCACCATGGGAGTGCATCGATATTTCCGCACGAGCATTGCGTCCTGGTGGAGTATTTCTTGCTTATGTGGCAACCACAACTCAGCTTTCAGCTACCGCAGAAGCTTTAAAGGAAGATGGACGCTTCACCGAACCCGAAAGTTCGGAAACGCTTGTTCGTGGTTGGCATCATGAAGGTTTAGCGGTACGTCCTCAACAGCGCATGATTGGGCACACCGGTTTTCTGATTCAAAGCCGCAGAATGGCTCCAGGTGTTGAAGTTTTGGCACGTCGACGACGTCCGGCGAAGGGTGCTTACGGTGTCTCGGAAGATTGAGCGTTTAATCAATCTAACCATCGCCCTACTAGCAACTAAAAGATTTCTCACAAAATCTGAAATTTTCAAATCTGTTGAAGGCTACGAAGGTAGCCCTGAAACAAAAGAACGAATGTTTGAACGAGACAAGGATGATCTTCGCTCGCTAGGAATTGAGATTGAAGTCGGCAGTTTTGATCCTTTATTCAATGATGAAGCGGGTTACCGGATCAAGCAAGAAAAATATCAGTTTGAATTGGGCGACATTTCGTCGACTGAAGTTTCATTGCTCTCATTGGCTGCAGAAGCGTGGCAGGAAGCTTCTTTTGGGGATGCCGCACAAAAAGCGCTCTTAAAACTTCGCTCTATTGGTATACCAAGTGATGAGATATCTATTCCCGGCACAGTTCAAAAGTTAAATGATGGGGGACAGGATCTTTCTCTGATCACTAAGGCAATTGCGCAAAAGGGATTACTTGAATTTTCCTATCTAGATACAGGTTTGAATGTCAACGCTCGGCACATAGTTCCTATTGCGTTGTCGACTCGTAATGGTTACTGGTATCTCTCGGGCGTTGATCAGGACATCCAAGAGATTCGAACCTTCAGAGTAGATCGAATTCACGGTTCTATCACTTCCGGCGCGGGACCAAGTGATTTTGAAACTCCAATTGGTTTTGACCCTCGAAAAACTTTTTCAGAATCAACGGTCAATGAATTTGCCCTAGTTGATGTCCGAGTAGGTAAAGCTGCTTCGCTTCGCGCCTTGGCTGTGTCAACACATTCACTTGGAGAATGGGATCAAATCAGAATTCCGATTCTGAGCATGGATTCTTTATGTTCATTGGTGTTGTGGCATGGGTTAGATGCTTTTGTGCAAGAACCTGCCGTACTAAGGGATCTCGTTGTAACCCATCTTGAGGCTTTGGTGAAAAATCATGGCTAAAAAATTCTCTGCGCCTTTAGAACGTACGGCAAGGCTTTTGGACCTTGTTCCCTACATTAGTTCTCATCAAGGAATCTCTTTAAAGGAGCTGTCACAGGTATTTGAAGTAAGTCAGGGTCAAATGACAGATGACCTGACGACTTTGTGGATGTGTGGGCTTCCTGGGTACACACCTCTAGAGTTAATGGACTTAGATTTCGAGTCTGGATTCGTAACTATTCATAACGCTGACACACTCGCAAAGCCACGATCTATAACTTTTGATGAGGGAGTGGCCCTTCTTCTCGGTTTGGACCTGTTGCGTTCGGCTTTAACTGCGGATCGAAATGACCTATTAGAAAGAATTGAACTTCTATCGCAGCGGTTGGCAACTTTAATAAAACTTCCTAGTGCATTATCGGCTACATCAGTTGTTAACCAAGATGTCTCGAGTGCGATCACAGAAGCCATGAAAACTAGATCCGGACTAGAAATTTCTTACCATTCCTTGTATCGCGATGAACTCAGTAGCCGAATTATTCATCCGATTGAAATTATCGAAGCGGACGGTCAACGCTACTTAAGTTCTTATTGCTTAACTGCAGCCGACTTCAGGCAGTTTCGAATCGATCGGATTCAAAGTGCAAAGGCACATGATGTTTCTAATGCTGTACCCCTGAACTCCAATCAAAACTCGAGATATACCTGCGCGGTTAAAGTACTAACTCCTACCCGTGAGATCGCTGAGCGGTTCAAGAAAACCGAGTTGGCTGTAAATTCTCACTTTGAATTTGACAGTTTTTCGCAGCAGTGGGTTGAGCGATCAGTCTTGGCCTCAGGAAATGCTGTGTCCTTGCAGTCGCCCCCAGAACTTAGAAAATCAATAGCGGTGATGGCCCAATCGATGCTGGATCGTTACAAAGCGCGCTGAAACCGCCTACCCATTCAAAGGGATCTGATGTAGCCTAGGCTCAAATATTAGCCAAGGAGTTAACGTTATGAATTTGGGTCCAAGAGAGATCGTCATCCTTCTCATAGTTGTACTTGTTTTGTTCGGTGCTAAGCGTTTGCCCGATTCAGCCCGTTCACTTGGTCGCTCTATGCGCATTTTCAAGAGTGAAATGAAAGAAATGAAGGCTGATGACACCGTGATTGAAGAAGACGGCAAAACCGAGAAGTAGATAAATGGCATCTGTTAATGAAGCACGGATGCCCCTTCTAGACCACTTACGCGAATTACGAAAACGAGTTCTTCGTTCCGCGATTGCAGTATTGGTTGCTTTCAGTGGAGGGTGGTATTTCTACGATTCAATCATCGTCACCCTAGCTAAGCCAGTATGCGACTTACGAGCCGCTCAAGAATCTGGGGCTGCTAGTTGCGGCGCGCTTTACATCAGCGGTGTTCTTGGTCCTCTGGATTTGCAGATCAAGGTTGCATTACTAACTGGAATAATCGTTTCAGCCCCTTTCTGGTTGTATCAGTTGTGGGCCTTCATTGCTCCGGCGCTTCATAGAAAAGAAAAACGAACCAGCGTGATGTTTGTTGCTGCAGCCACACCATTCTTCGCAATGGGCGCGACTCTCGGGTATTTCATTTTGCCTGTTGCAATCAAAGCTCTTTTTGGTTTCACTCCAGATTCGATTAGCAACCTAGTTAGGTTTGATGATTATTTGGATTTCGTTCTTCGACTCATTCTTTTTGTAGGTCTTGCTTTTGAATTACCAATCTTCCTGCTGACATTTAATCTCATTGGTTTCCTGCGTGGGAAAACTATTTTGAAACCTTGGAGAATTTGGATTTTTACTATTTTCTTTTTCGTGGCAGCGCTTTCTCCAACTGCCGATCCCTTAAGTATGGTGCTCTTGTCAGGTCCGCTTATTCTCTTCTACTTTATGGCGGGATTAATTGCGGTGTTGGTCGATCGTCGTCGAGATAAGAAAGCGGATTCGATAGAAACTGGCAGCTCTGCGATTGAGGCACCAACATCAATTAGGGAATAGCCGATAGGGTCTTCCTATGTGGGCCTTAGTGATCAACCCTGTCGCAGGTCAGGGCAAAGGAACCACAGTTGGCACCTATGTGGCTGGTTGGTTATCCCAAAGAAAAATTCCCTACACGATTATTACTGGCAACTCCTCGGTGGCACTTGGCGACCACCTTTTACAATTCATCGAAAAGTTTCCAGATACACCTGGGGTTATAGCAGTTGGGGGAGATGGGCTCCTTCACAATGTGTTGCAAAAGGTGGTTTCTGCTCAAATTCCGCTTGCAATGATTCCGGCTGGAACTGGAAATGATTTTGTAAGAACTTTAGGATGGAATCTAGACTCTTTTGATTCTCAGTTAGAAGCTATCACAACGAGCAAACCAACTGCCGTGGATTTAGGGTTGGTTGACGGTGAATGGTTCGCTGCAATCTTGTCTACTGGATTTGATTCTGTGGTGAACGAAAAAGCTAATTCCATGGCATGGCCGAAAGGTCCCATGAAGTACAACGCGGCGATTGCCATTGAGCTACCGCGATTTAAACCGCGCCATTATGAGATAACTCTTGATGATCGTGTTATATCGACTGAAGCCATGCTCATAGCCGTTTCTAATGGTCGCTCTTATGGTGGTGGGATGTTAGTTTGTCCTAACGCGAACATAGTTGATGGGCTCTTCGATGTAATGGTTCTGCATCCTGTCTCGACAATTGAATTCATCAAGGTTTTTCCACGGGTATTTGCTGGATCTCACATATCTCATCCCGCTGTGCAAATAATCCGAAGCCGCAACGTAACGATTGAAGCCAAGGCCGTAGCCTATGCAGATGGTGAAAGAATCGGCCAACTACCTATAGCGGCTGAATGCATTCAAGGCGCATTAAGAACGTGGGTCGCATGACAACGCCAGCTGAACGTTATGCAGCGGCCAAATTACGCGGTCAGCATCCCGTTACTACAGATTTCTTACTCACCTTTGATTTTGAGTTTGACCCATTTCAAATCTCTGCCTGTCACGCAGTTGAAGATGGAAAAGGAGTTCTTGTGGCAGCGCCTACTGGCGCTGGAAAAACAGTGGTGGGTGAATTTGCAGCATTTTTCGCTTTAAAAAATGGCAAGAAATGTTTTTATACGACGCCGATAAAAGCGTTGTCTAATCAAAAGTATTCAGAATTTGTAGCTAAGTTCGGTGAAGATCGTGTTGGACTTTTAACTGGTGATACAAGCATTAATGGCGAAGCTGAGATTTTGGTTATGACAACGGAAGTTCTTCGCAATATGCTCTATGCCGGCTCAAACACGCTTACAAACCTAGGGTGCGTTGTTATGGATGAAGTTCACTATCTGGCCGATAAGTTTCGCGGCGCAGTCTGGGAAGAAGTTCTAATCCATCTTATGGAAAGTGTTCAAGTGATTTCCCTTTCGGCAACTGTTTCCAACGCTGAAGAATTTGGAGAATGGCTAGGTGAAGTTCGAGGTGAAACCGAAGTTATCGTTAGTGAAATTCGCCCTATTCCGCTGTTCCAGCATGTTCTAATTGGCAACCGACTAATGGATCTGTTTGAACAGCCGGGCAAGATTAATCCCGAGATTCTTCAACGCGAACGCGAAGCAATCAGGCGATCATCGTTGGGTCGCAACAGACGCGGCAGATTTGCAGAACCTTCTGACCGAATGAGCCGAGCAGACATTATTGAAAAACTACAGCGTGAAAATCTCTTGCCGGCAATTACCTTTATCTTTTCAAGGGTTGGTTGTGATGCCGCAGTAAAGCAATGTTTACATGCCGGGCTTCGTCTTACATCACCTGAAGAGCGAACTGAGATTCGCCAAACTGCCCTTCGTTACACCCAAAATATCGCAGAGGAAGATTTAGAAGTTCTTGGGTTTCAGGAATGGCTCACTGCGCTAGAACGAGGTATTGCAGCCCACCATGCCGGTCTGCTGCCTAGCTTTAAGGGAGCGGTGGAGGATTTATTTCAGCGCGGATTAGTCAAAGCTGTTTTTGCGACTGAAACTCTGGCACTTGGAATCAATATGCCAGCCCGAACTGTGGTGTTAGAAAAACTCATCAAGTTCAACGGCGAAGCCCATGTTCCAATCACACCGGGGGAGTACACCCAATTAACGGGTCGTGCTGGACGTCGAGGTATTGATATCGAAGGCAACGCAGTCATTCAATGGTCGCCCACAGTTGATTCAGCTTCTGCAGCCGGACTTGCATCAACTCGCACGTATCCACTGCGTTCATCTTTTTCACCCACCTATAACATGGCAATTAATTTGATTTCACGTTTTGGACGTGAGACTGCGCGGCGATCCCTGGAATCATCGTTTGCTCAATTCCAAGCTGATCGAGCTGTGGTCGGACTAACTCGACAGATTCGAAAGAATGAGACTTTAATACAAGAGTTAGTTAAGGATTCACAATGCCATCTAGGAGATTTTTCTGAGTATGCACGTTTAAGACGCTCTATCAAAGAAGTTGAAGTTCTACTGAGCCGACGTGATCAGCGAAAAACTTTTGATAATCGACAACGTGGTCACATGGAAGGCGAACTCACGGATTTGCGAAGAAGTTTAAAATCACATCCAAGTCATGGCTGCGCCGATCGTGAAGATCATGCTCGCTTAGCTGAGCGTGCCGGTCGTTTAATACGGGAAAATGATGGCTTAACAACACGCGTTGAGAACCGTACACATGTGATTGCGAAAACTTTCGATCAAATTTGCCAAGTACTTGATCACCTGCAATACATCGACGGTGAGAAACCTACTGATCAAGGCAAAATCTTGACAAAAATCTACGCTGAATCAGATCTGTTACTAACCGAGTCAATCCGACGCGGTTTGCTTGACGAATTGAATGCAACTGAATTGCTATCGGTGGTTTCCTGCATGATCTTCGAATCACGCTCACAGGAAAACCTCGCACCAAAACTTCCAAGCCAAAGGGTGACATCAACTCTTACAGAAATTATTAGCTTATGGGCTGCCCTAGAACAGATAGAAAACGATTTCGGAGTTAAGACCCAAAGAGAACCCGATGCTGGTTTCGCTTTTATTTCATACAAATGGGCAAGTGGAAACTCACTCAATAGCGTCCTAAAGGGAACCGACATGTCAGTCGGCGATTTTGTGCGCTCGACGAAACAATTGGTTGATTTGTTGAACCAGATTGGCGGAGCTAGTGAAAAACTGCGGCCAGTCTGTAAGGATGCGGTTAAGCGAATTGATCGCGGAGTAGTCGCTTACCTAATGGGGGATATATGACATTAATGCTCCTCGATAGCGCATCGCTTTGGTATCGCGCTTACTACGGAATGCCTGACACGCTGCTGGCACCTGATGGCACTTCGGTCAATGCAATCCGTGGTTATGTAGACATGACTGCTCGTTTGTTGAC
Source organism: Candidatus Planktophila sp. (assembly GCA_044348405.1). Lineage (GTDB taxonomy): Bacteria > Actinomycetota > Actinomycetes > Nanopelagicales > Nanopelagicaceae > Planktophila. The sequence goes on from JBIKSX010000011.1 coordinate 12,368, forward strand.
TGTGTACAAACCAGATCGATTAGTTGCTTGCCTTGATGGTGATTGGCGTCCAAGTTGGAGAGTGGATATTTTTCCCGATTATAAAGCAAATCGCTTGGAAGAAGAGGGCGGCGAAGAAGAGGAAGAACCAGAGACCCTCACCCCGCAAATTCCAATACTGTTGGATCTGCTTGATTTATTTGGTATCCCGGTTGTAGGTGTAGATGATTACGAAGCCGATGATGTTATGGCAACGTATGCTGAAATTGAAAAAGGCCCAATTCGAATTGTCACTGGAGATCGAGATCTATTTCAGATGGTTGATGATGCAAGAGATATAAAGGTCGTTTATTTAGCAAAAGGTATCTCGCAACATGACCTGGTTGACATCAAGTATGTCTCCGATAAGTATTCAATTCCTGGTGATCGATATGATCTTTTTGCCATGTTTCGCGGAGATCCTTCGGACGGATTACCCGGAGTAAAGGGAATCGGTGAAAAAGGCGCTGCAATAATTGCTAATCACTTTGCGACGGCAGATGCAGCCCTTGCTGGCGCTTTGCAAGCGCACGAATCATTGCCACCAGCACTTGCCAAAAAAATAATTGCTGGAGCCGATTATCTAAAAATTGCACCCAAGTTAGTCCGTGTTGCTAGAGATGCGCCTTTGCCAAAAATAGATCTTTCACTGCCGAAAGCGCCGAAGGATTTGTCGCAAATTTATCAATTCAAGGAGCGCTATGCCTTGGGGGCAAGTGTTGATCGTTTGATCAGTGCATTGGGTTGGTAGCACTTCTAATTACGGCCCTATCTGGTGCCCTGCTTTCAGCTGCATTCGAGCCAGTAGGGAAGTGGTGGGTAGCGCCCATTGCCATTGCTGCCCATATGTTTGCGCTGTCACTGACGAAAAGAAAAGTGCTTTCAACATTTATCTTTGCGGCAGTAATGAATCTGATTGTGCTGCATTGGAGTAGCACCTTTGTTGGGTCTTTACCGTGGTTGATTTTGGCATTAGGACTTTCGGTTCTGTATCTGCCATTGGCACTTGTTTCACGCTGGGGGATGCCGGCTTATCCCTTGATATTTGTCTTGCTAGAAGAGGTAAGAAATAGATTTCCATTTGGTGGATTTGGTTGGGTTCGTCTTGCTTACACACAAGCCGATGCGCCTTTTTCTAAGATTGCCGCCATCGGCGGAGCAGCTGGCTTATCGGCCTTTACACTTTTGTGCGGTTTGATTTTGTTCTTTTTGCTAAAAAGAAGATTTTCAATTATTACGCTCATCCCATTCCTGCTTGTCTTGATTCCGATTAATCTCACGACAACAGGTAGCACTAAAGTACTCATGATTCAAGGAAATGTTCCGCAAATGGGATTAGATTTCAATTCACGGGCCAAAGCTGTGTTTAATAATCACTTTGAAAGAACCCAAGCAGAACTGACTAAAGATTCAAATGTCGATTTTGTGCTCTGGCCAGAGAATTCAGTGGATGTAGATCCATTTACCAATAAGGATGTAAAGCAAGGTTTGGACTCAATTGATAGGCCGTTGATTATTGGTGCAATCATGGGTAAGGGAAACAAGCTTCTTAATACTTCGATTTTGTGGGGCGGAGATTTACCGCCTACTTATGTAAAACAGCATTTGACGCCGTTTGGCGAGTACATTCCGTTGCGTTCGCTAGCATCAAAAATTTCGCCATATACCGACCGTGTGACCGATTTCGAACCTGGTCAATCACAAGTGCTTTTCACAGTTAAATCGGCTGTAATCGCACCGATCATCTGCTTCGAACTAGTCGATGATCAAATACTTCATGAGGGGGCTGTTTCCGCCAACATATTGGCGGTCCAAACCAATAGCGCGACCTTTGGGATGTCAGCTGAAAGTGCCCAACAATTGTCGATAACTCGTGTACGTGCCATCGAACATGGTCGCAATATCGTTTCTGTTTCAACAACTGGATATTCAGCTGTTATAAATTCCGAAGGCAAAGTTGTTCAAAAAAGTTCTATGGGCACTGCCGAATCAATTAGAGCCGATGTTGGACTTTTGGAAGGTAAAACGCCTAGGGATGCAGCGGGTGACTGGGCCTTGGTAGGCGTTCTATTTGTACTGTTCGTGGTTGCCCGGCGAGCGTATACATAACGCCGATAAGTTACATTATGTAAAGTAAGAAAGGAAAGCGGCATGGCTTGCTCCGCCAGCCTCTCCTACCGGTAGTCGTCCATAGGCGTGCAGGCACAGACCAGATTTCGGTCGCCATGAGCACCGTCAATGCGCGAAACCGGAGGCCAATACTTCATCTTGGAACCAATAGATTCACCAGCTACAAAACCCTCCAATGCGACCGGATAACCGCCCTTTTCGCGACTGTAACCCCTGTCCCAATTGCTGTTTATGACAGATAGAGCTGTATGTGGCGCGTATCGAAGTGCCGAATCTTCAATCCTGATCTTGCCATCAATTACCTCTTGAATCTCGGCTCTGATGGAAATCATCGCATCAATAAATCTATGAATTTCACGAATGTCTTCGGATTCAGTGGGTTCAATCATCAAAGTACCAGCGACCGGAAATGACATAGTCGGTGCGTGGAAACCATAATCCATTAATCGCTTTGCGATGTCATCAACTGAAACTCCGCAATCTCTGGTTAGTCCGCGAATATCAAGAATGCATTCATGTGCCACTCGACCATTCGCACCTGTGTAAAGAATTGGATATGAATCAGCAAGACGAGCGGCCATATAATTGGCTGACAAAATAGCTACTTGTGTTGCGTGCGTTAATCCTTCTCCCCCAAGCAAACGAATGTACGCCCAAGAAATAGGCAAAATACTTGCTGAACCAAATGGTGCACCAGAAATTGGCCCAGGGCCAGTTATTGGTCCAGCTGTTGCATCCATCGGATGGTTAGGTAAAAACGGCGCTAAATGCGACCTGGCAATTACTGGACCCACTCCTGGGCCACCTCCACCATGTGGAATCGCAAAAGTTTTGTGCAGATTTAGGTGGGAAACATCAGCACCAAATTTTCCAGGTTGAGCTACACCAACCAAAGCGTTCAAATTTGCACCATCTACATAAACCTGTCCACCGGCATCATGAATTAGTTCGCAGATTTCTGAAACGGCTGTTTCGAAAACACCATGAGTAGACGGATAGGTAATCATTAAGGCAGCCAAAGCATTCTTATGCTCATCGATCTTTGCTTTAATGTCAGCAACCGATACGTTTCCACTTTCATCGCAGTCAATGACTACCACCTTCATTCCAGCCATAACCGCTGATGCAGCGTTAGTTCCGTGCGCACTCGATGGGATCAAACAAATATTTCGGGCTTGATCACCCCGTGAATCATGATAATTACGAATCGCAAGCAGACCTGCAAATTCGCCTTGGCTTCCCGCATTTGGCTGCAAGGACACTGCGTCGTAGCCCGTAATTGCCACTAACCAATCAGATAGCTGAGCAATCAATTTGCGAGTACCGATGTTTTGATCTGCCGGCGCAAAAGGATGAAGCGATGAAAACTCTGGCCACGTGACCGCTTCCATTTCTGTTACAGAATTCAGCTTCATGGTGCAGGAACCCAAAGGAATCATCGTTCTATCTAGCGCTAAATCCTTATCGGCTAAGTTGCGCAGATAACGCATCATGCCGGTCTCACTGTGATTTGTATTAAACACCGGATGCGTCAAATACTTGCTTGTCCGTGCAAACTTGGCAGGTATCTTCTCCCCTGCTACATCGGTGAAACCAAATATTTCAAGAACTTGCTTAAATAATTCTTCGGTTGTTTCTTCGTCAAATGAAACCCGAACCTCTGTGTCACTTACTCTGGCAAAGTTAATTCCCTTTGCAGTTGCTTTGTCGTGGATTGCCTTTGCATCCTTGACGACAATGTGGACCGTATCAAAGATGACATCTTCCTTGTTTCCATTAGCTGCGTGCAATCGTGCTGCGAAACCATGCACCCGCTCTGCGATCTGGCGCAGACCAACTGGACCGTGCCACATCGCATAGAAAGCGCTCATGTTTGCAAGCAATACCTGAGCTGTACAAATATTTGATGTGGCCTTATCTCGTCGAATATGTTGTTCGCGGGTTTGTAGTGCTAAACGAAAAGCAGGTTTACCTGTTGCATCAATACTTTGACCAACAAGTCGACCTGGCATTGATCGCTCTAAGCCACTTCGTACCGCTAAGAAACCTGCGTGTGGTCCACCAAAGCCCATAGGAACACCAAAGCGTTGAGCTGTACCCACGGCAATGTCTGCGCCCCATTCTCCTGGGGCTTTCAAAAGCGTTAACGCTAGAAGATCAGTTGCAGCAATTACAAATGCATTTCGTGAATGTGCATACTCGGCAAATGATGTGTAATCAATGACAGTTCCAGTTGTGTCTGGATACTGCAACAGGGCACCGAAAAATTCGCCGTCATATCCATCACGAACCACGTGACCCGAATCAACTTCTACAACTGTGATTCCAAGTGGCTTGGCTCGTGTAATCACAACCGCTTTGGTTTGTGGATGTACATGTTCTTCAATCAAGAAAACCGCATCATCGCTTAACTTTGAGGCCCGTCTAGCCAAAGTCATCGCTTCTGCCGCCGCAGTGCTCTCATCAAGCATCGAAGCGTTAGAAATATCAAGGGCCGTTAATTGACACACCATTGTTTGAAAGGCAAAAAGTGCCTCGAGTCGACCCTGAGAGATTTCTGGTTGATATGGGGTGTAAGCGGTGTACCACGATGGGTTTTCTAAAACATTTCGCTTAACAACCGGCGGAACAATAGTTCCGTAATAACCAGTTCCAATCAGCGAACGAAAGACTTTGTTTTCCGAAGCAATCTCACGAAGTTCTGAGATAACATCAACTTCACTCCGACCAACATCTAAAGCTTTTTCAATCACGTTATTTATTGCAATGTTGGCTGGGACTACATCCTTTATAAATGATGCTAAATCCGAATAACCAAGATGTTTGAGCATGGTGACTTCATCAGCTGAAGTAGGACCAATATGTCGATCCTCAAAAGAACGGCTCACAACGATCCCTCATCCCATACATGGCCTCTCGCCAAAGTGTGCGAGGGCAGGGTTGAAGAATAAGGCGAATTAGGCGCCTTTGCTCTTTCTACGCATCGAAAGCTCATCGTTATTTTCAACACCTACAGGCTGACCATTTACTTCACCCTGAAGGACAGATAGAGATCCCTCGACCTCATGCCAAACCTTGCCGACTGCGATTCCAAACACGCCTTGGCCACCTTGCAGTAAATCGATGATTTCATCCGGGCTTGCACATTCATAAATCGAAGCTCCATCGCTCATCAAAGTGATGCGTTCGAGCTCGGTTACTCCCCTGCTGCGGAGATGATCTACCGCGGTGCGAATATTCTGCAATGAAACTCCAGCATCCAATAAGCGCTTAACAATTTTCAAAACCAAAATGTCCCGGAAACCATACAAACGTTGGGTTCCAGATCCGCTTGCAGTTCTAATGCTTGGTTCAACTAATCCGGTACGTGCCCAATAATCCAACTGACGGTAGCTAATTCCAGCGGCAGAGCAGGCTGTAGCGCCTCTGTAGCCGATTTCCATCTCTTCTGGGGACACGGGGAAAGCTCATTTCTCTTGGGGAGTGAGATAAATGTACGGCTAGGTGTGGAGGTAAACAATGACCGACACGAGGCAAACCTCTACTAGAGGTTGAGGGTTTTTACGCTTATCCGGCGAAGTCTTCAGGGTTAATCTGGTCCAAGAATTCGCGGAACTTCTCGACTTCCTGATTGTCGCCTTCACCTTGAGGAATCTGAATTCCGACTTCGTTAAGAAGCTCCTCTGTTGCCAGGATGTTGCTATGGGTCCTAACGGCCAAGGCGATCGCATCCGAAGGCCTAGCAGAAATGCTCAAAGGCTCCCCTTTTGAATCACGAAGGTTCAGGGTCGCATAGAAGGTTCCATCCTTGATTTCGGTGACATGTACAGCAATCAAGGTCGCATCAAAGAGCTCGACTATGTTTTTCATCAAGTCGTGAGTCAAAGGTCGCGGCGGTTCTACACCTTGCTGGGCGAAGGCAATCGCCGTGGCTTCAACTGCGCCAACCCAGATCGGCAAAAATCGAGTTCCATCGATTTCCTTGAGCAGGACGATTGGCTGATTGGAAGGCATCTCAACTCGAACGCCGATGACCTCCATAGGGATCAACATGTTTTTCCTCGGTCGCTAGAAATCAAGAGCGAAGACGGTTAAGGCCACCACGAACCAACGCAGCGTGTAAACGAATTGAAAGAGAAGCAATCTCTTTTTGTACCTCTTCGGCCCGGGCCTTTGATTCGGCACTCTTTTGTCGTGTCAGTGGAGTTATGACTTGTTCAATCAAACCGATTTCACGATCTGCAGCAGATTTGAAAGAGCGAAGGTGGCGCGCTTCTATTCCAAAGCCACCCATTTCAGTAACGGCCTTTGCAATCGTTAATGCATCGCCATCGTAATGACGACCACGAGGAGCAATTAATCCATACCCTTCGAGCTCAACTAATTGTTCTTCAGCCAGACCGCTGTTCTTTAAAAGCTCCTCGCGAGATAGGCGCATCTCATTGCTATCGCCAAATGCGCTGGGTGCCATCTCGCCATCAATTGTTGCTAACCCGATTGGGGTGCGAGGCGAAGCGACTCCGCCAACAGCTGCTGGCTGTAGACCACGATCAATCGCATCAAGGTTATCTTTAATGACTTTTAGCGGCAGGTATTGATCACGTTGAGCAAGTAGTACATAACGCAGACGCTCAAGATCAGAGCTCGTGAACTTGCGATAACCCGATGGTGTTCGTTGCGGCTCGATCAATCCTTCAGACTCTAAGAAACGAATCTTGGAAATTGTTATATCCGCAAAATCTCCACGCAAGCGGTTAAGGACTTCACCGATGCTCAAATATGCGCGTGCTGGAACTGCCATGATCACTCCCCTAGTTGGAACCGACGAAAAGCAAATGAAATTTTCCTATTTGAAACTCATCACCAGAAACAAGAACATGTTCGGTGACAGAAACATTGTTGATGTAGGTACCGTTAAGTGAACCTGCATCCTTTAAAACAAAACTGTTGCCATCTTTAGTAATTGTTGCGTGAGTGCGTGAAACCGTGATGTCATCCAAAAAAATCGAACTTGCTGCTGAACGACCGACCGTTACACCTTCTGCCGTTACTAAGAATCGTGAACCTTTGTTTGGTCCACGGGCGATCAAAATCATGGCCTTCTCGCCTGCAGAATTTTGAATCTGCGCGATTACAGCTCGGTCCTCTGGGGAAAGAAGGGCTAACTGCTCATCGAGGTGATTTTTTGAGGTGTTTGAAACCTCACGAAGACCCAAGTGAATGGTGGAAGTAAGTTCGTTCTGCGTTTGTTCTGCAGCCATTGCCTTACCTCCTTAACGTCAACTTAAGGGTGACACTAGAGAGTTAGGCCGATAAGGTCAAGCGGTAATTTCGCCGTATTGTGCCGCGGTAAGTAGGTCTGTTGGAGCGGTCGCGACCTCGATTTTTGCCAACCAACCAGCACCATATGGGTCCGAGTTGATTGTTTCTGGAGAATTAGATAGGGAATCATTTATCGCAACAACTGTTCCGGTAACCGGTGCGTAAATTTCCGAAACGCTCTTTGTTGACTCAACTTCACCACACACTTTTCCAGCAGTTACCGCTTCGCCAATTGCAGGAAGTTGAACATAGACAATGTCTCCCAGAGCTGCTTGGGCATAATCGGTGATACCCATTGTGTAGACAAGATCACTGGCAGAAACCCACTCATGTTCCTTGGTGTAGGAGAACTCATTAGGAATTGATGACACGGTTTCCTCTCATCTGCGAAATGCCTTCGCGTGCGTAACTAATACCTGTCGAAATGTAGAGGGCAATTCCCCAGATAGCAAAACTCCACCCCGCAACAAATGCAATGCTTCCCCACATGCCATCGGATTGGGCCAAGAGTAAAAAAGGAAAGGCATACAGCAGATTAAAGGTTGCCGCTTTTCCTAGATAGGTAACTGTGAAAGGTGGCAACCCTTTACGGTTCATAAGTAATGTGATTACGCCCAGGATTACATCGCGTCCAATAATTACTGCAATCATCCAAACTGGCACTATGTCGCGAATCAAGAAGACAATCAGTGTGGCAAGAATGTAGAGCCGGTCGATAGC
>JBIKSX010000035.1:0-6463 GCA_044348405.1 Candidatus Planktophila sp.
GCAATTCTGGCAATTTCTGCCGTGTACGTCATCATGGAGCGCGTCTACAAATTTGCTCCTGAAATTGGTTTAGGCACACAACCAGGTCTGCTGTTGGTGTATCTGGGCGGTGCCATGGGCGTGAACATTTGGTTGCTTAAAGGCTTTGTGGATTCAATTCCGGCAGAGCTAGATGAAGCGGCAAAAATCGATGGAGCATCTGAAGTCCAGACTTTTTGGTTGATTTTCGTACCACTTGCTTCTCCGGTATTAGCAGTTGTTGCGTTGCTTAGTTTCATCGGAACCTTTAACGAATTCATTTTGGCGCGTTTGTTCCTAGTTGATATGGAAAGCAGAACAGTTGCAGTTGGATTACAACAGTTTATTGGCGGGCAATATTCACAAAACTGGGGTCCATTTGCCGCAGGTTCTATTTTGGCTTCGATTCCAATCGTTATTATCTTCTTGTCATTGCAGAAATACATCGTTAGTGGATTAACGGCAGGTTCGGTTAAGGGCTGATGCTCACCAAGAGAATCAGTTCTGTTGTAGCAACCTTTGCATCTTTGGTTTTTGCAACCAGTGCAGTTGCTGCTTCACCAGCTATACCTGAAGATCGGGTTGGGCTTTCAAAAGACCTGATTTACTTTGTCTTTCCGGATCGATATCTCAATGGTGATCCCAGCAATGACAAATACCCCGGTTATGACCCTAAAGACACTGCTTTCTTTCATGGCGGGGACCTGAAAGGATTAACTGGAACCTGCGCTGCCGGTGATAATGGTTTAGCGCGCATTAAGAAATTGGGCTTTACCGCAGTTTGGGTTACACCTCTTGTTGTTCAACAAAAACCAACGCCATATGGTGCGGGATACCACGGATATTGGGGTGTTGATTTTCTCGATGTAGATCCCCATCTTGGCACTAAAGCTGATTTGTTGGCATTTTCAGAATGTGCAAAGAAGCTAGGTCTTAAGTTGATTTTGGATGTGGTAACAAATCACACCGGTGATGTAATCGCTTATAAAGATAAAGAAGCTTTTATCCCTACTGATTTGGCAAATGCAAAGAGTCCAGCCTGGCTTAATGACTTAAACAATTATCACAATGTTGGTGACATGAATAGCTGTTGGGGCGAAGGCTCTTGCATGCAGCTTGGTGATTTCTATGGCCTTGATGACATTGCCACTGAAAAGCCTGTTGTCTATAACGGCTGGGCAGATGTGTATGGCAAGTGGATTAAGGACTATGGACTTTCAGGATTTCGTGTAGATACCGCACGACATGTCGATGACAATTTCTTTAAGAATTGGTCACCACAAATAGATGCCGCTGCCAAGTCAGTGGGAATTGAAAACTTTACAATTTTTGGTGAAGTCTGGGATGTGAACCCCATCAATTTAATGAACTACATTCGTCGAAACAAGATCCAGACAGTTTTGGACTTTCCTTTCCAAAGGTCGGCTGCAGAATTTGCATCCGGATATTCCGATGCAACCACAATTGAAAATCTGTTCAACTACGATGACTTGTATACAACCGCCACAACTAATGCCTCAAACATGGTTACTTTCTTGGGTAACCATGACATGGGTAGAGCCGGAAAGATCATTGAATCCAAGCGTATAAATCCAGCAAATGAGCTGTTGCCTCGAATGCTCTTGGGCCATTCCTTAATGTATTTAACCCGTGGAATTCCATCTGTTTACTATGGTGATGAAGTTGGTATGACTGGGACTGGATCTGGCAGTGATCAATTAGCTCGCCAGGATATGTTTTCAACGAAAGTAAATATCTGGAAGACCGAAAAGCGAATTGGATCAGCACCTATTGGTACTGGAAACTCCTTTGACGTGACTGATAAACATCCGATTGCTAATCATCTAAAGGTTCTTGCCAACTTGCGTGCAGCAAATCCAGGCCTAGCAAATTCATCTATGCAGATCAGATATGCCAAGGATTATCTTTTAGCAATTTCAAAGAAGGATGATGCAGAAAATCGTGAATACGTCGTGGCATTTAACAATTCCAATAAAGCAATCAAGGCAACAATTACGACAGCTACATCTAAAGGTGGTTGGAAGTTGCTTCTGGGTAAGACTCCCATCAAGGCTGCTGCCGAAAAATTAACGATTACAGTTCCAGCACTTTCAACTGTTGTTCTAAAAGCTAATCAAAAGATTGACAAAACTAATGTAAAGGTAGGAAGAATCTCATCCGAGCTAGATTTCCTTAGTGGATACTACGAAACCAAAGCATCAGTCGTGACGCAAGATATGGCAAAGGTAACTTTCTATATCCGAACTGCTGCTGATCAACCTTGGAGCTCACTTGGAACAGATACCAATGCGCCATATTCTGTGTATGTAGATCCATTAGATTTTGAAGGCAAGCGGGTTGAAATCAAGGCCACGGCCATAAATTCAAAGGGGGTCAAGTATGAGTTACCAAGTACATCCATCCTTATTCCCGCACCATGATGGAAGCGAACTGTATGTAAGTAATGCCGCGCCAAAAATTGGGCAAAAAGTTGTCCTAAAGGTACGAGTTCCACATTCATATACCTTTGAAAAGAGCTTTGTTCGGATCTATGAAGATGGTGAACCACGCAGCTATGAGCTGGCTTTAGGAGCTAAGGCTGTTGCTGAGGATTGGTACCAAGTTGAAGTTCCAATTATCAATACCCATACCTTGTACCGTTTTGTTTTTGTTTCTCGGGATAAATATGACTGGCTTAATGCATTTGGCCTTAGTGATCACGATGTTCATACAAATAATGACTTTCAAATCGTTGCAGTGCCAGCCAACCCTGAATGGATAAAGTCTTCGGTCTTCTACCAGATTTTTCCGGATCGTTTTGCTAAATCAAAAAATGTGTACCAAACACCTGATTGGGCACATCCACGTGATTGGAATGAGCTTCCACGTGGTCGCAGTGAGTTCACAAGCAGTGAGCTATACGGGGGAGATATTCCGGGAGTTGAAGAACACCTTGATCATATTCAAGATTTAGGCGTTACCGCAATCTACTTCACACCATTTTTCCCATCCAGATCCAATCATCGTTACGACGCCAGTAGTTTTACTGAAGTTGATCCAATTCTTGGTGGTAACAAGGCTTTGTTCTCACTTGTAAAAAAGGCAAACAAACTCGGAATTCGTATCATGGGAGATCTAACCTCTAATCACTGTGGAGCTGGGCATCCTTGGTTAGCAAAAGCTAAGAAGAGCAAAACTGCAAAAGAGCGAACTTATTTTTATTGGGATAAATCGGTCAAGCATGGCTATGTTGGCTGGTGGGGATTGGCTTCATTACCAAAACTTAACTTCAATTCAGTTGCACTAAAAAATGAGATGTATAAAGGCAAAAATTCAATTGTGCGAACTTGGATCTCACCAAAATTCGGAATGTCTGGTTGGCGCATTGATGTTGGAAACATGACAGGTCGTCTTGGTGCAGATGATCTACACGATGATGTGATGCACGGGATTCGCCAGGCTATGGATGAAACTAATCCCGATGCTTGGCTAGTTGCAGAAAATGGTGACTTTGTTGCTAGTGATCTCAATGGTCTTGGGTGGCATGGAGCAATGAATTATCAGGGCTTTATGCGCCCCGTCTGGAACTGGCTTAACAGAAATTCTGAAATTGGCGGCGGCTTTCAAGGCTTGCCTTTTGCAATGCCACAGATTTCAGGTCCTCAATTAATTAATAGTATGAAGCAGTTCAACGCATCAGTTCCATGGAGAAGTGTTACTGCCAGCATGGTGCTTTTAGATAGCCATGACACTGCGCGCTTTCGCACCGTTGTCAAAGGTGATGTTGCTTCACATCTATCAGCCATGACCATGGTTCTTACATATCCAGGTGTGCCTTCAATTTTTGCCGGCGATGAAATAGGTCTTGAAGGTTCGTGGGGAGAAGATGGTCGACGCACCATTAATTGGGAAGATCGTTCACAGTGGGATCACGAATTTTTAGCTCAAGTTCGCACACTGATTTCAATTCGAAAGAGTAATGATGCTCTGGTAAATGGAGGCTTGCGTTGGATTGCGGCTGAAAAAGATTTCATCCTTTACTTACGTGAATCCAAAAAGCAATCAGTTTTGGTTTTTGTTTCACGCACTGCAGTAAATGTAAAAATAGATCTTACGGATTTGGGTTTTAAGGTTTCAAAGACGCTCTACGGACAGGCTGCCAGCGGTACAAAGTTTGCAGTTAAATCAAAGGCTGCGGTTCAAGCGATTTGGGAAGTTAAGATTTAAGCCAAAATCGAAGTGGGTCATTTAAGTACTTAGCCCATGAACGCTCATTGTGGCCGCTCCGCTTGTACACCTTGGTTTCAAAGTTATTAGTAAACCCCCGCTCTCGCATAAGTGCGTCTACAAAGTTTTGCAGAAGTGGATATTCTTTATCTAAACCTTTATCGCCACGGCTCATCCAAATTTTATGTGTCAAAGGCAACGCTTCAACCATTGATCGAGCAAAGTTTTGATCACTAATGATCCAATGTGGCGATAATGCAAGAGCTGTAGAAAACTTTTCAGGATGTTGGATCGCGGCATACAAAGTTGCCAAACCACCCATACTTGAGCCAATAACTGCGGTTTTTTGGGGAGAATAAGTGCCAACAATCGAAGGAACAATCTCGCTGAAAATTTGATTCAAATACGCATCGGAATGAAGCTTGATGGCTGGATCGCTTATTGCCCAACGAGGATCTACATAAGCACCGGAAGTGAAGAACTTTTCAGGGGCTAAATCCTTTGCCCGGCCCCAAGGATTGTTCTTAGTCGCGCTATGCCACACCCCAATAATTGTTGGTGGCTTGATACCTACCTCATTAGCAACATCAATTGCTGATTGCGCCATTTTCCAGGTCTGTCGGCGATGGGTACTAGTTGTGCCGTCAAAGACATTCTGACCATCATGGGCAATCAGCAGATGGTCGCTGCCTCCGCGAGGCGTCCAGTAATCAACGGTGCGCTCTTGAAAACGGGTGCGCACAACTTCGCCGGGAACTCCTCGGATTTGAAAGCGCTTAATCTCCTGCATGATGATTTAATCATCCCATGTCAACGCCGAAAACATCAATTATCTGGTTTCGTCGTGACCTTCGGATAAATGACCACCCAGCGTTATTAGCTGCAATTGAATCATCAGATCAAGTCATTCCACTTTTTATTTTAGACAAGACGCAGATTAAAGAGGCTGGTGCAAAACTGCTGGCATACATGGGTCAATCCTTAAGGGCTTTAGATGAATCCCTTGGAAATAAACTTCACATTATTGAAGGTGACCAAGTAGAAGTTCTCACAGGATTAATCAAAAAGTATGGTGTAGAACAAGTTCATATATCGGCAGAGTATGAAAGATATGGCGCTGCACGAGATGCAAAAGTTGAAGCCGCGGGGATTACATTGGTTAGAACTGGAAGTCCGTACGCAGTTGCGCCAGGTCGCGTCTTAAAACCTTCTGATGCAACGCCTTACAAGGTGTACACACCTTTCTATAAAGGCTGGAGAACACATGGCTGGCGTGCTCCAGCGGTTACACCAAAGAAATTCAACTGCGTAGAACCAACGGCGCAATATCGCGCTTTTCCTGATTTTCCGATGCCTGAAGGCGTATCGGTGATTCAAGCTGGTGAAAATGCAGCGCTAAAAAGATTCAAGGAATTTAGCAATAAAGGCTTGGACTCTTATGACGAGAATAGAAATTTTGCAGCTATTGATGGAACCTCGAAAATGAGTTCATATCTAAAATTTGGTGAAATTCATCCACGCACACTGCTCCAAAATCTTGGAGAAAGTAAAGCTCATGACACCTTTAGAAAAGAAATTGCTTGGCGAGAATTTTATGCCGATGTTTTGTTTAACAACCCAATGACCGATATTGAATACTACGCACCTAAATTTGCAGAAATGCGTTATGACAAACCTGGAAAACAGTTCCAGGCATGGTGTGAAGGCAAGACCGGATATCCATTTGTCGATGCAGCTATGCGTCAACTTGTACATGAAGGATGGATGCACAATCGAACCCGCATGGTTGTCGCTTCATTCTTAGTGAAGGATCTGCACCTGGAATGGCAACTTGGCGAAAGATTTTTTGCCGAACATTTAGTTGATTACGATGTTGCATCCAATGCCCATGGTTGGCAATGGACTGCGGGGTGCGGAACCGATGCTTCGCCTTATTACCGAGTCTTTAATCCAATTGAACAAGGCCGTCGTTTTGATGAAAATGGCGATTACATCCGTAGATATGTTCCAGAGCTAGCTCACTTGTCGGCCTCTGAAATCCACGAGCCATGGTTGTTCTTAGATGGTTACAGCAAGGGATATCCCGAGCGCATTGTTGATCACGCAGTTGAACGCCATGAAGCCCTTGCGCGTTTACAGGAAATTAAAGCTGACAAACCCCCAATGCCTGGCGCTTAGCCGAATACATTGCATTATCTGCGCGTTGTAATAAGTCAGC
>JBIKSX010000036.1:0-6408 GCA_044348405.1 Candidatus Planktophila sp.
CCCCATTACTTGGCGCAGGATCTGTGTATCCCATTTGTGAAACCACATTTTTTGCCGCTGGGTTAATCACATTCAAAAGTGGTGATGGGTAGAAGCCCAATACAACAATAATTGCGATAACTGGGGCAATTGCTAACTTCTCACGAAGATTGAGATCTTTCAAATTCTCATTTCCAGCAGTAGTTGGGCCGTGTAAAGCCTTTTGAACTGGAATCAAGATATACAAAGCGGCCAAAACAATTCCGAAGGTGGCAATGATTGCGTGAATTGGATAGCGCGTAAATGTTCCAACCAGAACTAAAAATTCACTTACAAAGCTTGATAGACCGGGCAATGCCAGTGATGACAAACCTGCAATAAAGAAGCTCCACGCCATTACGGGAGTAATTCTTTGCAAGCCACCAAAATCTGCGATTGTTGAAGATCCGCGACGGGCAATCATCCAACCAGCAACAAGAAAGAGCGCTGCTGTAGAGAATCCATGATTAAACATGTACAAAATTGCTCCACTTTGAGCTTGGCTTGTCATTGCAAAGATTCCCATAGTGATGAAGCCGAAGTGAGAGATCGATGTGTAAGCAATCAAGCGCTTAATGTCTTTTGCCCCAATTGCCAAAAATGCACCGTAAATAATTGAAATTACGGCAAGAACCATGATCAACGGTGTAAATGTTTTACTTGCATCAGGGAACAAAGTAAGGCAGTAACGGATCATTCCGAATGTACCCACTTTATCTAATACTCCGAGCAAGAGAACTGATGTTCCAGGTGTTGCAGACTTGGCAGCATCTGGCAACCAGGTATGGAACGGCCATAAAGGAGCCTTAATTGCAAAGGCGATGAAGAAGCCAAGGAAGAGTAAATTCTGAGTAGTAGAGCTCATCTCAAGTTGTGACAACTTATCCAAATCAAATGTGTGTCCACCTTGTGCACCTGACATCACGTAGAGCGCGATTATCGATGCAAGCATCAGTAATCCACCAAATAATGAATACAGCAAGAACTTAACGGCTGCAGCCGAACGCTCTGCAGTTCCGTAGCCGCCTATTAGGAAGTACACCGGAATCAACATCGCTTCAAAGATCACGTAGAACAAGAACAGATCAGTTGCCGCAAATACACCGATCATCATGGTCTCAAGAACAAGAATCAAAATATAGAAAGTCTTTACGCTCCAACGACCACCGTGAGCTTCATCCCATCCGGCAAGGACAACAATCGGAGCAAGAATTGTTGACATCAAGATCAAGACAAGTGCAATTGCATCTACACCTAAAGCGAAGTTGATTCCAAAACTTGGAATCCATTCATACTTTTCAACAAATTGCAGACCAACATTGTCTCGCTGGAAGCCAACTGCCATGGCAATCGTGACAGCCATAACAACAAGAGTCGTTCCTAAAGCAGCTTGCTTGGCAGCCTTTTCATTACTCTTTGGAAGCGCAGCAATGACTGCTGCTCCAGCCAAAGGCAAAAGCATCAATAGCGATAACCACTTCATTACTAAACCACCACCCAAATAGCTGCGATAAGTGCAATTGCACCCACCAAAATCATTGCTGCATAGCTGCGAACGTAACCGTTTTGAAGACCACGCAGAGCTGAGCCTGAACTCATGGCTACCTGACCAACGCCGCGAACTGCGCCATCAACAACAGCTTCATCGGTTGCAACCAATGTTGTTGTCAAAGCTTGTCCAGGGCGCATAAAGACCGCTTCATTAAATCGGTCCTGCATCAAATCTTGGCGAGCAATCTTTGTAAAGACTGAAACATCTTCTGGCGCAGTTGAAGGAACTTCCTTGCGCGCATACTTAAAGTATGCAATCGCTACTCCGATAGACACCATTGTCAGAGCCAAAGCAGAAACAACGATTGGCTCTAGTAAGTGCTTCTGATATTCCTCACTGTGATTAAACAATGGGTGTAGCCAATTTTCTAAAGCGTCGCCACGATGTAATAGATATCCAGATGAAACTGAACCAATTGCAAGGATTGCCATTGGAAGCCACATTAGCCATGGAGATTCATGTGGGTGGGCTTCGTCATCCCAACGCTTTGTTCCAGTAAAAGTAAGAATCATTACGCGGGTCATGTAGAAAGCAGTAATTGCTGCACCAATCAAAGTTGTGATTCCAAGAATGATTCCCTTGGCTCCACCTGCATCAAATGCAGTTTCAATGATCATATCCTTTGAATAAAAACCAGCAAATGGTGGAACACCTAAAATTGCAAGGTATCCGAGACCGAAAGTTACAAAAGTAATTGGCATGAATTTACGAAGTGCGCCGTATTTGCGCATATTTACTTCATCATTCATTCCATGCATTACCGATCCCGCACCCAAGAACATTCCGGCCTTAAAGAAACCGTGTGTCAATAAGTGCATAATTGCAAATGCATAACCAACTGGACCTAATCCAGCAGCCAAAGTCATGTAGCCAATCTGTGACATTGTTGAAGCTGCCAAAGCTTTCTTAATGTCATCTTTGGCAGTTCCGATTACTGCACCGAACATCAAAGTTATTGCTCCAACAATCACAACTAATAGCTGCGCAGTTGGTGCGGCATCAAATACAAAGTTTGAGCGAGTAATCAAGTAAACGCCTGCTGTAACCATTGTTGCAGCGTGAATAAGGGCTGAAACTGGAGTTGGTCCAGCCATCGCATCGCCCAGCCATGCCTGCAATGGGAACTGAGCAGACTTTCCTGCTGCAGCCACCAGAAGCATGATTCCCATACCGGTCAACGCTGCTTCAGAAGTGTTGTTTACCTGCTCTTGAACTCCTGCAAAAGAAACTGTGCCCATGGTCGCAAAAGCGATCATGATTGCAAAGGACAATCCCATATCGCCAACGCGGTTCATAACAAAAGCTTTTTTCGATGCGGTTGCATATGCAGGCTTCTGGTTCCAGAAACCAATCAATAGGTAAGAGGCAAGACCAACGCCTTCCCAACCCACATACAGACTGAGGTAGCTATCGCCAAGCACTAAAACCAACATCGCTGCAATAAACAGGTTTAGGTAAGCAAAGAAACGACGACGATCTTTGTCGTGTGACATGTATGAGATTGAATAAATGTGAATCAGTGTTCCAACGCCAGTAATCAGTAGTACGAAACAAATCGAAAGCTGATCAAGCAGCAAACCTGCATCAACTTTAAAATCTCCTACGTTGATCCACTCAAAAAGCTTTTGTGAAACGGGACGTTGCTCAGTTGGGCGGTCCAGCATCAACATCAACTGATAGAGACCAACACCAAATGAGGAAGCTGACATTGCTGTTCCAAGTAGGTGTCCCCACTTGTCAGTGCGACGTCCTCCTAGAAGAAGAAGTGCTGCACCTGCCAATGGCAATGCAATCAAATAAATCAAAGAAGTTGAAGTTGTCATGGTTATCGCTTCAACAAACTTGCATCATCAACAGATGCTGATTGGCGTGATCGATAAATGGCCACGATGATTGCTAGACCAACTACTACTTCGCAAGCCGCAACAACCATTGTGAAGAAAGCCATTACTTGGCCATCCAGGTTTCCGTTGATGCGTGAGAAAGTTACTAATGAAAGGTTTGCTGCGTTAAGCATCAGTTCAATGCACATGAAAACTACGATTGCATTACGACGCACTACAACGCCGACAGCTCCAATGGTAAAGAGAAGTGCTGAAATATAAAGGTAATTGGAGGCGTCCATTACTTCTCCTCCTCGATCTGAGTATTTACTTCGGAGAGATCAAATTTCTTGTAATCCAACATATCTCCACGTGCTTCAAGACTTGCGTTAACAGATGTTGGTGCCGGCGTTCCATCTGGAAGAAGTGCTGGGACATCTACCGCGTTGTGACGAGCATAAACACCAGGACCTGGAAGTCCTGCCGCACTTGCTAACGACTTTCCGCGGAAACGATTAATTGAAAGTTGACGTTGCGTTGGACGCGCTTTAGTACGTTGCGTATGTGCAAGCACCATCGCACCCATCGCCGCTGTGATCAGCAAGGCTGAGACAACTTCAAATGGGAAAACATAAGTTGAGAAAAGCTCCATCGCAATTCCTTCAACGTTGCCGTTGGCATTTGCTCCAGACAAACCAATTGCATCGCGGCCCAAAGTTGCGCGTCCCAATAGTGCGACCATCAATCCACCAAAACCAACTGCAGCTGTGATCGCTATTGGTCGAAGACCTGCAATTGTTTCAGTTAATGAGTCCGATGAATCAACACCAACCAACATCAAAATGAAGAGGAAGAGCATCATTACGGCGCCGGTGTAAACAACAATCTGGACAATTCCTAAGAAGACTGCATCTTGTGCAATGTAAAAAATTGCCAAAACAACCATCACAAACGCCATCAAGATAGCTGAATGAACTGCTTTCTTAACAAGAAGCATTCCAAGAGCTGCAACAACAGCCATTGGCCCAAGAATCCAAAACATCACCGCTTCAGGTTTAGCCGTTTGACCAACTTCTAGAGCTAACTGCATCATGACTGAATATCCCCCGGATTTTTAGCCTGTGATGGGTGTGCACCCTTCACATCACCGTTGTAATAGTTTGTATCGTTCATATCTGGATACATTGGATGGGGCGGCATAAGCATTCCCTGGCGCAATGGAGCCAATAGATCTTGCTTTTCAAAGATCAACTTTGCACGAGTGTCATCTGCAAGCTCGTATTCATTTGTCATTGTTAATGCGCGCGTTGGGCACGCTTCAATGCACAATCCGCAGAAAACGCAGCGCAGATAGTTGATTTGATAAACCTTGCCGTAACGCTCACCTGGAGACATGCGGTTCTCTTCAGTATTACTTTCACCTTCGACATAGATTGCATCTGCCGGACACGCCCATGCACACAGTTCGCAACCGATACATTTTTCTAAACCATCTGGGTGACGATTTAACTGGTGGCGACCATGGAAGCGCTCTTCAGTTGGCGCTTTAACTTCAGGATATTCAACGGTCAAAGGTTTCTTGAACATCGTTGAGAAAGTAACCCAAAATCCCTTCATGGCGCCCAGAAAGCCCACAGGTGGAGTTTGTTCTACTTCGTAAAATTCAACATCGTTAATACCGAGATCTTTTGGTTTTAACGGTTCGAGGTTTTCAGCCACGGTCGCCTCCTGTGTTTTTTGAGACATTAATAGTTGAAACCTCCATAGGTAATGAAGGAACTGCAAATGATGGCGCATCTTTATTGTCGCCATCTGCTACTGCTGCTTGTTTCTTTTTCTTTGAATTCTCAAAGCCAATATTGGCCGCCATGATCAGAACAACCACAGTGCTTGCAAAAGCGATAACAACTGATCTAGGTGCACCCTGAAGTGAAAGAACACGCAAAGTTGCAACTACCAAAATCCAAAGGATTGAAATAGGAATCAAAACTTTCCAACCAAACTGCATGAACTGGTCATAACGAAGGCGTGGAAGTGTGCCACGTAGCCAAACGAATACAAAGAAGAATGTAATCACCTTGGCAAAGAACCACACCGCGGTAAACCATCCGCCCAACCAAGCTTCAGTAAAGCCCAAACCTGGAGGCGCTTTGTAGCCTCCTAGGAACAAAGTGGTTGCAAGAGCTGATACAGCAACAATGTTTACATATTCGGCTAAGAAGAAGAGTGCAAACTTTAATGATGAGTATTCAGTGTGGAATCCACCAACGAGTTCACCTTCGGCTTCGGCAAGATCAAATGGAGCACGGTTAGTTTCACCAACCATTGAAATTGCATAGATAGCAAAGGATGGGAAGAGAACTACGGCATACCACCAGGAAGACTGAGCAGCGACAATGTCAGATGTTGACATAGAACCTGCGTAAATAAACACCGCTACAAGTGAAAGACCCATCGCGATTTCATAAGAAATAACTTGAGCACTTGAGCGAAGCCCACCAAGTAGTGGGTATGTCGAACCTGAAGACCAACCGGCCAACACAATTCCGTAAACACCAACTGATGCAACTGCCAAGATGTAAAGAACACCGACCGGCAAATCTGTAAGTTGCATTGCAGTTTGTTGTCCAAACAAATTAACTTCACCAGTAATTGGAATTACGGCAAAAGCCATAAAGGCTGCAGTTACGCTAATAATTGGTGCGATAACGAAAACAATTTTGTCTGCAGCTGTAGGAATAATGTCTTCCTTAAGTGCAAGTTTTACGCCATCTGCTAAAGATTGAATCAAACCAAATGGACCTACGCGGTTTGGTCCGGGACGTTGTTGCATGCGACCAACGATGCGACGCTCTCCCCAAACAGACAGCAAAGTCAGCAACACACAAACTGCAAAAACCATCAGGGCTTTGACAGCGATCAGCCAACCTGGGTCTGCTGCAATCAGTTCTGCATTTGTCATGCCTTCACCACCGTAACTACTGCGCCATGTGCGACGCCTAGGTTTACCAATAA
>JBIKSX010000012.1:0-20133 GCA_044348405.1 Candidatus Planktophila sp.
CCATTCTTGCTAATCGGCCTACTGTTCTTCTGGTTAATGAGCCAGGCACAGGGCGGCAATAGGGTTTTCCAATTTGGAAAATCTCGTGCAAAACTTCAGGATCCTGACGTACCAAAAACAACTTTCAAAGATGTTGCAGGCGCAGATGAAGCACTTGCCGAACTAGATGAAATCAAAGACTTCTTGGCCAAGCCAGAAAAGTACGCACCACTAGGGGCAAAAATTCCTAAAGGTGTTTTGTTGTTTGGTCCGCCGGGAACCGGAAAAACCCTGCTGGCACGTGCAGTAGCTGGCGAAGCTGGAGTTCCTTTCTATTCAATTTCCGGATCTGACTTTGTTGAAATGTTTGTTGGTGTTGGCGCAGCACGCGTGCGCGATCTTTTCAATCAAGCAAAAGAAAATGCACCTGCAATTGTTTTCATCGACGAAATCGATGCAGTTGGTCGTCAACGTGGTGCTGGAATGGGTGGCGGTCACGATGAGCGAGAGCAAACCCTTAACCAACTTCTGGTTGAGATGGATGGCTTTGAAGAGAATTCAAAAGTTATTTTGATCGCTGCGACAAATCGCCCTGATGTTTTGGATCCTGCATTGTTACGTCCAGGTCGCTTTGATCGCCAGATTGCAGTTGATCGTCCAGACTTAAAGGGACGCGAAGCTATCTTGCAAGTTCACGCAAAAGGTAAGCCACTTAGTGATGAAGTAAAGCTAGTTGATTATGCCCGTCGTACGCCTGGTTTTACAGGTGCAGACCTTGCCAATGTTCTGAATGAAGCAGCTCTTCTTTCTGCAAGAGATGACAAGGCAACTATTGGCAATATTGAATTAGATGAAGCTATTGATCGAGTGATGGCTGGTCCGCAACGTAAATCTCGTTTGATGAATGATGATGAGCGTCGGGTTACCGCTTATCACGAAGCAGGTCATGCACTAGTTGCTCATGCTTTGCCGCACACCGATCCAGTTCACAAAGTAACGATTATGCCTCGTGGACGCGCACTTGGTTACACAATGGTACTACCTGATGAAGATAAGTATTCAACTACGCGCAATCAATTGCTCGATCAATTAGCGTATTCGCTAGGTGGTCGTGCGGCTGAGGAATTAATCTTCCATGACCCATCAACCGGTGCATCAAATGACATTGAAAAGGCAACTGCACTTGCTCGAGCAATGGTTACTCAATATGGAATGACCGAATCAATTGGTGCAATCAAACTTGGTGGTGGTTCTACTGAACCATTCTTAGGCCGAGATTATGGTCATCAACGCGATTACAGTGAAAACATTGCAGCAGTGGTTGATCGTGAGATTCGCACGTTGATTGAAAATGCACATCAAGAAGCTTTTGATATTTTGGTTGCTAATCGCAAGATCCTTGATGAAATGGTCATCCAACTTCTTGAAAAAGAAACTCTCAATAAAGAAGAGATCGCAGAAATTTTTAAGAAGGTTAAGTTAGTTACTAAGCGCCCAGCTTGGACAGGTTCAGCAACTCGCATTCCTTCAGAACAACCACCGGTTGATATTCCTGAGCGCTTAGTTGTAGAGCCACCAAAAGAGGAAAAGAAGAAGCCTGTCCGACGTAAGAAGGCCGCAAGTGACGGTAAATAAAGTCACTGTTACCGATGGCCGCGCTTCTGGTCCTTATGATCAGCAACGTGCTGAAAAAGCGGTCCGCGAGCTACTTTTAGCCCTTGGCGAAGATCCAGATCGCGAAGGCTTAAAGGAGACCCCTGCCCGAGTTGCTCGCGCAATGAAGGAAAACTTTGAAGGTCTGTGGCAATCACCCGAAGAAGTTTTAACAACCACTTTTGATATCGGACATGAAGAACTAGTTATTGTTCGCGACATCGAAGTATTTTCACATTGCGAACACCACTTAACGCCTTTCCATGGTGTTGCACATATTGGTTATATTCCCCGTGGAAAGATCACTGGGTTATCAAAACTTGCGCGCTTGGTTGATATGTATGCAAAGCGTCCACAAGTCCAGGAGCGTCTAACAACTCAAATTGCAGATGCGATGGTCAGTATTCTTGATCCACTTGGAGTAATTGTAATTATTGATTGCGAACACTTGTGTATGTCGATGCGCGGAGTTAAGAAATCTCATGCACGCACAACTACATCTGCAGTTCGTGGAGCCCTAACAAATCCTGCTACACGAGCAGAAGCAATTTCACTAATCACAAAGAGCTAATCACATGTTAGTGATGGGCATTTTGAATGTAACCCCAGATTCATTTGCCGATGGTGGTAAGCACAATGAATTTGATTCCGCAGTTAAACGCGGTTTAGAAATGATCGCAGAAGGCGTCGACATCATTGATATAGGCGGGGAATCAACTCGACCAGGTGCTGAGCGAGTAAGCGAAGAAGAGGAATTGAAAAGAACAATTCCAGTAATTACTGAATTAGCCAAACTTGGCGTCACAATAAGTATTGACACAATGCGAGCAAGCACGGCAGAGGCAGCAATTAAAGCTGGTGCATCGATAATCAATGATGTCAGTGGGGGATTAGCCGATTCGCAGATGTTACAAACTGCAGCACGATTACAGGTTCCTTACATTGCTATGCATTGGCGTGGGCAGTCAAAAGATATGAATTCCAAGGCTATTTACTCTGATGTAGTAAATGATGTGATCGCTGAATTAAATGAGCGGATCGAGGCGGCATTAGATGCAGGAATTGCTAAAGGTAAGTTGATCATTGACCCAGGCATAGGTTTTGCAAAAGATGCCGAGCATAACTGGGCGATTATTGATTCAATCGAACGTTTTGTAGCGATGGGTTATCCAGTCCTTGTTGGTGCTTCCCGCAAAAGATTTTTGGGTGGAGACTCACCCGATGAAAGAGAAGCAGCCACAATCGAACTTACTAAACGCCTTGGCACAACAGGTATTTGGGCGGTTAGAGTTCACAGCGTGAAACCACATAAGGAGGTGCTTAGTTCATGAAGGATCAGATTGTTTTGACCGGAATTCATGGTTTTGGGTACCACGGCGTCTTTGATCACGAAAGAAAAGATGGACAGGATTTTTTCGTGGACTTAACTCTAAGTGTTGATCTAACACTGCCTTCTAATTCAGATGCCATCGAAGACACAGTTAATTATGCAGAGATTACTGATTTAGTAGTTGAAGAAATAACTAGCAACCCGGTAAATCTGATTGAGAAATTAGCGGGACGAATTGCAGAGCGAGTTTTAAATCAACACATTAAAGTGCAGGCGGTTAGTGTGACAGTTCATAAGCCACAAGCACCTGTTGCAGCTCAATTAAAAGATATCGCAGTGGTTGTAAATCGAAGTCGATGAAAGCCGTAATTGCTTTAGGTGCCAATATTGGCAACCCACAAGAAAATCTAGATTTAGCTATTGCCCTTTTGCGTGAAGCAACAGATGTAAGACAAGTTTCTACTTATTATTCGACTGCACCAATAGGCGGGCCAGAACAACCTGATTACTTAAATGCTGTATGCATTATTGACAGTGACTTACCTGCCATGGATTTGCTTTCTATGCTCCATGGAATCGAAAAGAGTTTAGGTCGTGAACGAATCGTGCATTGGGGACCAAGGACGATAGACCTTGATCTGATTCAATATGGTGGACTCTTGAGTAAAGCTGATGAATTACAACTGCCGCACCCGCGCGCACACGAGCGCCGCTTTGTTTTAGAGCCTTGGTTTGAAATTGAGCCTGATGCAATCTTGCTTACCCATGGACCGATCAAGGAACTTTTGGAGCAATTGCCTGCTTAGCGGTAAACTTTGACACATCTCGCCCGGTACCTGGAAGGACTGGAGCAACTGTTATGACTGTATTAGTGCCGACTATGGGTGCCTTACATAAAGGCCACCAAGCGTTGATTAAACGTGCGCGCACATTGGATAAAGATGTGATTGTAAGTATTTTTGTAAATCCTTTGCAGTTTGAAAACAAAGAAGATTTAGCAAAGTATCCAAGAACTCCGCAACGAGATATTGAAATCGCGACAATTGCTGGAGCTAACGAAGTTTGGTTTCCCGAATACGAAGATTTGTACCCAGAAGGTTTCACAACCTTGAGCGCTGGTGAACTAGGAAATAAATTTGAAGGCGCCTCTCGGCCTGGTCACTTTGATGGTGTTGTAACGGTTGTTGATCGCTTGTTTGCAATCGCTAAGCCCGACAAAGCAGTGTTTGGCGAAAAAGATTTTCAGCAATTAACAATCATTAAAGCTATGAAGTCCAAAGTAGAAATCGTGGCTGTACCAACAGTTCGTGAATTTGATGGCTTAGCGCTGTCTTCGCGCAATGTTCGTTTAAGTGAATCCGGTCGAGTGGCCGCCCTGGTTATTCACCGTGCGTTGGCAGCTGCAAAGCTTGCCCCAACTGTAGAAATTGCCCAAGAAGTACTTAATTCAACTTTAAAAACTGAGCCAGCTTTTGAAAAAGACTATGCAACCATTATTGATGAGAAGGATTTTTCTATCGCATATGACGGTACCGAAAACCGCAGAGCGATTATTGCAGGTTGGGTTGAAGGAGTTCGTTTAATAGACAATATGCCAATGGTGGGGAGATAACGATGTTACTAACTGTTGATGTCGGAAATACAAATACAGTACTTGGAATCTTTGACGACAAGGAAATGATCAGATCGTGGCGTGTAAAGACTGATCCCCGAAGCACTGCAGATGAATTATGGCTGCAGTTTCGTGCATTAATAGATGACTACAACTTGACAGGTTTGTCGGTTTGTTCAACAGTTCCCGCAACTTTGCGGGAACTAAGGACGATGATTGCGGATTACTTTTCTGATGTTCGGGTGACAATTGTTGAACCCGGAATCAAAACAGGCGTCCCCCTACTAGTTGACAATCCAAAAGAAATTGGCGCTGATCGAATTGTGAACACGTTGGCAGCCCACACACTTTTTGGAGGACCGGCAATTGTTGTTGATTTTGGTACATCAACTAACCTTGATGTCGTCTCACCAAAAGGCGAATTTCTTGGGGGAGCTCTTGCGCCCGGAATCGAAATTTCAGTAGATGCATTGGCATCGCGCGCAGCACAACTTCGTAAAGTTGAATTGATTAAACCCAAAAACGTAATTGGCAAAAACACTGTTGAAGCGCTTCAATCTGGAACTATCTACGGTTTTGCCGGCCAAGTTGACGGCTTAGTGGATCGAATTACCGCAGAGCTTCTAGATTCTTATTCTGAAAAGCCAACCGTGATTGCTACGGGTGGATTAGCCCCATTGATTATTGGCGTTTCAGAAACAATCGACCATCATGAGCCAGATTTGACGCTCATTGGCCTTCGATTGATTCACGAACGAAATGCCTAACTCGGTAGACTTCGCGTCCTATGAGTACAGAGAATTTGCCCACTGAAGAGGATCTGCCAGAGCAGCTCCGAATTCGACGTGAAAAGCGTGCATCGTTACTAGCGCGCAATGTCGAGCCATATCCAGTATCTGTGCCACGCACCAAATCATTAAAAGAGATTCGCGAGAAATACGTTGGCTTAGAAATCGATGTCGCTACAGGTGATGTTGAATCGCTAACCGGTCGAATCATTTTCAAGCGCGACACCGGCAAGTTGTGTTTTGCAACATTACGTGAAGGCGATGGAACTGAACTTCAGGCGATGTTGTCGTTAGACAAAGTAGGACAAGACACTCTTGATTCATGGAAATCAGATATTGATTTAGGTGACATCGTTTCAATTACGGGTGAAATCATCACATCTAAGCGCGGCGAACTTTCTATTCTGGCAACATCATGGACTTTGGCTTCAAAATCTTTGCGTCCACTGCCAAATGATCACAAGCCAATGTCTGAAGAAACACGCGTTCGCATGCGTTATGTAGATTTAATTGTTCGCCCCGAAGCTCGCAGTAATGCACGTTTGCGTCCTGTGGTGATGAAATCTCTGCGCGATACTTTTGATAAAGCAAACTTTATAGAAGTTGAAACTCCAATGCTTCAGGTGATGCATGGTGGGGCTGCGGCACGTCCGTTTAAATCTTTTTCTAATGCATATGACATGGATCTCTACCTGCGAATCGCACCAGAACTATTCTTAAAGCGTTGTGTTGTTGGTGGAATTGAGCGCGTTTTCGAAATTAACCGTAACTTCCGCAATGAAGGTGCAGACTCATCTCACTCTCCAGAGTTTGCGATGATTGAAAGTTATATGGCCTATGGGGATTGGATGTCGATCGCTGATCTAACTCGCACCCTTGTTCAAAATGCAGCAATGGCAGTTGCTGGTTCTCATATTGTGACCCATCACGATGGACGCCAATCAGATCTAGGTGGGCAGTGGAAACAAATCTCTTTATATGACGCCATTTCCAATGGTGTTGGCCAAAGCGTTACAGCCCTTACCCCGTATGCAGAATTGAAGACAATTGCCGAAAAGCTAGGGATGAAGATTGATCCAAAGTGGATTACAGGAAAACTAGCAGAAGAGATTTTTGAACACGTAGCTCGTCACGAATTAGTTGAACCAACATTTGTCATGGGATTTCCAGTAGACACATCTCCACTTGTTCGTGCACATCGTGAACTGCCAGGTGTTGCTGAAAAGTGGGATCTATACATTGATGGATTTGAATTAGCTACAGGTTATTCAGAACTTATTGATCCAGTTGTACAGCGTGATCGCTTAGTTGAACAAGCAACCCTGGGATCCAAGGGCGATCTAGAAGCAATGCAAGTAGATGAGGATTTCTTGCGTGCAATGGAGTTTGCAATGCCTCCAACTGGCGGTATGGGAATGGGTGCTGATCGTTTGCTAATGGCATTGACCGGTCTAGGCATTCGGGAAACAATTTTGTTCCCACTTGTTAAACCTGAAATTGATTAACAATGCAGATTCGTCCAGCTCGCACTAGTGACATTAAAGGCATTCGCCAGTTAATTGATTCATATGCGCCACAAGGTCGTTTGCTTTCGAAAGAAACCGTGACTTTGTACGAAAGCGTTCAAGAGTTTACGGTTGCAGTCGAAGGTGATGAAGTTGTTGGCTGTGGCGCGCTGCACGTATTGTGGGAAGACTTGGCTGAGGTTCGCACCGTTGCAGTTGTAGAAAGTTTGCGTGGCAAAGGTGTGGGTCATCAAATTTTGGATTCGATCATTGATCGTGCCCAAGTGATCGGCGTTAAGAGAATTTTCTGCTTAACTTTTGAAACAAAGTTTTTTGGAAGCCATGGCTTTGAAGTAATTGAAGGAACACCAGTTGAACCCGAGATTTATAAGGAGCTCCTGCGCTCCTACGATGCCGGTGTGGCCGAATTCTTAGATCTTGAGTCGGTAAAGCCCAACACCCTGGGAAATACCCGAATGCTTAAGAAGCTCTAGAGCCCCAGATTTAGTCCATTTTCGGGCATAACCCCGCCACATTTGGGGTTATAGAAGACAGCAGCAATCCGCCTCGCGGGCCTGCCCATGCAGGTATTAGGCTTAACGAAAGAACGATCCAAAGGAGCACCGCCCATGTTTGAGCGCTTTACAGACCGAGCCCGTCGCGTTGTCGTGCTGGCCCAAGAAGAAGCACGCATGCTCAACCACAACTACATCGGCACCGAGCACATTCTTCTGGGTTTGATCCACGAAGGTGAAGGCGTTGCTGCAAAAGGTCTAGAAGCACTTGGCATTTCACTTGAAGGCGTCCGCGCACAAGTTGAAGAAATTATCGGTCAAGGTCAGCAAGCTCCAAGTGGTCACATTCCATTTACTCCGCGCGCAAAGAAAGTTCTTGAACTTTCACTTCGCGAAGCGTTGCAGTTAGGACACAACTACATTGGAACCGAACACATCCTTCTTGGATTAATTCGTGAAGGTGAAGGCGTTGCTGCACAGGTTCTTGTAAAGCTTGGTGCAGATCTCAATCGTGTTCGTCAACAAGTTATTCAACTTCTTTCTGGTTACCAAGGAAAAGAAGCTGTACAAACAGGTGGGCCAGCCGAAGGAACACCATCTACATCATTAGTACTTGATCAATTTGGGCGTAACCTGACACAAGCAGCACGTGAAGGAAAGCTAGATCCTGTTATTGGTCGCGAAAATGAAATTGAACGCGTGATGCAGGTTCTTTCACGTCGCACAAAGAACAATCCAGTTCTAATCGGAGAACCAGGTGTTGGTAAGACTGCAGTTGTCGAAGGTCTTGCACAAGCGATTTATAAGAATGATGTTCCAGAAACTTTGAAGGATAAGCAGTTGTACTCACTAGATTTGGGTGCACTTGTTGCCGGAAGTCGTTACCGTGGAGATTTCGAAGAGCGCTTAAAGAAGGTGCTAAAGGAAATCAAAACTCGTGGTGACATCATTCTTTTCATCGATGAAATTCATACACTTGTAGGTGCAGGTGCAGCAGAAGGTGCAATTGATGCAGCTAGCATTCTGAAGCCAATGCTTGCACGTGGCGAACTACAGACAATTGGTGCAACAACACTTGATGAATATCGTAAGCACGTTGAAAAAGATGCAGCGCTAGAGCGTCGCTTCCAACCAATTCAGGTGAAAGAGCCATCAGTTGCTCACACAATTGAAATCTTGAAGGGTCTTCGCGATCGCTACGAAACTCACCACCGAGTATCAATTACAGATGGTGCACTCGCAGCGGCAGCAAACATGGCTGATCGCTATGTTTCAGATCGTTTCTTGCCAGATAAGGCAATTGACCTAATTGATGAAGCAGGATCACGCCTTCGCATTAAGCGCATGACTGCGCCAGCAGAACTGCGCGAATTCGATGACAAAATCGCAAGTGCTCGTAAGGAAAAAGAGTCTGCGATTGATGGTCAAGATTTTGAATTAGCAGCAACGCTTCGCGATAAGGAAAAGAATTTAATCGCAGAAAAGGTTGAAGCTGAAAAGAATTGGAAAGCAACTGACCTAGATAAGGTTACTGAGGTTGATGAAGAACTAATTGCGCAGGTGCTTTCACTGTCAACTGGAATTCCAGTGTTCAAGCTGACAGAAGAAGAGACAGCACGCCTGCTTCGCATGGAAGATGAACTTCACAACCGCGTTATCGGACAAGATCAAGCGATCAAGGCGTTGTCACAAGCAATCCGTCGTACTCGCGCAGGTCTAAAGGATCCACGTCGTCCAGGCGGATCATTTATCTTCGCTGGTCCTTCAGGTGTTGGTAAGACCGAACTTTCTCGCACACTTGCTTCATTCTTATTTGGTGATCAAGATGCGTTGATTCAACTTGATATGTCTGAATACTCTGAGCGTCACACCGCTTCACGTTTGTTTGGTGCACCTCCGGGCTATGTTGGATATGACGAGGGCGGACAGCTAACTGAAAAGGTTCGCCGTCGCCCATTCTCAGTTGTTCTCTTTGATGAAATCGAAAAGGCACACCCAGATATCTTCAACTCACTTCTACAAGTACTTGAAGATGGACGCCTAACTGATGCGCAAGGCCGAACTGTTGATTTCAAGAACACTGTCATCATCATGACGACAAACCTTGGTACTCGCGACATCTCTAAGTCACTTGGACTTGGTTTTGCAAATAGCGATGATGATTTAACCAATTATGAGCGCATGAAGGGCAAGGTAAGTGATGAACTTAAGTCACACTTCCGTCCGGAATTCCTCAACCGTATCGATGACATCATCGTCTTCCACCAGTTGACGAAGCCACAGATTATTCAGATCGTTGATTTGATGCTGAAGAATCTTGATGATCGTCTGCAGGCCAAGGACATGGGCATTGAGCTCACTCCAGCTGCAAAGGATCTTCTTGCAGAGCGCGGTTACGACCCGTTGTTAGGTGCCCGTCCATTACGACGTGTAATTCAGCGAGAGATCGAAGATGGATTGTCTGAGCGAATCCTGTTTGGTGAGCTCAAAGCTGGCGAGATTATCGTTGTAGATGTTGAAGGAGAAGGTGCAGAAGCGGTCTTTACTTTCAAGGGAGCACCAAAGGCAACATTGCCTGATACTCCCGAAGATCTTGCTGAAGCACCAACTGCTTAATTAACTTCCAAGTTTTTTAAGTGCTTCACCGCTAACGCGATATACCGTCCACTCATCCATGGGCACTGCGCCTAGGGATTTGTAAAAGTCGATGCTTGGTTGGTTCCAATCCAGAACCCACCATTGCAATCTTTCATACTCGCGTTCTACGCAGATCTTTCCTAACTCTTTTAGGAAAGCTAAGCCGTAACCTTTTCCACGATATGCCGGGTCTACGTAGAGATCTTCAAGATAGATACCAGGCTTGCCAACCCATGTTGAATAATTGAGGAACCAGATAGAAATACCAACTACCTGGCCGTTGTCTTCTGCAACGTGGCAATAAGCAACAGGATTGTCACTAAATATTGATTGTTCGATCTGCTCAAGCGTCGCTTTGGCTTCCAAGGGGGCTTTCTCATACTCAGCGAGGTCCTTTATGAGCTGAAGTATGCGTGGAGCATCCTCTTTGCGAGCGTATCGAATCATGCCGCAAGTGTAAGGGATTTTATTGACGCTAGATACTTTCTGACATCTGCCCTATTCTTTAGAAACTATGACGAGCTCTTCAAAAGAACCAGAACTGGGTTTACTGCGAACAGAGCAAGTAGATTCAAAGTTCCAGATGCTAGATGTGATGACTGTTTCTGAGTTATTGCAGGCAATGAATGAGAGTGATACTGAGGTACCAAAAGCTGTGTCATTAGTTTTACCTAAAATCGAAAAAGCAATCGATGGCGTTGTCGATCGAATGTTGCAAGGTGGGCGATTGATTTATTTAGGTGCAGGCACATCGGGTCGTCTTGGAGTCCTGGATGCTGCAGAATGCGGACCAACGTTTTCAGTTTCCACAGATCAAGTCGTTGCATTCATAGCTGGTGGTGACTCAGCATTGCGTAGCCCAGCTGAAGGTGCAGAAGACAAACCAGAACTTGGTGCAGCAGATATGAAATCTGCAAATGTTTCTCAACTTGATATTGTTGTTGGTATCGCTGCCAGTGGTCGAACCCCTTATGTACTTGGAGGACTTGAATATGCAAAAAAAGTTGGAGCATTGACTATTGCCATCACTTGCAATCCAAATTCTGAAGCAGGCAAGATTAGCGATCACGCTTTAGATGTTGATTCTGGGCCAGAGCTCTTAGCTGGCTCTACTAGATTAAAATCTGGTACAGCACAGAAAATGGTTCTCAACATGATTTCAACTATTTCTATGGTTCGGCTAGGCAAGACTTTTGGAAATTTGATGGTCGATCTTCAGATTAGTAATGAGAAGTTGCAAGATCGCGCGGTGCGGATTATCGAGAAAGCCACTGGAGCTACAAAACAGGAATCCACGGATGCGCTAAAAGCTTCTGGTCATGAAGTGAAGGTTGCGATCCTGATGCTTCTGCTCAACATCGAGCCTGAAGCAGCACGTGAGCGGTTACTTGCCTCCTCAAACCGCATCCGAGAAGCTCTTAAATAAGACCAATTCGTTACCGTTTTTCCCTTGACCCTTGGGCGTTTGAGCGATAATTTTCACCAACTCAAGTAATTCTTGAAGGTTATTTTCATGAGGGGTTCTGATGACAAAGAGGTCAGCGGTTATGCCAGCACCTGGCAGCAACTTCAGCGACCTTTTGGGTGAAATAAAAAGCTCATTTAACTCATTCCATGCAAGTGAAGCATCAATAGCTAATTGTGTTTTGTCAGACCCGATACGAGTTTCGCAAATGAATATTTCACAACTTGCTGATTTTTCAACAACATCAGTTGCATCAGTTGTTCGATTTAGTAAAGCTATTGGTTACAAGGGTTATCCAGAATTTCGTATGGCTTTAGTGAGCGAGGTAAGCCGACTTGGATTGAACCTTTCGACAGTCGCTGAACTTGATAGTGGAATTACAACAGAAGATTCGATTGAGGAAATTATTCGTAAGATCGCACTAGCAGATTCACGCGCAATTCAAACTACCGCGGAACGTCTAGATGTCACGAGCTTTAAGCAAGTAGTTGATCTTTGGGATAAAGCGCCAACCATTGGAATATTTGGTCTAGCTTCTAGTGGTTACGTTGCAATGGACTTGCAGTTAAAGCTCAATCGTCAAGGTAAGAATGCCGTTGCTTGGAGAGATGCACACACTGCGCTGACATCTGTGTCATTATTAAAAGCCGGAGATTGCTTAGTTGCAATCAGCCATAGCGGAACAACCTTGGATGTCGTTGGAGTTATAGAAGAGTTTAAATCACGCGGGGTAACAATAATTTTGATTACTAATGCGATTAGAAGTACAGCAACTGCGCTTTCAGATGTTGTTCTTCACACATCCGCTCGGGAAACCACCTTCCGAAGCGGCGCGACATCAAGTCGTATCGCACAACTAACGGTGGTTGATTGTCTCTGTGTCGCATTGGCACAGAGAAACTGGAGCGGCACAAAGTCAGCTCTGGATCAATCCAGAACGGCCGTGGGAAGCCGCTCCGGTAAAAAGATAGAAGGCAACGAGGGTGTTCTTCTGTCGCCAACCAAGTCCCGCACAAGAGGAGGAAATAAGTGAAAATCGCATCTCGCCGCCTACGCGGCTTGGTTGCAGCAGCACTCGCTGTTTCAGCAATCGCTGTTCCAGTAGTTACTGCGCTACCAGCAAGCGCTAACACAGAGTTAACATTCTGGAGTTGGCGCACAGAAGATAAGGCTTTCTATGAAGGTCAAATCACAAAGTTCGAATCAAGAAATCCAGGAATCAAGGTTAAGTTCACTCCGTATCTAAATACTGAGTACAACGCAATTGTTTCTACTGCTCTTACAGCAGGTAAGGGTCCAGACATCATTCAGATGCGTCCATACGGTGGAATGGCAAACCTTTCTGACGCAGGTAACTTCATGGCGTTAACAACAAAGGATGTTCCAGCACTAGGAAAACTTCAGGCAGGAATTCTTGCAGGAGCTCAGGGTTATCTAGACAAGAAGCAGTACGGCTTCCCATACGCGATCTCTGCAATGGGAATCTTCTACAACCCAGATCTACTTGCAACAGCTGGAGTAAAAGCTCTTCCTACAAACTGGGATCAGCTCATGAATGCATTTAAGAAGGTTAAGGCTGCAGGAATTCTTCCACTCGGTAACGCCGGTGGAAATGGACCAGCTCTTGAACAACTTCATGCATCTGTTGGACCAACTTTCTATGGTGGAACTCAGTTCTTCAATGATGTTGCAGCTGGAAAGAAGACATTCACAGATAAGGCGTATGTGGCAAGCCTCAAGGCTGTAAAGGACCTAGCTCAATACATGCCTGCTGGCTTTGAAGGTATTGATTACAACACTGCACGTGGACTTTTCGCTAACGAAAAGGCTGCGTTCTACATTGGTGGAAACTATGAGCTCGGATACTTCCGTAGCTTGAACCCATCATTGCAAGCAGGATGGATTCCTCCGGTTGCAAAATCACCAGGTGCTAAGAAGTATGTCTCAACTTGGGCAGATGGCGCATATGCAATTAACGCAAAGACTGCAAATAAAGCTGCATCAATCAAGTTCCTAAACTTCCTAGCTTCAAAGGAGTTTGGACAAGCTTTGGTTGATGAGATTGCATTCATCCCAACAGCTCCATTCGTTAAAATCACAGATCCAGTAGTGAAGGCGATTAACACAGGTCGCACTTCACTTGGAACTCCATTCTTGAACGTAGTTGGTTTCCGTTATGCGACACCAACAAGTTCAAATATCCTGCAGCCTGGCTTCCAGAAGTTGATCACTGGTGGCACAACTCCCGAGCAACTAGCGAAGGATGTTCAGACAGCTGTAGCTTCTTGGTACGCACCACAAAAGGGTAAGAGCTAAGAAATCAAACATTGGGCGCAGGAAAAACCCTGCGCCCAATGTTTTCTTATTTAAAAAGGAGTCATTCAGTGGCTGTAACAGGGTTAAAGAGAGAGCAACGCAAATACATTGCGCTGCTACTAACTCCTGCAATCTTGACAATATTGGTGTTCACGACTGTCCCAGCGGTTACAACACTTAGCTACGCATTTTTTAAGTGGGAAGGATTTCAGCGAGGGGGCTTTGCTGGTCTAGCCAATTTCCAACGTTTGTTTGATTATCCTTTTAAAGATCAATTCCTTATGGCGCTTCGCCACAATACACTTGTATTCATTGCAATTATGATTTTACAAACTTCTTTAGGATTGCTTATTGCTTACTCACTATTTAGGTTAAAGCGTGGACAAAGGTTTTTTAGAACGGTGACATTTCTGCCAGTGATCTTTTCTCTGGTGGTAGTCGGTTACATGTGGCAGGTAATGCTTGATCCCTACTACGGACCAATTAATATGATCATTAATGATTTAGGTTTTGAGTCTTTAGCTAAGCCCTGGCTGGGTAGCATGAGCACGGCGCTGCCCACTCTTGTCTTTATTAATCTATGGCGTTGGGTTGGATTCCCAGCGATTATTTTTCTGGCAGGTTTGAATGCCATTAATCAGGAGTATTTGGAAGCCGCCCGCATTGATGGCGCAAGCGAGGGCCAAATCTTTCGAAAGATTATGTTCCCGCTACTTGCGCCATCAATGACGATTATTACCATCCTTACTTTTATTGGTGCGTATGAATGGTTTGATCTTCCATTTGTGATCGGTGGTTCTAATGGAAATCCCGCCGGCGCAACTGACACTTTGGCACTTATGTTTTACAGGCTTTCTTTTGGGTCAGTCGATTCAAATGCCAATGAAGTGGGTGTTGGTTCAGCCCTAGGAGTGTTTATTTTCGTAATTGTTGGTTTAGGCGCCGGAATTGGACAGCACTTCCTACGTAAGCGCGAGGTAGAGCAGTGATAGCGATGCTTTCCTCTAGGTTGTTTTTCAAGTCTGTCTTATTGATTAATGCATTTATGGTGCTCTTACCCGTGTTTTTCTTATTCAATTCTGCACTTCGAGAAACAAATAGTTTTGCATCAAACCCTTTCTCTCTGGCAAGAGATCCACATTGGGAGAATTTTCAACAGGTTTGGTCTGATGGAGCCTTCGCAACTTATCTAAAGAATTCACTGATCGTCACGGGTGGATCACTAATAGTGATTCTTATTTGTGCACTTGGTGCCGGATTTATTCTTGGTCGCTATAATTTTAAAGGTAATGCATTAATTTTTGGTTTTATTCTGACAGGCATGCTCATTCCGGCAAAACTTGCGATTCTTCCGCTCTTTATTCAATTGAAATGGATGAATCTTCTAGATTCCCACATTGGTTTGATTTTGGTTTACTCATCAGGGGCACTGCCTGCAGCTGTATTTATCATGAGTGGATTTTTTCGATCGCTTCCTTCAGATTTAGATAACGCAGCTCGAATTGACGGTGCTTCAGAGTTCCAACTTTTGACTCGCGTTCTAGTTCCACTTGTTCGCCCTGGAATGGCGATTGTCGCCATTTATTCTGCGATTCCGATCTGGAATGACTTCTTCCTACCTTTAGTATTTTTGCAGAGTCCGGAAAATAAGACGATCATGCAAGGGTTAACGGTCTTCTTTGGGCAGTACGCATCTCAGTGGGGAGTGCTCTTTGCGGGCCTCACCATGGCTGCCTTGCCGCTAATTATTCTTTATTTAATTCTTTCCGAGCAGTTCATCAAGGGATTAACCGCCGGCGCTGTGAAAGGCTAAGGCATGAACTTTTTGGGAATCGATGCAGGTGCTTCAGCTACGAAGTGGGTGTTGATTAATGACAGTCACACTGTAGCTTCAGGTCGATGCGAAGCAATGGATGGGCACATCTATCGTGAGGCATCATTAGAGCGCATGAGAAGAGTTCTAAGTGAGATTTCACAGGAGATCAAGAATTTCAAAGTTTCAGCTGTTTACATGGGCATAACCGGTGTAATTCAGGATGGCTCAATAGAAAAAGAGATTAAATCTTCTTTTAAATCTCCATCAACAGTTGTTTCGGATATTGAACTTGCCTACAGAGCGAATTTTGCAGACGGTGAGGGAATTTTGTTGTATGCAGGCACAGGATCAGTTGCTTATGCAATTAATGAAAATTCTGAATCACATAAAATTGGTGGCTGGGGATATCTGCTTGGCGATGAGGGTGCAGGATATTGGATTGGTAAAGAGGCAATTCGACTCTCAATTTTTAAAATTGAAAATAAAACTAAAATCAACGAAGGCTCGCTTTCAGATCGAATTCTTAAGGAAATTCAAGCAGCTGATTGGAGCGCCATTAAAGCCTTTGTCTATTCAAAGGACCGCGCTGAAATTGCAGCTTTGAGCAAGATTGTCGATCAAGCCGCAGAAGCTGGTGATGCTGAAGCAATTTCTATTTTAAAAAAAGCAGCTGGGCATTTAAGTGATTTGGTAAATCGTACAGATGGTGTTCTCTTACGAAAGTCTTTACCGGTGAAATTTACTGGTGGAATAAGCGGGTCAAAGATTTTGTACGCAGAGCTTGAAAAGTTTCTTCGTATGCGAGTGTCTATATCAACAGTTGATATCGCCTTAAGGGCAGCAGAGCTTGCTCGTTAGGGAAGTTTTTTACCAGGATTTAGAATGCCTGAAGGATCTAGTAATTTCTTAATCCCTCTTTGAATTTCAATCACAGAGTGCGAGATTTCATCAGTAACTAATTCACGCTTAATCGAACCGATCCCGTGCTCACCACTTGCTGATCCACCTAGAGATTGAGCGATTCGCACGATCTCAGAAAAAGCCAATTTTGCACGTTTTTCACCTTCAGGGTCGCCGTGATCATGAACGATGGTTGGGTGCATATTTCCATCGCCTGCATGACCAAAGATTCCAATTGTTAAATTATGTTTCACAGCTAATTGCTCAACTAAACCGACAAACTCGGCAATTTTGGTAACCGGCAGAGCGACGTCATCAAGAAGTGTCGCGCCAAGACGCTCTAGAGCGGGATATGCCAGTTTTCGAACCCGAATTAAGTCTGCTGCATCGCTGGCATCAGTTGAAAACATTCCATCGATCATCCCATGTGACTGACAAGTGGCTACTGAGGCATCTCCAAGTTCAAAGTTTTCATCCAGTTGCATCAACAAAATAGAACCGGCAACCTCAAAGCCAAGTGGATGCCATTCCTCAACAGCTTTTAAAGTAGTTTGATCAATTATTTCCAGCATTGAAGGTCGATACTTTAGCAACTCTGTTGAAGCTGCAGCAGCCTGACTGATGTTTGGAAAAGTCGCAATGAGTGTTGCAGGTGACTTTGGACGTGGCACGATATTGACAGTAATTTCCGTAACGATACCTAATGTTCCTTCAGAGCCAATGAATAGATGCATTAAATCCAATGTGGTCACAAACTTTTTAGTTGCTTTCCCGACTTCGATAACTTCACCAGAAGACAAAACAACTTTTAATGCCCGAACATGGTGAGAGGTGACTCCATATTTAACACAACACATCCCACCTGCATTTGTTGCAACATTTCCACCTAAGGTGGACCAATCACGGCTGGCAGGATCAGGTAGGTAGGCCATCCCAAACTCTTTAACTGCGGTGTCTAGATCTAAATTGATCACACCTGCTTGAACTCTTGCAAGTTGGTTCGCTGGGTCAATTTCAATTATCTGATTCATTTTTTCTAGCGAAATAACTAGCGATTTCGAATCAGCATTTGCTCCGCCTGATAATCCGCTACCTGCGCCACGGGTTACTACTGGAATTTTTCTTTCTGAACAAAAAGCCAATGCCTTTGAAATCTCTTCAGTTGTGCGAGCTAACAACACTGCGGCAGCCGGAGAGTATAAAGCGAAAGGTGCTTGATCTTTGGAGTATGTAGAGGTGATGTCCGGGTCGGTTATAAGTGAAACACCCAAGTGACTTTCAAGCTCTGCAACGAAACTCATTGTGGCAGTCTATAACGACGTCGGGGAAGTGCCTGAATTAATTGGTCTTCAAGCAGTGTTTTCAGGGCTTTTTCAACTTGTGATTCTTCAGGCCACAGTTTCTTTATGGCAGATTCAGTGAGTGATTCATTGTCACGAAGTGCCTGAACAATTGTTCCGCGGCACTTGCGATCTGTGCCATGCCAGTCCTGTGATTTTCTAACCAGCTCTGTTTTTGGATAACCATTTTTGCGCCAATTACATTGACCAATGATTGGACACAGTTCGCATGCTGGATTCTTTGATGTGCAAACAAGTGCGCCAAGTTCCATGGTTGCAGCAGCCCACACATGTGCATTCTTAGTTGGCAAAATTGCCAAGTGTCTAGCTTTTTCTCTAGCAGTTGGTGCTGGCTTTGGATGCTCTTGCCCATCTATTGCACGCACAAGCAAACGTCTTATGTTTACATCCATGACTAATGAACGCTGCTCAAAAGCAAAAGCTGCAATTGCTGCTGCGGTGTATTCGCCAATACCGGGTAGCAATCGCAAAGTTTCTTGATCTTCCGGAACTTTGTTGTTGAAATCTTCAGCGATGATTTGTGCGGCTGCATGTAAACGAAGTGCCCGCCGTGGATATCCCAACCTGCCCCAAGCTGTGATTACCTGTGCTGGTGTTGCCTTAGCTAAATCTTTAGGAGTTGGCCAGCGCTCCATCCATTCCTGCCATTTAGGAAGAACGCGGTTAACTGGAGTTTGTTGCAACATGTATTCACTGACCATCACACCCCAAGGGGTTGTATTTCTCCACGGAAGGTCGCGCTTGTTTTTCTTAAACCAATTAACAATTGGTTTTTCTAACGAACTCATTCGCCGTTGATTTTTACCCGTTTTAGCGCAGCATCTAGCCGTGAAACTTCTACGATCTCCATGCCATCAATCTTTGTATCTGACCCAGTTGGAACTAGTGCGCGTTTAAAACCAAGTCGGTAGGCCTCTTGAAGTCTGCGGTTTACGCCACTTACCTTGCGAATTTCTCCGGCTAATCCAACTTCACCTATTGCCACCAAATCTGCTGGAAGGGCTAAACCCTTGGCAGCTGATGCAACCGCTAATGCCAAGGCTAAATCAGCTGCTGGTTCAGTCATTTTCATACCGCCAACTGTTGCTGCGTAGACATCACGTCCGCCAACCCTAATGTTTGCCCGTAGTTCTAGAACTGCAAGGGTCATTGATGTGCGGGCAGAATCCAAACCAGAGACAACTCGTCGAGCATTTCCATAATCATTTTCACGTCCTGCAGAAACTAGCGCTTGAATTTCAGCTAATAATGGACGGCGGCCTTCAAGAGTGACTGTTACACATGTTCCAGGAACTGGTTCTGCATGTCGAGAAGTAAATAAACCTGTTGGATCCAGCACAGATTCGATTCCGGTGTCACTTAAATCAAAACATCCAACTTCATCAGATGCACCAAAACGATTTTTGATTGCCCGAATCAAACGAAGACGTGAATGGCGTTCACCTTCAAACTGCAAAACAACATCAACGATATGTTCTAGTAATCGGGGACCAGCGATAGAACCATCTTTTGTCACGTGACCAACAAGAAGCAAGGTGATGTCACGATCTTTACAAATACGAATCAACGCACCAGCAACTTCGCGAACTTGTGTAACTCCACCAGGTGCGCCATCTGCTGCAGAACTTCCGATGGTTTGTACAGAGTCAATGATTAGCAACTGTGGCTTAACAGAATCAATGTGTGCAATTACTGCTCCTAGATCTGTTTCAGATGCAAGGAACAACTGAGGATCAATTGCATTAATTCGTTCGGCGCGTAGTCGAACTTGTGATGCGGATTCTTCACCGCTTATGTATAAAGCCGGAATTCCCTTTGCTGCAGTTTGTGCTGCAACTGAAAGCAAAAGTGTTGACTTACCAACACCGGGTTCACCAGCAAGTAAAATCGCAGCTCCTGGAACTAATCCACCACCAAGAACGCGGTCTAATTCTGTGACACCAGTCGGACGCGCATGAGCTGCAGACAGATCTACATCGCCAATAGGTGTTGCTTTAGCGGTTACATTTCCTGCAACGAGTGAAAGTTTTTTAGGTGCGGCAATCTCTTCGACAGAACCCCATGCTTGGCATTCACCGCAACGACCAACCCATTTTTGGGATGTCCATCCGCATTCGGTGCAGCGGAATGGTTCTTTTTCTACCTTGGCCATGAGGTAACCCTATGACAAGGGGCTGACTATTTCTTCTGGGCAGCCAATGTTGCTGGATGCTGGATGATAAATAGTGGAAGCGAGCGGGCAGCAGCATCACGAAT
>JBIKSX010000013.1:0-19912 GCA_044348405.1 Candidatus Planktophila sp.
CTTCGATTGCTTCAAAGAACTGCGAAGGTTCTTCATCTTCGCGTTGCACAGCGGTGATGAAAAGTGATTGTTTTGCGCGGGTTAGAGCCACGTGGAACAAGCGTTGTTCGTCCTGCAGTAAGCCATTTGCCGCGATGACATCTAGTTGATCTCGCGGCACATCAGGGTTGCGCTTGCGTTCTACTAAACGTTCAGCACCTAGCAAGGAAGAACGCTGCTTCAAATTTGGCCAGGTGCCCTCTTGTAAACCTGCTACTGCAACAATGTCCCATTGGCGACCTTTTGCGCTGTGCACCGTAAGAATTTCTACGAAATCCGGGCGCACACCCTTGGCGGTGATGACATCTCCTGCGATTTCTTCTTGGGCAACTTCATTGATAAATGCTGCTGGGCCTGACAAAGGGAAGCGTTCGGAATAACGCGCGGCTGAATCAAACAGCTGCATCATCGCATCAAGGTCTCTGTCTGCAGCTGCTCCACGGATTCCGGGACGCAACGCTTGATTGCGCCAAGTGTTTGCTAATTTCTGTCCATCATTTGTTACTGCGTTGTCCCAAATAAACCACAACAAATCATCGGCTAACGCGCTTTTGTTGCGAGCAATAGCTTTTGCACCTTTGAGCAATTCATGAACGCGCAAAACGCTGTCGGCGCCTTCGATAAACAACTGTCCGTCAAGAATTGCATCAAGAAGTAATTGAGTTCCAGAACGTTCATCGCCTTCAGGACGAGCGGTAATCATTGCCCTGCGAATTCGGCGCAGCGAAATTGAATCCGCGCCACCAAATTCAGAAAGTAGCAATCGCTCTGCCGTATCTAAATTGAGCGGCTGTGCACCAATTGCAACACGTGCCAATAGCAAAAATGGAGTGACTGCAGGATTACCAGCTAATGCCTGAAGTTCAGAAGCAACTGGAATGCCAACTTGTGAAAATGCCCGGCGCAGTGCAGATGCTTGAACACCTGGTGTACGCAAAACAACTGCCATGTCGCTATATGAAATCCCTTGACGCAAATGTGCGCTGCGGAATTGATGGGCGATAAAAGCTGCTTCTTCGGCAGTGCTTCTAAAGCGGTGAACCCCTACAAAACCCTGATTTTCATTGGCTTCGTAGCGCTTGCGGGTAACCGGTGAACCCCTGAATCCCTGTACGTATTGGTGCCCAACTGCAAAGACCGCCTTTGCATTGCGATACACATGAGAAAGAACAACTTCCTTTACGCGATACGGGTCAAGGGCTGCAGCTAAACCATCAGGATCTGCCCCGCGAAATCGTCCAACGGCGCTATCAGCATCGGCGCAAATGATTACATCGTTGCCAGCAAGCAGTGCCAGAAGTTCACGCTGGGCTGGATCACTTTCCTGGAATTCATCAACCATGATCGTTGTAAATCGATTGCGCAATTGATCTAGCAAGTCTGGGTTGTTACGCAAGTGAATTGATGCACGCGAAACTAGTTCGGATGGATCGATACGTAGTTTGGCATCTTGGGCGCTGATTTCGCGCATGATCATAGAATTTGAATACCGCTTCCAGAAGGCAGCGGCTGCTTGCCAATACTTTTCGCCCTCTTGCGTTCCAAGTTTTGCTAATTCATCGGCATCAATACCGCGTTCAGATGCACGTAAAATCAAATCACGTAGTTCGCGGGCAAAGCCATTTGTTGTTAGCGCTTTATGTAAATCTTCTGGCCATTCCTTGTATCCGTCCTGGATATCACCTTGTAGTAATT
This sequence comes from Candidatus Planktophila sp., assembly GCA_044348405.1. GTDB lineage: Bacteria > Actinomycetota > Actinomycetes > Nanopelagicales > Nanopelagicaceae > Planktophila. The sequence goes on from JBIKSX010000013.1 coordinate 1,735, forward strand.
CACGGATATAGCTTTCTTGTTCTGGACCACTGAGCAAAATTGGATCAGGATCTGACTTTGCTTTCATCTTTAAAATCGAAAATGCTAAAGAATGGAAAGTACGTGCAAGTGGTTCAAACATAGTTTTAGTTGTGCGCAACGCAATTGCATCACGTAATTCTGATGCTCGCTCGCGGCCATAGGTAAGAAGCAAAATTGAATCAGGATTGTGCCCTTCTTCAATCCGAGCAAGGGCTGCTTCGATCAAAACCGTTGTCTTACCGGTACCCGGACCACCTTGAACAACAATTGGCGATCCGCGGTGTGCAACAACAGATAGTTGTTCGGCGTCCAGTGCAGTAGGGGCAGCCTTAAGTACCTGTCGTACAAGGCTGAATGGCTGCTTACTCACAGTGAGCATCTTGCCCGAATGCGCCGACAAATCTAGGGATGCGACCATTTGGACAAGAAAAAGGCCCGCGTTAAGTGATTAACACGGGCCTTCCTCACTGAATTTAGTTGGCGTTGAGATTCGCCTTCTTTGCACGAGAAGTAGCACGTGCTCGTTCATCGCCATTTAGAACAACCTTACGAATACGAACAACGGCAGGTGTAACTTCGACGCATTCATCTTCGCGACAGAATTCAAGCGCACCTTCCATGTTGAGCTTCTTAGGCGGAATCAAACGTTCTGATTCATCAGTACCTGAAGCACGCATGTTTGTTAGCTTCTTTTCGCGAACACAGTTAACGTCCATGTCATCGTTACGAGAGTTCTCGCCAATAACCATACCTTCGTACACTTCATCGCCTGGTTCTACGAAAATAGTTCCGCGATCTTGTGTTCCATAAAGTGCGTATGAAGTAACTGTTCCCATACGATCTGAAACAAGTGATCCAGTTGCACGAGTACGAATATCTCCGAACCAAGGCTCGTAACCATCAAACACATGGTGTAGCAAACCGGTTCCGCGAGTTTCAGTTAAGAACTCGGTACGGAAACCAATAAGTCCACGTGATGGAACCTTGTAATCAAGACGGATCCAACCGGTTCCGTGATTAACCATTTGCTCCATGCGACCCTTACGAAGTGCCATCAACTGTGTAAGAACACCTAAGTATTCTTCTGGTGCATCAATTGTTAAACGCTCCATTGGCTCGTGAACCTTGCCATCAATCTTCTTAATAACTACCTGTGGCTTACCAACAGTTAGTTCGAAACCTTCGCGCTTCATGATTTCAACAAGCACAGCTAGCTGTAGCTCTCCGCGACCCTGTACTTCCCATGTGTCCGGACGATCAGTGTTGAGAACGCGCAATGAAACGTTACCAACTAGCTCTGCATCCAGACGTCCCTTAACTTGGCGAGCAGTAAGCAATTTGCCGCTCTTGCCCGCTAGTGGTGATGTATTGATACCGATTGTCATCGAAATAGATGGTTCATCAACAATGATTAAAGGAAGTGCATGTGGATTTTCATTATCAGCCAGGGTTTCGCCCAATGTAATTGTGTCGATACCGGCTACCGCGATGATGTCGCCAGGGTGTGCTTCTAGTGCTGGAACGCGATCTAGCGCTTCAGTGATCAATAGCTCTGAAATCTTTACGCGCTCTGTTGTTCCATCTGTCTTAATCCATGTAACAGATTGGCCCTTTTTAATAACACCTTCGCGTACGCGACATAGTGCAAGACGACCCAAGAATGGTGATGAGTCAAGGTTTGTAACGTGTGCCTGCAATGGCGCACCTTCGTGATAAACAGGAGCTGGAATTGCAGAGAAGATAGTGTCAAACAAAACATCAAGGTTTGCTTCTTCTGGCATTCCACCATCTGCAGGACGTGTCAATGATGCACGACCAGCTTTAGCTGATGCATAGACAACTGGGAATTCAATCTGCTCTTCATTTGCTCCAAGATCAAGGAACAATTCGTAAGCTTCGTCAACAACTTCGGCAATACGTGAATCGGGACGGTCAACCTTGTTGATCAACAAAATAACTGGCAAATTCTTTTCAAGTGCCTTACGCAAAACGAAACGTGTTTGTGGCAGTGGACCTTCGGAAGCATCAACCAGCAAGATAACGCCATCAACCATTTCAAGTCCGCGTTCAACTTCGCCACCAAAGTCGGCGTGGCCCGGAGTATCAATGATGTTAACGATTGTGTCGCCGCGCTTAACAGCGGTGTTCTTGGCAAGGATCGTAATTCCCTTTTCGCGTTCTAGATCCATTGAATCCATCATGCGGTCTTGACCTTCGCCCTGAACCTTGTGCGCTGCGAATGCACCGGATTGCCACAACATGGCATCAACCAGTGTTGTCTTTCCGTGGTCAACGTGAGCAATGATCGCTACGTTACGCAGGTTATCGCGGGTCTTTACAGGTAGATCCTTTAGGTGTGCTTGCTTCTTAGACATTGAATCTGAACTCCACTACATCTCCATCGGCCATTACATATTCCTTGCCTTCCATACGAACCTTGCCCTTAGCTTTCGCTTCAGCCATAGATCCTGCGGCAATGAGATCTTCAAAGCTGACGATTTCAGCCTTAATAAATCCCTTTTGGAAATCAGTATGAATAACACCAGCGGCCATGGGTGCGGTGTCACCTTTGTGAATCGTCCACGCGCGAGCTTCTTTTGGACCTGCAGTTAAATATGTCTGCAATCCCAAAGTATCGAAACCAACACGTGCCAAGGTTGCAAGACCTGGTTCTTTCAAACCAATTGATTGCAACAATTCCAATGCATCCTCATCGCTGAGTTCTGCTAGTTCTGCCTCTGTCTTTGCATCCAAGAAAATTGCTTCAGCTGGTGCAACAAGTGCCTGCAACTTTGTCTTTAGTTCTGGATCATTTAATTCGGCAGCATCGACATTAAATACATATAAGAATGGCTTTGCAGTTAACAAATGAAGTTCGGCCAACAGTTCGCGGTCAATTGAACTTTGTGACAAAGGCTTTCCAGATTGCAACCAATCATTGGCAGCTTTGACCGCCTCTAGTACAGGTGCCTTTTCTTTGGCGACGCGTGCTTCTTTTTCAAGACGCGGAATTGCCTTTTCAATTGTCTGTAAATCCGCCAGCGCTAATTCGGTATTGATGGTTTCCATGTCAGATGCTGGATCGATTCGACCGTCGACGTGAACAACATCGCCATCATTGAAAACTCGGATCACCTGACAGATTGCATCGGTATCTCGAATATTTGTTAGGAACTTATTGCCAAGGCCGGCACCTTCGGATGCACCTTTTACGATTCCGGCGATATCAACAAAAGAAACGGTGGCAGGAAGTAATTTTTCTGAAGAAAAGATCTGGGCCAGCTTGGCTAGGCGCTCATCAGGCACTCCCACTATTCCCACATTGGGTTCGATGGTGGCGAAAGGGTAGTTAGCGGCCAGAACATTGTTCTTAGTCAGAGCATTAAAAAGGGTCGACTTTCCCACGTTTGGCAGTCCGACGATTCCGATAGAGAGGCTCACTGGGGTAAGCCTACGCGGGATTGTCAGTGCTCCCTGCCACGATAGGCCCATGCCCGCTTACGTAGTGACCTTATTAATAGGACTTATCGCAGGATCTGCGATCGGATACCTATTGTCAGCCCTGAAATCCAAGGATTCAGCGGGCAATCAAGCCCTGCTCGATGATTACAAGGCGCAACTAGATGCAGAACGTAAAAAGACGGAAACTGCGATCACATTAAATGCAGAACTGCTGGCGGTTAAGGATTCTGTTTCAAAGTTAACGACCCAATCCAACGAAGCAAATCGCATCCGTACCGAAGCTGAAGCCAAGCTCAATACAACAATTCTAGAAATGCGTCGTGCATCGGAATCAATCTTTGATGAAACCAAGAAAATTGCGGGCGCTTTATCTAATTCGCAGACCCGTGGAAAATTTGGCGAAGCACAACTGGAGCTCTTACTTCAGCAAGCAGGGCTTCGTGAAGGACATGAATACACCGCGCAACGATCAACCACAGATTCTGATTCTTCAGGTATTCCAGATGTCACCGTCAACATGCCTGGCGGTTCACAATTATTTATTGACTCCAAGTTTCCATTTGAACGCTTCCTAGAAGCCTTTGGAACTGATGATCAAGCACAACGTGATGAATACTTGGTGCAGCACACTAAGGATTTGTTAAAGCATGTCGAAGCGCTAGCAAAGCGTGGATATCACAAATCCCAGGGTTCCCCTGATTTTGTTGTGCTCTTTGTACCCTTTGAAACCTTGTTATCAGAGGCTTTGCGCCTTGATCCAATGTTTCTTGAAAAGGCTTTCAAAGTTGGGGTTACCGTGGCAACTCCAACATCAATGATGGCGCTATTGCGCACCATTGGTTACATCTTTACCCGCAACAAGTTGGCTGAAAATGCCGATGAAATTCAAAAGGTGGCAAGCACATTCTTAAAGAACATCACTTTGTTGCACACCAAGATTGTGGCGGTTGGCAAAGCGATCTCATCAACATCTAAGGCCTATGAAGATCTGGTCCCAACAGCAGAAAAGACGGTTTTAGCGCCAGCTCGGCGAATCCATAACTTGGGAGTTGCCGGAGATAAAGATAAGTTAGCTATTGAGTATCCTGAAGCCCCTGGCGATGTTCGCGATTTAAAGAACGCTGAACTAGAAAGCGGCGATGATTACATTGACGCAGAAGAGGTAGATGAACGATGAGCACACTTCAAAAGATTCAAATCCAGGGTCCTGGATTAAAGAAGCAAGGCATCGTTGTTTTGCAATTCCTTTTTATTGGATTCTTTGTTTTCGTTGAGATGACAATCCGTACTGGCGTTGGAATCCTGACTGGAATCGCAATATGTGCAGCCACCTTTGGTTCCCTTCGCTTTGGTCGCCCAGGTACTACCTATGTTTCTGCTGTAACTCCGCCATTAGCTTTTGCTGGATCAGCGCTTTTTTTCACGATTGTGCTTGATGGTTTTAGACCTTCACGAGTTGGAATTGATTTCATCGCAGCTCTTGCATCCGAAGCGCCATTTTTGATTATTTCTGCGCTCTATGGCTGGTTTGTGTACTTCAATCAAAAAGCAAAAGCCAAGCCTTCAAAAAAGCGAGCAGTTAAGCAAGCAGATTAAACCTGGCCAGCTGCTTTCATATCTTTACGAAGCTCTGGTGGCAAGGCAAAAAGTAGTGATTCTTCGGCTGCAGTAATCTCTTGCACATCACGGAAGCCATGTTCGGCCAAGGTTGCCAAAACATCCTTAACTAAAATCTCCGGCACCGATGCACCGCTTGTTACGCCAATAGTTTCAACATCTTTAAACCAATGATCCTGAATCTCTTCGGCATAATCAATCAAGTGTGAAACCTTTGCGCCATATTCCAAAGCTACTTCAGCCAAACGCACTGAGTTACTTGAATTCTGTGAGCCAACGACAATGACCAAATCTGCTTGCGGTGCAATGACCTTAATCGCCTCTTGGCGATTTTGGGTTGCATAACAAATGTCATCACTTGGTGGTGCTTGAATATCTGGAAAACGCTCTTTCAAGATTGCAACAGTTTCCATGGTTTCATCAACCGATAAGGTTGTTTGAGACAACCACACTAAATTCTTGCCAGGTGTTGGTTGGATTGTGCGCGCACCTTCAAGGCCATCAACAATTCGAACCTTGTCCGGTGCCTCCCCTGCAGTTCCTTCAACCTCTTCATGACCATGGTGACCGATAAGTAAAATCTCGGAATCTTCAGTTGCAAATCGTCGAACCTCGTGGTGGACCTTGGTTACCAAGGGACAGGTTGCATCAATTGTTTTTAGATTTCGCGCAGCTGCTTCTTGGTGAACCATTGGAGAAACTCCATGTGCGGAAAAGACAACGGTCTTACCCTCTGGAATCTCATCGGTTTCATCAACAAAGATCGCACCCTTTGCTTCTAATGAGGTAACAACGTGGATGTTGTGCACAATTTGCTTGCGGACATAGACAGGTGCGCCATAGAGAGCCAACGCCTTTTCAACGGTGATCACGGCGCGATCCACCCCTGCGCAATATCCGCGAGGCGCTGCTAGTAGAACTCTCTTAGTCATGGGGGCAGTCTATTAGGCTCATCCCATGTTCGAAACTTCAAGTGAAGCCCCCGCTACGGTTCGGGTCGTTTCTGAAGCAATAAAGGATTACGTCGAACGTCTTGGCCCAATCTGGATTGAGGGCGAAATCAGTGAATTAAATGAACGCAGCGGAATGATGGCATTTATGCGCCTTCGTGATCCAAGCGTTGATATGTCTATTTCAGTGATGTGTCACAAATCTGTGATCGCTGCGGTCAAGCCTTTACCCGATAACGCCCGCATTGTTATGTATGCAAAACCATCGTGGTACACCAAAAATGGCTCACTCTCTTTTTCTGCCCGCGAGATTAGACAGGTCGGAGTTGGCGAACTGCTTGCTCGCTTGGAAGCATTGAAAAATCAATTGGCTGGCGAAGGTTTGTTTAACTCAGATCGAAAAGTGGCGCTGCCTTTGCTTCCAAAAGTTATTGGTTTGATCTGCGGCCGCAACACCGATGCGGAAAAAGATGTTGTTGAAAATGCAAAGCGTCGTTGGCCAAGTGTTCAATTTGAAATACGCGAAGTAACGGTTCAAGGCGCAGCAGCTGTGACTGAAGTTTCTGCAGCCCTGCGCGAACTAGAAGCCAACAAGGATGTTGAAGTCATCATCATTACCCGCGGTGGTGGATCCTTTGAAGATCTCCTGCCATTTAGTGATGAAGGATTGGTTCGTTTAGCTGCATCATGTGAAACCCCGATTGTTTCTGCGATCGGCCACGAAAAAGATTCTCCGCTGCTTGATTTAGTTGCAGATTACCGAGCATCTACTCCAACTGATGCCGCCAAGCGCGTTGTTCCAGATATCGCCGAAGAGATCCAGATGATCAGTGCGATGCGAGATAGAGCTCGTCGCACAGTGTTAAATCGCTTAGATCTTGAATCAACACGTATTGCTAACTTTAAAAATCGCCCCGTTATGAAGGACCCACATGTTTTGATCACAACTAGGGCTGAAATCATTGCTGGGCTGCGCGATCGTTCTAATCGCTCTTTTGGGGCTTCGCTGAAGTTAGCCAAGGAAGAGCTCAAGCAGATCAAGGCCCGCGTGCGCGCTTTGTCGCCACAATCAACTTTGGACCGCGGGTATTCAGTTGTTCAGTTAGCCGATGGCCAAATCGTTACTGATCCAAAGAAGTTGAAGGCCGGCGATGAATTGCGACTTCGTCTTGCAAAGGGCGAGACCAAAGCCACAGCGCTCGGTAACTAAAAATCACACCACAGCAAAGAAGAGAGTAGATTTAGACCATGGCCGAAGCGAAGAAGATCTCATATGAAGCAGCTCGAGACGAGTTAGCAGACGTTGTTGAATCCCTTGAAGCGGGCAGTGCAACCCTAGAAGAGTCGCTAAAGCTTTGGGAGCGCGGCGAAGAGTTAGCCAAAATCTGTCAGGAATGGCTAGATGGGGCAAAGAAGAAGCTTGATTCAGTAAAGCCGACTAGCGATTCGTAAAGACGATGCCAAACTTTTCATATTCAGATCTTTTGCCACTGGGCGAAGATAAGACCAAATACCGCCTTGTCAGCAAAGAAGGCGTATCGGTTGTAAAGCTTGGCGATAAAGAGTTTTTACAGGTTGAACCATCAGCCCTTGAAAAATTAACCTCAGAAGCAATTCATGACATCAACCATTACCTTCGTTCTGAACATTTACAGCAGTTAACAAATATTGTTAAAGATCCAGAGGCTTCTGCAAATGATCGCTTTGTTGCGATCGACCTTTTGAAAAATGCCAACATCGCAGCAGGTGGAATCCTGCCGATGTGCCAAGACACTGGCACAGCGCTGGTTATGGGCAAAAAAGGCCAGTACGTCTTAACCACCGGCAAAGATGAAGTTGCGATTTCGCAAGGAATTTATGATGCCTACACCCAGTTAAATCTTCGGTATTCACAGATGGCCCCTGTTACAACGTGGGAAGAAAAGAACACTGGCAATAACCTGCCCGCCCAGATTGAAATCTATGCCGATAGTGATCATCAGGACGAATACAACCTGCTCTACATCGCTAAAGGCGGCGGCAGTGCCAATAAATCATTTTTATATCAAGAAACCAAAGCGGTTTTAAACCCAACATCATTTATGACTTGGTTGGATGAAAAGCTAAGATCTATTGGAACCGCGGCTTGCCCGCCGTATCACTTGGCAATTGTCATCGGCGGAACAAGTGCCGAACACACAGTAAAGACGGCAAAGCTGGCAAGTACTAAGTATTTGGATTCCTTGCCAACATCAGGTGATGCCGCAACAGGTCATGGCTTCCGCGATATTGAATTAGAGCAAAAAGTTTTGGAGCTGACCCGCACCTTAGGAATTGGCGCCCAATTTGGTGGCAAGTACTTCTGCCACGATGTTCGCGTTGTTCGCCTGCCCCGCCACGGTGCATCCCTGCCTATTGCTATTGCAGTTTCATGTTCTGCAGATCGCCAGGCCAAGGCCAAGATCACCAAAGATGGAATTTTCCTAGAAGAGCTAGAACGGGATCCTGCATATTTCTTGCCCGAGACAACAGATGAACATTTAAATGATGATGTTGTAGCAATTGATCTGAACCAGCCAATGAGTGCGGTTTTGGCTGAGCTTTCAAAGCACCCAGTAAAGACCCGTCTTTCATTAACCGGCACACTTGTTGTGGCTCGCGATTTAGCCCATGCCAAGATCAAAGCGATGATGGATGATGGCAAGCCAATGCCTGAATACCTGAAGAATTACGCGGTTTATTACGCAGGCCCGGCCAAGACTCCTGAAGGGTATGCATCCGGTTCTTTTGGTCCAACAACTGCAGGCCGTATGGATTCTTATGTTGATTATTTTCAGACACAAGGCGGATCCATGGTGATGCTTGCAAAGGGCAACCGTTCAAAAGCTGTCACCGATGCATGTAATTCACATGGTGGTTTTTATCTTGGATCAATCGGTGGGCCGGCAGCTCGCTTGGCATTGGATTGCATCAAAAAAGTTGAGGTCCTAGATTTTGAAGAGCTAGGAATGGAAGCGGTCTGGAAGATCGATGTCGTGGATTTTCCGGCATTTATTGTTGTCGATGACAAGGGCAATGATTTCTTTGCCTCGACCAGCAAGCCGTTAACAATAGGCAAGCGTTCCGAGATTTAAAGCCCGAAGTTAAAACAACGAACTGATTAGTACCAGTTGCTTCGCTTGTGTTTTGCCAAAGCCTTACATGGTGTCTCATAGCGAATGCTGATGTAGCGAAGTCCCCAACGAATCTGAGTTACTGGGTTGGTGCGCCAATCCGTTGAGACAACATTCATCTTGCTAGCTGGCAGAGCTTGCGGAATTCCATGTGCACCAGATTTTTTGTTCCGTGACTTGTAGTTCCAGTTACTTTCCTTAGTCCACAACTGGTTCAAGCACTTGTACTGTGTTTCGGAAAAGCCGTATTCGTCCATCAAGATGCTTCGAGCAACTTTTTTGGCACCTATCGGTGTTCGAGCTAATTCAACTTGGCGGCTTACCGCTGAAACCAAAGCCAGCTGGGTTGAAAAGATCGCACCTGATGCCGTGGCGGTCAGGTCATCCTCGGCAAAGAGTGAACCGGGGGTTCCGGGCTCGATGACTAGGGCGCTCTTTGTAACGTCTAGTTCGACAGTAGAGCTCACGGAAAGTTCAAGGGCGTTAGCCGCTGGTAGCAAGGTGGCAACCAAAAGCAGTGAGGATGAGATGCCAAGGATGGCAACTGATCGTGCTGACTTACTAAAAGCTTTCATGCCTTGACTCCTTTTCTCTTCTACTCACCCGCCGGTACTCACCCGCGGCTTGATCCCATGGCCGATCAGCCTCAAATGAGGCTCATTGACTTAAGGGGAATGCCTTTAAGGTGCCGTAGATATGGCTCATCGGCAAATCAAAGTGGGCGGGAGTCGGAAATTCTCAGGAAATCAGAATGCTGTGGATAGGTAAAACCGCAGGTCAGAAAGGGCAATGTCCGATATGTCCGAAATGTGACTGTGAGATAGATTCTGGCCCTTTTGGAGCCATGTCGCTACCGGGCTATTCGCCGGTTAATTGCCGGCGGGGCCTTCCAGCATTTCAGTTACCAAGGCTGCAATTGGCGAGCGCTCGCTTCGGGTCAAGGTCACGTGGGCAAAGAGCGGATGGCCCTTCAAAGTTTCAACAACCGCGACAACTCCGTCATGTCGACCCACCCGCAGGTTGTCGCGTTGGGCAACATCGTGGGTTAGCACGACCCGAGATGCGGTTCCAATTCTGGAAAGGACGGTCAGCAGGACACCCCGTTCCAAGGATTGGGCTTCATCAACGATCACAAAGGAGTCATGCAAGGAACGGCCGCGGATATGGGTCAGGGGCAGAACTTCAATCAGGCCCCGGTCGATGATTTCATCAATGACGGGTTGGCTAACCAGAGCGCCCAAAGTATCGAAAACCGCTTGGGCCCACGGAGACATTTTTTCACCTTCTGAGCCAGGCAGATATCCCAGCTCTTGGCCACCGACTGGATACAACGGACGGAAGATGACGACCTTTTTGTGAAGACGTTTTTCCATAACCGCTTCAAGTCCGGCGCACAAGGCAAGGGCTGACTTTCCAGTTCCGGCCCGGCCACCCAGCGAAACGATTCCAATGTTTTCATCGAGCAAAATGTCTAGTGCAATTCGTTGTTCGGCGCTGCGACCATGCAAACCAAAAGCTTGGCGATCACCTCGCACTAATTTCAGCTGCTTGCTTTCAGTAACCCGGGCTAGCGCCGATCCTTTTTCAGAATGCAGGACCACACCGGTATGGACTGGCAATTGGTGGGCGGCTTCATGATCTGCAAAGTCGCCGGCGTACAAATCATCGATGACACTGTGGCTGACATCCAAATCTTCGATTCCGGTCCATCCGCTATTTGATACCAGTTCGGCCAAATACTCCTGGGCTTCGACACCGACCGATGAAGCTTTGACTCGAAGTGGCAGATCCTTAGTTACAAGGACTACATCTTTACCATCAGACATTAAGTTTTTAGCGATTGCCAGGATTCGCGAATCGTTGGTGCCATCTCGAAGGAAGCCATGGGGCAAGGTCGAAAGATCGGTGTGGTTCAGCTCGACCGAAAGAGTTCCACCTTCTGGCGTAATTGTCAGCGCTTTATCAAGGCGACCATGGGAAACCCGCAGATCATCTAAAGCACGCAGAGCGGCACGGGCAAAGTAGCCCAATTCTGGGTGATCTCGTTTGGTTTCAAGCTCTCCGATAACTGCGATCGGGATGATGACTTCATGTTCGGCAAATCTATAGAGCGCCCCGGGGTCTGCGAGCAAAACACTGGTATCTAAAACAAAGGTTTTCTTAGCTTTTTGACCTTTTGCAGCCAATGCTTGCTCCTAGATTTAATTGTGATCGCCGGGTGTGCTTCGGACAGTAAAAAGGTAGAACTGTCAGCAATGAATTTTGCGCAGACACGCGATAGAACTAGGTAAATTCTTGGTTGCGATTTATGAACCGAAACGACGTTGTCTCACAGAGTAAGAACGTAGTGCGCGCAGAAAATCTAGGTGACGGAAATCTGGCCAGTACGCCTCGCAAAAGTAAAATTCAGATAAAGCACTTTGCCATAATAAGAAGCCGCCAAGGCGTTGTTCGCCAGAGGTGCGGATCAAAAGCTCGGGATCAGGTTGTCCTGCGGTGTATAAATATTTGGAAATATCTTCGACGGTTAATTTCTCTTGTGCATCTTTAATCGAATGGCCCGCAGCTTCTTCTTCGGATAAATAGCTCTTCACCGCATCAACAATTTCACGACGTCCGCCATAACTAATGGCCACGTTGACTTCGACTCCATCATTTCGAATCGGCTTGAGTGAACTGAGTTTTTCTTCTAGCCAAGGTGGCAGCAGATCTAGCGCTCCGACCGCTTTGATATTCCAGCGACCAGTGGCCGCAAGTTGATCCACGGTGTTTCCAATGATCTTTAGTAACTCATCGATTTCTTCTTGCGAGCGCTTGAAATTATCCGTTGATAGCAACCACAGAGTTACGACCTTAACTTGGGCATCATCACACCAACCCAGAAAATCAATGATCTTGTTAGCACCTGCCTTATGACCATGAGGATCATTATCGGTTGGATTGGATTTAGCCCATCGACGGTTTCCATCAAGAATGACTCCAACATGGTGTGGGGTCTTTGAAAAATCGAGGGACCGAACCAAACGCCACTCGTACAGTGGGTAGATCAGGGATTTAACTAAATCACGAATACTGTCGAACAACTCTGCGCTCCGCGGCAATTGATGCAAATGGAAGTGTGCCGGCCAAGATTAGCCAGATGACCTTTCTTAGTGGCCAATGCGCCTTGACCGAAAACTGAAGGGCAACAAGGACATAGACCGCGTAAATCCAGCCATGGACAAATGGAATCCAAGCGACTGCAGCTTTCCAATCTGGATTATCAAACAAGTACACCACTGGCAGATCTACGAACCACAACAGGATGGACATGATGCCTGCGACTATGGCCATGAATCTAAATCTCTTGACTGAACTGCTCATGGGGTAACTCTACGGCGATAGAAGGGTAGGTACAGCACCACTGCGGCCATGAGCCACCAAATGACCACATAGGAAATGTGCTGCCAGTAGTAGCCCGGGATTTTGGGATTGATCTTTTCTTCAGTGATTCGGGAGCGCTCTAGTTGGGCCCCCCGAACAGATTCGGTTCTGGCCTGGATGTAGCCATCATATAAATCCAAATCGGTTAACCCAACGACCACTGCGCTATCTAATCTGGAAATAACGCCAGGCACATTGTCTGCGCGATCTGCAAATTGGCTGGCAACTAAGACGCCTTGAATATCAATATTCATTGATTGCTGAATCTCTGGATTGAGCAACCGTTCTGACCACAACCCTCGCACAACCAGAATTGCTGATCGTTGATCAACTTGGGCAAGTGCAACTTCCCAATCAGCCACTACACCATTTCCATCAACTTGATTGGGGGCTCTGAAATTAGCAATGTACTTTCCGGTCAAAGAAACTGTTCGGTTAAATGCTGCTTCCTCTAGAGCTGTCCGAGGCTGTGCAACTGATTGCAAAGTAACAACATTTGTATCAACTGTTCGAGCAACTTTTAAACTTTCTTTTAGATCTGCGGCACGTTGTAGTTGCCAAAAACCTAGTCCGACAAAGAGTGCTGCAATCGCAAGTACGGCAACGCCTTGAAAAATCTTGGCAAGAAGATTATTCGGTTGAGTCATCGCTTCGATCTACGCCCATGAAGCGCTTGTAAAAACTGCGCATCAAAAAGACCACGGCGATTAGCAAAATACCCACCGTAAGGGAGCCAGCAGACCCCATAAAAATTTCTTCTTGTTCCATGCGATAATCATGTCATGCAAAGTGAAAAGCCGTTCAACTATGAAGAGCGATACGGGGTTGCCAAAGCCACACGTTGGCCTGCAATCGCCCTTGTGGTCGGCATTCTCGGAATTGGTTGGCTTGTTTGGTCGGCGCTGTATCACTCAAATCCACCGCTTCGATCACAGCTTGTCTCCTTCACAATTACTGATGATCGCGCCGCATCGGTGCGCTACTTCATCGAAAGACAGGACAGTAACCAAGTGGTGGTGTGCACCTTGATTGCACGTGACTTTGACAAGAATATTGTTGGACAGATTGATCAAGAGATTCCTGCAGGAAAAACCAAGGTTGAACTGGTCACCGAAGTTCCTACGCGTAGTGAAGCGGTCAACGCTGATGTTTCCAGTTGTCGCGCTAAGTAAGTAACCAGTACCGTTACCCCTTATGACACAGACATGGTTGACCCAAGAAGCCGCAGATCGCTTGCGTGCTGAACTTGCCCAGCTCGAAGGTCCCGGTCGCAAAGAGGTCACTGCAAAAATTGAAGCCGCCCGTGCCGAAGGTGATTTAAAAGAAAATGGTGGTTATCACGCAGCTCGTGATGAGCAAGGAAAAATGGAAGCGCGTATTCGCCAGTTAAAGCAAATGCTAGAAAATGCACACATTGGAACTCCGCCAGCTAGCGCAGATGGAAAAGTTGGCGCAGGAATGGTTGTAACCGCAATTATTGCCGGCGATGAAATGAAGTTCTTAATTGGATCACGCGAGATTTCATCAGGTGATCTAGATGTTTACAGCGAAAAATCACCATTGGGTGCGGCGGTTCTAGGCCAAGAAATTGGTGCCAAGGTTTCTTACACAGCACCAAATGGCCGTGAAATCTCAGTTGAGATTGTGGCGGCGGAGTTCTACCTTTAAATCAGCTTGAGTAGTTCTTGTACTTACGAATACTCAGTGGAATAAAGATCACCATTAACAACACCATGTAGAGCAATGATGTCTCTAATGGATGCTGACTTGGCCAGGAATTAGCCGTTGCGCCAAATTCATTTTCTAGACCAAACAATTGGCGACAGGCAGCCACCATTGTTGATACTGGATTCCATTCTGCAAAGTACTGCAGCGCTTTAGGCATTCCAGTAGTCGGCGCAAATGCATTTGATAAGAAGGTCAGCGGGAAGGTAACCAAGAAACCTACGCTTTGTACGGTCCGGGCTTCTTTAACCGATAGGCCAACCAATATTCCGATCCATGAAAGCGCGTAACCAAACATGAAGAGGAAAACGAAAGCAAGGGTTGTTTGCACGATTCCTGAAGTCGGACGCCAGCCAACCGCGTATCCAGCAGCGGCCATCACCGTTAGAACCAAGATGTTCAGAAGTGCATCTCCGAATGTGCGACCAATAATTACCGCACCGCGTGAAATTGGCAGAGATCTAAACCGATCAATTAAACCCTTCTTCATATCTTCTGCTAAACCAATAGCTGTAGATGCAAGCGTGAAAGCAACGGTTTGCACAAAGATTCCGGGCATTAGTAACTGCACATATCCACCTGGTTGGCCCGTATCAATTGAGCCACCAAATACATAGCGGAACAACAACACAAACATCACCGGCTGAATGGTGGAGAAAACAAGCAGTTCTGGAACACGGGCTAGTTGAAGTAATTGGCGCTTCGTAATAACTAACGTATCAAGGATCGCATTTTTCATTTCTTAGCGCCTCTCTTCTTCTTTGCTACCGGTTCTTCTACAGTTTCTTCAGCTACGTGGCCGGTTAATGACAGGAACACATCATCTAGTGATGGGCGCTTCAAACCGATATCTAACGGATGGATATTGGAATCATCCATTGCACGCAAGGCCTCCATCAGATCCTTAGATCCATGAAGCACTGGAGCACTTACTGTGCGGTGATCAACATGTGTTGCATGACCACTGATCTTGGCCACAATCTCATTTGTCGTAGCTAGATCTGCAGGTTCAACAGTAATTTCAAGACGTTCGCCGCCAACCTGCTTTTTCAAAGCATCGGATGTGCCTCGGGCAATTACTGTTCCGCGATCGATTACTGCGATTTCATCGGCTAATTGATCTGCTTCTTCTAAATATTGAGTAGTCAGCAGGAGCGTTACGCCGCCCTTAACAAGCTCTTGAATTACGCCCCACATATCTTGGCGTCCGCGAGGATCCAAACCAGTTGTTGGCTCATCTAAGAACAAAATCTTTGGCTTAACAATTAATGATGCCGCTAAATCAAGCCGACGGCGCATTCCGCCTGAATACGTTTTGATGGGACGACGTGCTGCTTCAGTTAAATCAAAGCGTTCAAGCAATTCATTTGCGCGATTAACCGAGCTCTGACGACCTAAGTGATACAAGCGACCAAACATCACCAAGTTATCCCAGCCAGTTAAAGTTTCATCAACAGCTGCATATTGACCTGATAAACCAATTTGTTCACGCACTTTGTCTGGATGCTTGATGACATCAATACCTGCGACAGTTGCAGATCCAGAATCAGGCTTAAGTAGTGTTGCAAGAATTCGGACAGTTGTAGTTTTTCCTGCACCATTTGGTCCAAGTACGCCTAAAACAGTGCCTTCTTCAACATCTAGAGATAAGTCATTGAGTGCTTTGACTTCGCCATTGCGATAATTCTTTACTAAATTTTCGGCTATAACTGATTTCACACCTGAATACTACCTCTGAGCCACCCCTGAACCAAGTCCCATCAACATTCAAACAAGTAGACTGCACTTCCTATGAGTATGAAATCACCATTTAGAGATCTACCCCGCGAAGTTTCTTCTCTTGTTGCGGCTTCCTTTTTTGTTGCAGTTGGTTTCGGCATTGTTATGCCCGCGATTCCAGTCTTTGCAAAATCTTTTGGTGTAAATAACGCAGCTATTGGTTTAATGGTTTCAGCCTTTGCAATCACACGCTTTGCTTCAGGCTTAATTTCAGGTGTTTTGGTAGATAAATTTGGTGAGCGCGCAGTGTTTTCAACTGGAATCTTTATGGTTTCTGCTTTTACTTTCTTAGCTGGAATCGCACAAAGTTACGATCAATTACTTTTCTTTAGAGCAGCCGGTGGTCTTGGTTCATCAATGTTTTCCGTTGCCGCAAGTTCGGTGATTCTGCGTTCTGTCAGCGATTCACAACGTGGTCAAGCACAGTCTGTCTATCAAGGTTCTTTTATTGTTGGTGGAATTGCTGGTCCAGCTATTGGTGGCGTTTTGTCTCTTATCTCCTTGCGCGCTCCCTTCTTTGTGTATTCAGGGCTATTGCTGTGCTCCGGTTTAGTTGCACTGATTTTCCTTAAGGGCGATTCAATCGGTGCAAAAGTCAAAAACAGTACAGCTGAACCGGCCACATCTATTGGTGAAGCCCTTGCAATGCCTGCGTATCGAATTGCCCTGGTTTTAGCTTTTATTGGAACCTGGGTTTTCTTCGGAATGCGCGCTTCGATTTTGCCGGTCTTCGTGACAGAAGAGTTAGGTTCCACGACCGCAATCGTTGGTTATGGCCTAGCTATTTCTGCCATGGTGCAAGGGGCAGTGCTTTTGCGAGCTGGACGATATTCTGATTCAAAAGGCCGACGAGCTGCATCGATACTTGGTGCCAACTTTGTCTTTCTCGGAATATTGGTTCTGACTTTTGCGATTAATCCATTGATGTACCTGATTTCCATGATCATTCTTGGCTTTGGTGGGGCTTATCTTTCAATCACGCCGGCCAGCATCGTTGGAGACATCATCAAAGGTAAAGGCGGCAAGGTTATTGCTATCTTCCAAATGGCAGGGGATGCAGGAATGATCTTCGGACCAATCATTATTGGTTGGATTTCGGATGTTTATTCATACAGAACTGCTTTTGGGGCATCGGCAGTAATCTTCTTAGTTGTTCTTGTTTTGGTCTACCGAATTCCAGAGACCAGAAATGTCGAAGGGCCCCAGGTTAAAAACCTGAGGCCCGTCGATGAAGATCTTTAATTAGATCTAATTAGTCATTTCCGCGCAGGATTGAAAGCACGCGCAAGACCTCTAGGTACAACCAAACGATTGTTACCATCAAGCCAAATGCTGCTCTCCATGACTCATTCTCTGGAGCTCCTGCTGCAATTCCCTTTTGAATTGAATCAAAATCAAGAATCAAGAAGAAGGCTGCAAGAACCATTCCGCCTGTTGCAATGATTAAACCAAGTCCACCGATGCTGTAAATGCTTGTTCCGGTGATGAATGAAGACACCAATGAAACAACAGCAAGTACTAGGTAACCGATGAGCGCTGTCATCAATACCTTTGTGAACTTAGGTGTTACGCGAATGCGTCCGCTCTTGAAAGCAAACAACATTCCCGCAAATGCACTGAGTGTTACCAAGATTGCTTGGCTAACGATTCCGTCGTACATGGTGTTGTACAGATTGCTGATCGTGCCAAGAGCTAAACCCTGGAAAGCTGCGTATGCAATTGCAAGTGCTGGCTTTACTGTCTTGCTAAATGTGTTAACCATCGCAAGTGCGAAACCACCAAGGAAGCCGAGCAATAGTGCACCGGCACCAAGGTCAAGAGTCCACGCTGCTGCACCTACTGTTACCAATACTGCGAACATAATTGCGGTGCGAGTGACAACATCATCAATCGTCATGCGACCTGTGCGTAATGATGAAGCGGCAGGTGTGTTGTACAAATTCTCTAGCGCTGCTGGGTCTGAGTTAATTGTGCTCGGATCGAATGCAGCGTATCCACGCTGATTAAACGCCCGTCCAAGAACAGGGTTTGAACTGCGCATATCTTTGT
>JBIKSX010000037.1:0-6074 GCA_044348405.1 Candidatus Planktophila sp.
TAAAAATCAATCTGGAATTTATTAGCGCTAACCCAACAGGTCCTTTGCACCTTGGACATACTCGTTGGGCAGCAGTGGGTGATGCATTGGGTCGCGTTTTAACTGCAGCAGGTGCGCAAGTAACTCGCGAATTTTATATCAACGATCGTGGAAATCAGATGGATTACTTTGGCCAATCTGTCGAAGCAGTTGCATTGGGAAATTCAGTTCCTGAAAATGGATACCAGGGTGAATACATTAAGGATTTAGCGGTCCAAGTTGTAGCACAGAATGCAGGAATTAAAGATTTACCCGCCGATCAACGTCTTATTGCCTTTAGAGAAGCTGCATATCAATTACAGCTAAAGGATCAGCAACGAGTTTTAGATACTTTCAACACTCACTTTGATGTGTGGTTTTCAGAGCGTTCTTTACATGATCAAGGCGCAGTTGAACATGGCATGGAAAAACTGCGCGCACAGGGCCATGTTTTCGAAGTAGATGGCGCAGTATGGCTTCGAACAACTGATTTTGGCGATGATAAAGACCGCGTGATGACCAAGAGTGATGGGTCTCTTACTTATTTTTCATCAGATACCGCGTATTACATCAACAAGCGTGAACGTGGTTTTGATATTTGTATTTACATGTTGGGCGCTGATCACCATGGGTACATCGGTCGTTTGAAGGCAACGGCAGCGTGTGCTGGAGACGATCCTGAATACAACATTCATGTATTAATTGGTCAGTTGGTAAAGATTATGGAAGGCGGCGAAGAGGTCAAACTATCTAAGCGCGCTGGAACGATCATCACATTGGAAGAGTTGGTTGAAAAAGTTGGCGTTGATGCTGCGCGATATACCTTAATTCGCTATCCAGTTGATACACCAATGGTGATGGATCTAGATATTCTAAAGCGAAACACAAATGAGAATCCGGTGTACTACGTCCAATATGCGCACGCACGTATTGCTGCAGTGCTTCGTAACGCACAAGAGCTGGGTGCTTCGCTAGAACTCAAAGATTTTGATCCAGCTCAGCTTTCACATGATCGTGAGAATGAGTTGCTAGGCGCTTTGGCTGAATTTCCACGTATTGTCGCCAGTGCCGCAGAATTTCGCGAGCCACACAGAATTGCGCGTTACCTCGAAGAATTAGCTGGGACGTATCACGGCTTCTACAATGACTGCCGCGTTTTGCCGATGGGGGATGAACAATTAACTGCGCTGCACATTGCGCGTCTATTACTGTGTACTGCAACAAAGCAGGTCATCAGCAATGGTCTTGAGCTATTGGGTGTTAGCGCCCCAGAGAGGATGTAACCCATGTGGTCTTCATCCGTTCAAACCGGAACAGAAATTTCGATCGCAGGAATTACTGCAAAAGAGTTAGCAAAAGAATTTGGTACACCAACATTTTTTATTGACCAAGCTGATTTTTACGCACGAGCGACAGAGTGGAACACTGCCCTTAAAAACTCTTTCGGAGACGACGCAGGCACGGTGTATTACGCAGCTAAAGCCTTTATTTGCACCGAAGTAGCTCGCTGGATTAAAGATATTGGAATCGGTATTGATGTTTGCACGGGAGGAGAATTAACCGTCGCACTTGCCGGCGGAATCGACCCAGCAAAGATTGAATTACACGGAAACAACAAGTCGGTAGCCGAGATCGAAAAAGCAGTGGCATGTGGTGTCGGAACAATTGTTCTCGATTCACTATATGAAATTGAAAGAGTTGCTGCCGCTGCCACAAAAGCCAACAAAGTTCAACACGTTCTATTGCGTTTGACCCCAGGGATTGAAGCCCACACCCACGAATCAATTGCGACGGCGCATGAAGATGTGAAGTTTGGCTTTTCAATTGCTAGCGGTTCAGCGTGGGATGCAATCAATGCTGTGCGATCACACACATCACTTGAGCTTCGTGGATTTCATGCACACATTGGTTCTCAAATTTTTGGTTATGAATCCTTTGAACTATCAGCAGAGCGCTTGATTGGTCTGCTAGCAAAGTACCGAGATGAATTCAAGAGTGAATTACCTGAATTAGACCTGGGCGGTGGCTACGGTATTGCTTACTTGCCAGGTGATGCGACAGTGATTCCAGCAGATGCAATGAAAGCTTTGTCTGCAGCGGTAATAAAGAATTGCCAACTGCATTCCTTAAAAGTTCCAACTATTTCAATTGAACCAGGACGTGCAATTGTTGGGCCAACAATGTTTACCTTGTATGAAGTTGGCACAGTTAAAGATGTAACTCTAGAAAACGGCACGCATCGTCGTTATGTTTCCGTTGACGGCGGAATGAGCGACAACATTCGACCTTCTTTATATGGCGCGGTTTACACAACCGTTTTAGCTAATCGCACCAGCACCGCACAAAACGTTTCCAGCCGCTTGGTTGGAAAGCATTGTGAAACCGGAGATATTGTCATCCGAGAAATTGATTTACCTGGTGACATTGTTCCGGGGGATTTATTAGCAGTCCCTGCAACCGGTGCATATGGACGCAGTATGGCGAGCAACTACAACCATGTTCCTCGTCCTCCTGTTGTTGCAGTAAATGATGGAAAAGCTCGGGTAATTGTGCGTCGAGAGACCGAAGATGATCTTCGGATGCTCGATATTTAACGCCGATCAAAGCATCTGTGAAAGAATGACCCCATGAACTCGGGGGCAAAACAACTATCTATTGGCATGCTCGGCTGCGGCGTCGTGGGCAGCCAAGTTGCCCGCCTGCTCCAAGATGATGAACAAGAGTTATCAGAGCGCTCAGGGGCGGTACTCAAACTATCTAAAGTTGGAGTACGTACTGCTGGTGCACGTGAAGGTGTAGATCCAGCGCTGATCACAACAAATCTGCAATCAATTGTTTCTGATCCAAGTATCAATATTGTTATTGAAGTAATGGGTGGAATCGAGCCCGCTAGAACATTAATTCTGGAAGCAATTAAAAATGGTAAATCAGTAATCACCGCCAACAAAGCCTTGCTTGCAACTCATGGTCACGAACTATTTAATGCCGCAGATGCCGCCCATGTAGATCTTTATTACGAAGCAGCCGTTGCAGGTGCTATCCCAATTATTCGTTCGATGCGTGAATCACTTGCGGGCGATCAAATCACCCGAGTAATGGGAATCGTTAACGGAACTACTAATTACATCCTTACAAAGATGCATGAAGAAGGTCGCGCCTTTGATGAAGTTCTAAAGGAAGCTCAAGCCCTTGGCTACGCCGAAGCTGATCCAACTGCAGATATCGAAGGCCATGATGCTGCTGCGAAAGCAGCCTTGCTTGCCAGCCTTGCTTTTCACAGTACTGTCGTAATCGATGAGGTTTACTGCGAAGGTATAACGAAGATTTCAACTGATGATGTTGCGGCTGCAAAATCAATGAACAGCGTTATCAAGTTGCTTGCAATCGCTGAATTAACCGTTAAAGATGAAATTTCAGTTCGTGTTCATCCAGTGATCTTGCCTTTATCGCACCCATTGGCATCAGTTCGAAATGCTTTTAACGCAGTTTATGTTGAGGCCGAAGCTGCTGGTCAGCTGATGTTTTACGGACGTGGTGCAGGTGGTGCGCCAACTGCATCAGCAATCTTGGGAGATCTTGTGGCTGTTGCCCGCCACGCTGCATATTCAACCGTTGGTTATGGTGAATCAGATTACGCGGACTTAGATATTGCACCAATTGGAGCGGTTAAATCACAGTTCTTTGTCCGCTTGCATGTTGCCGATAAATCAGGTGTTTTGGCATCAATAGCTCAAACTTTTGCCAGCGAAAATGTTTCCATTCAAACAGTTCGTCAAGCCGGTTTAGGTGCAGATGCAGAATTAGTAGTTGTTACTCACGCAGCGTCAGAAGACGCGCTAGATGCCTGCGTTGAAAAATTACGGAAGATGGACATTGTCAGCAAAGTTGAAAGCGTTATTCGCGTTGAAGGAGCACAGAGTTGATGGCAATCTTTCCAAGAAAGTCTGCGAAATCAGCTGGCGCACATCAATGGCGCGGAGTTATTGAGGAATACCGTCACCGCCTTCCGGTAAGTGCAAAGACTCCGATTGTTTCTTTGCGCGAAGGTGGTACTCCACTTATTTATGCATGCAATCTTTCAGAACTTCTTGGCAACAATGTGTGGATCAAGTACGAAGGTCTAAATCCAACTGGTTCATTTAAAGATCGCGGCATGACAATGGCGATTTCAAAGGCGGCCGAAGATGGAGCCAAAGCGGTTATCTGTGCATCAACGGGAAATACTTCTGCATCTGCCGCAGCATATGCAGTCAAAGCAGGAATGCGTCCAGCGGTTCTGATTCCTAAAGGCAAAATCGCCATGGGAAAGCTTGCACAGGCAGTTATTCACGATTCAACAATTTTGCAAGTAAATGGAAACTTTGATGATTGCTTAACTCTTGCTAAAGAACTTTCAGAAAATTATCCAGTTGCACTAGTTAACTCGGTTAACCCATTTCGTATTGAAGGCCAGAAGACTGCAAGTTTTGAAGTTGTAGATATGTTGGGCGATGCGCCAGATATTCACGCACTTCCCGTTGGAAACGCTGGAAACATCACTGCATACTGGAAGGGTTACAAGGAGTACAACAAGGATGGGCTTACAACAAAGCTACCGATGATGTACGGCTTCCAAGCTGCAGGTGCGGCACCAATTGTTAAGGGCAAAGTTGTAAAGAACCCAGAAACAATCGCAACTGCGATTCGCATCGGAAATCCAGCATCTTGGCAACAAGCAGTCGAAGCTCGCGATGTGTCAGGTGGAGTAATTGATTCAGTAACTGATCGCGAAATCTTGGCTGCATATCGCTTAATTGCAGCTAAAGAGGGAATCTTTGTAGAGCCATCATCGGCTGCAGGTCTGGCTGGCTTGATCAAATATAAGAAGGCGGGCAAGTTACCTAAGGACAAGACAATTGTTATAACTGTTACAGGTCATGGTCTAAAAGACATTCCATATGCACTGGATGCAGCAAAGAAGCCAGTTGTTGTTCCAGTAAATGCAAAGATCGCAGCTAAAGCTTTGGGGCTTGCTTAAAATGAAACCAACTTTTAAAGCACAACCGATGCAGGTGCAGGTTCCTGCTACAAGTGCCAACTTGGGCCCAGGCTTTGATTGTCTTGGTTTAGCGCTGAATATGCATGATCGTTACATGGCTCAAGTTATGGATGAACCAGGTGTTGATATTGATGTCACCGGTGAAGGTGCAGATTCAGTTCCAACTACTGATAAGAATTTAGTCATTAAGGCGATGTACAAAGGTTTTGATTTCTTAGGTGGACGTCCTCGGGGAATCGCACTGCGTCAATTAAATGTTATTCCACATGGACGGGGTCTCGGTTCATCTGCAGCAGCAATTGTGGGTGGCTTAGCTCTTGCGCGTGCATTGGTTCTTGGTGGCAATGAACGCATGTCTCATGAAGATATGTTGAATATCGCCAATGAAATGGAAGGCCATCCTGATAATGTTTCAGCAGCCATTCATGGTGGCGCAAATGTTGCTTGGCAGGAAAGCCAACGCGGAAAAGTAATTGCGCAATCTCTAAGGATCGAAGTAGATCCACGTATCGGTGCGCTTGCCTTTGTTCCAGCAACTGAGCTGTCAACATCAAAGGCACGCAAGATGTTGCCAGAATCAATTCCACATCAAGATGCGGTTCGAAACTCAATTAACACAGCGGTTTTGGTGCAAGCTCTACAGAGCCGTCCAGATCTTCTTTTAGGTGCAACCGAGGATTATTTGCACCAGAGTTACCGCAGCGATGCGATGCCACAGAGCTTTACGCTGATGACGAAGCTGCGTAAGGCTGGGGTTGCAGCCTTTATTTCGGGTGCGGGTCCAACTGTTCTAGTTCTTCACACAGGTGGCGATGCTGAAGCTGCCGAATTAGAACGGGCCGCAGGGGATAAGTTCCAGATGATTCCATTGGGGATTTCACGCACAGGTGTTGCGGTCGTTACCGCGTAATTCTGCTCATTTTGCGATTTCCTGCTCAATCCTGCTAATCTTGGCTTATCTGAACGGCTCATCTAGCAGCCAGTAACACATCAGGTGAATCTTAAAAAACAAAAATCC
>JBIKSX010000038.1:0-5936 GCA_044348405.1 Candidatus Planktophila sp.
TTGTTTTGCTGAACTCGATCTTCAACTTCGCGCAGGTAGGTTCGTAAATTCTTTGGGGTAAATCCACTGTCACCATCTAATTCGCGAGCTAAGTGAAGTAGCGCTGCGATTCCATCAATTGCTCCCCCAGATAAAAATGGTTGGGCAAGGGTTCGAAGTTCATCTAACCAAACAACACCTTCAGTAGGAATAACTGATGCGGTGCGTACTTGCTTTAGAAATTCGCGAACTTCTTTGCGCTCAAAAAATCTTTCCGTGTTGCGAACTTGGTAGGGCAGGTTTGCCGTGTTCATCGCTTTTTCTAATCCATTTAATTGATTATTGGTGCGCGCCAAGACTGCAATTTCTTGTGCAGGTGTTCCTTCAGAGATCAATTTTGTAATGTCTTTAACGATTCCGGCGATTTCAGCTGATTCATCGTTGTATGCGCTAATGGTTGGCTTGCTTCCGTGATCATTGATTGCAACTAGTTCGCTGCCCATGGCACCTTTTCGCAGAATGCTATTTGCGGTAAAGATAATTTCTGGCGTTGATCGGTAGCCAGTGGTCAGGCGAACAACTTCGGCTTCTGGAAAGCGTTGTGTAAAGGAGTTTAAGAAAACTGGTGTTGCCCCAGCAAATGAATAAATGGTCTGTGCTGGATCGCCAACAACACACAGTTCCTGTCTAGAACCCAGCCAGGCATTGATTAAACGTTGCTGCAGCGGAGAAATATCCTGATACTCATCAACTGTAAAGAAGCGGTATTGATCCTGAACACGTTCACGAACTTCGCGCTCTTCTTCAATCATTGCAGTTGTCAGCAGTAAGACATCTTCAAAATCGATGGCGCGTTCTTGGTGCTTCACGCTTTCATAGGCGGTGTAGACCTTGGCTAACTGTTCTGGATTAATGCGCGGTCTTACGGTGCGCTTTAATGATTCGCTTAAGTAATCAGAAGGGGCAACTTGTGAAACTTTGGCCCATTCGATTTCAGTTGCAATATCGCGCAGTAGATCTCTGGATGTAATTGAAAGCTCGCCTTGCAACTGTGCGCGTTTAATGGCTTCAGTTAGAAATCCACTCTTGGTTGTGAGCAAATCTGGTGTTCGGCCTCCAAAAACCTGGGGCCAGAAGAAGGTCAACTGTTTAAGTGCTGCTGCGTGGATTGTGCGAGCTGCAACTGATGGAACACCTAATGAACGCAAGCGTGTACGCATTTCGCCAGCTGCGCGGGCAGTAAAAGTCAGCGCCAAAACTTTATGTGGATCCATGGTTCCGATCGCTGCGGCATAGGCAATGCGGTGTGTGATGGCGCGGGTCTTACCTGTTCCAGCACCAGCAATTACGCAAACCGGACCACGTGTAGCAAGTGCTACCGCGCGTTGTTCATTATCTAGTGCTTCCAGAATCTCTTCTGCGCGTGGGTTTCCTACGATCTCCACGATTCACCACCGCGCAATTGGTCCCGTGTGTATCCATCAACACGTGTGTACCAAGCTTGAATCATCCGACGCGCAACTGACATTGTTGGTGGCAACAAGATTTCATTGTCCGCTACAGCTTTTTTCATTTCATCACGTGAAAACCAGCGTACTTCAGTAATTTCAGTGCCATCAGGACGAGCTTCTTCTGGACGATGAGTAATTGCTTCAAAGGCAATCATGATCGATGCCGGGAATGGCCATGGCTGTGAAGTTAAATACTTAATCTCTGATGCATACACACCAGCTTCTTCAAAGACTTCGCGAGATACACATTCTTCAAAAGATTCACCGGTTTCAACAAAGCCGGCAAATGTTGAAAAACGTTTAGCGGGCCATACAGGTTGATGTCCTAAAAGAATTCGATCATCTTTATCTTTGACTAAAACAATGACTGCAGGATCTGTGCGCGGATGGTGTTGTGTTGAATCTTGTGGGCAAACACGAACGCTGCCACCAAGATCACTTACAGTCTTAGCTCCACAACGCGCGCAGTGGGTGTGGGTTGCATGCCAGTTAGCTAAACCAACTGCGTGCATGGCAAGAGCCAATTCATCAGCATCCAAAACGCCACCAAGTTCGCGCAAAGATTTAAAGTCTTCGTACTTTCGCTTTTCAAACTCTTCGGTGCCGTCATCTGCTGGCGCAGTGATCCACGTTGTGCGCCAGGCAAAGTAAGCCTGATTGTCATCGCGGCCGATTCCTAAAAAGAAACGCTCGCCTGGGACAAAGACATCGCCAAGTGCTGTAACGGCAGCTGCATCAATAAAGGTCAAAGAATCATCGGCAGCGCTTAAGCGAGCATCGACCAAGTGAATGATCTGAGCTGATTGCCACAGTTGTTCCAACTTGGCCGAATCTGTGCGCAATTCGCTTTCGCGATTGATAGGCGAGAGCGAAGCCGGGATGGAATCAGGGTTGCGCGCGCTCATAGGGGTGAACGCTACTAGCCTTGGGCAATGCGCGTAACCTCATGGAATTTGCTGCACGGAATGGCTATTCCACCTGATCCAAAGGTCGATGCTTCAGCCGTTTTAGAGGCTGAAATCTTGAAGCTAAAAAGCGATGTTATTGGCGTCCAGGAAGTTGATTACTTTCTAGAGCGTTCAGGTAATCACAATCAAGTAGGCAATATTGCAACTGTCATGGGTGCTGCCGAATGGGCTTTTGCGCCTTCCTTGTTTGGCAATCCAGATGAAAAATGGCGCAAACCAGATGTCAATGATTTAAAGCTAGTCACAAACACCAGCCAAGCAGGTGAAGCTGGTTATGGAATTGGGATAGTTTCACTATTACCTGTTAAATCGTGGCATCGTTTAGATTTAAAGGGTGCACCTATCGGTGTTTTCATGATGTTTCCGGTAGATGGAAAGTTAAAGCGTTTTTATGTGCGCGATCATCCACGCAGCGCGTTAGGTGTGATTTTGGAAAATGGTTGGTTGATTATCAACACCCATCTTTCCTTTGTTCCATTCTTTAATTACAAACAGTTGCGCCAGATAAAGCGATGGGCCAATACATTAGGCGTTGCTCCTGAAAAAATACTTTTAATGGGAGATTTCAATATCCCATCACGCAAAATTATTGCAGGCCTAAAGTGGAAAGTTCTAACATCCGGAAAAACTTTTCCGAGCTGGCAACCAAAGGTTGAAATTGATTTTATGTTGTCACAAACGCTTACACCGGCAGAAATTCAGCAGATTACATATACACATGCTGGAATGAGTGATCACTTGCCTTTGCAGATTGTGGTTAACGACAAGTAATCACGGTCAATTGATCTTTGCACAACCACCAATCTGACTCCTTACTACACAACTGACTCTTGACTACCAACAGCTTAGCTACCATCCACTGAGTATTTATTGTGGTGGTAGCTCAACTGAGGTAATCAACGCAATCAAGGCAGCTTCATCTAACAAATCTGATGGTTTATCCGTGACTCCGGTTGGAACATAATGGAAGGCTGCAGAGATCTTGGAAATGTCACAGCCCGATAATTTGGCCCACGCTAAGCGATACATAGCCAACTGAACTTGTGCCGACTTACCCAATTGCTTGGAACCAGTCTTCCAATCCACCACCTGGAAGCCAGCTCCGTCCGCGTAAATGGCATCTATTCGGCCTCTAATCAAAACGCCAGCGATAGTAGTTTCAAAGGGAACTTCCACTCGCGCTGGTGTGCGATTAGCAAATTCGCTCTTAAGCCAAGCAGCCTTTAGATCTTCTAACTTTGAATCATCATCGAGTGGATCTAAGTAATCCAGATATTCATCGCCAAACAGTGTAGCTGCATCTGTAAATTGGCGTTCCACCCACAAGTGAAAAGCGGTACCGCGACGTGAATACTGATCTTGACCGCGGGGCATTGGGCGGCGAATGTTTAACGCAAGCTCTTGTGGATTTTCGTGCAAAGCAACCAAGGTTGAGGTTGATAAACGAGTAGGCAAAGGTACATGAAGAACATCAGATGCACGGTTGCGTTGTTCTGTAATCAAGCTGTGCGCATCCATGATCCAGGAATTTACTTCTGGATCTTTTGAATCAATCAATGGATGAACTTCGGATGCGTTAACTAAATCAATCGCTGCATCAAACTGTGCGCGCTTATCACCTAAGTAATCTCGTGGCCAAAGGGCTGTCTGTGGATTTTCAAGAGTTGGGTTTTCAGTATCAGCATCAGGTGCTGCCACATCAGAAATTAGGTGACCGCCGTTAGCACTTGCTGCTCCAGCAATTAGCGTGAAGATATTTGAGGGAGAAACTGAGTTTGCACCATCTCGCCACCATGAAGTTGTGCAGATCAAATGTGTGCGAGCACGAGTAACAGCAACATAGGCAAGACGCATTTCTTCTCGCATCTTGATTTGATCCACGCATTGACGGGCAAACTCTTTAATCGCCTTGGAGGCATCACTGTTCTTTGTAATGCCATCTAAAGAAAAATGTGGCAGCTCGTGTGCATCACCGCGCAGAGCAAAAGGAACATGCTTTTCATTCTTTAACCAGTTATCTGGGTCAGAGCGATTTACGCCGGGGAAGGTTCCTTCAGATAAACCAGGGACGGCAACAACATCCCATTCGGCGCCCTTAGCCATGTGAACGGTGAGGATTTGGACCACATCTGTGCGTACTTCAGGGGCTCCAACCTTTAGGCCGCCCTCTTCATCTGATGCGACATCTAGCCAATCTAAAAATGCTGAAACCGATCCGCCGCTGCGTTCAAACTTTGCTGCCTCATCTAAGAATCGATCTAAGTGACGACGTCCGGTCTGTGAGCCTTCACGCAAAGTAATTTCGGATTCAAGGGTTAAGTAGTTTTCAATCTCAGTTACTAAATCGGTGATCTGCCCACCTGCGCGAGCACGCAAACGACGCAGATCCTGAGCAAAAGTCACAAGACGCAGGTATCCAAGATCACTAAAACTACTTTTCTTGGCAGCGGCAATTTCATCTAGTGCGTCGATAATGGATCCTGCAAACTGATCATCTGCTTCTAATTGATCAGGGTTGCCGGCTGCAATCTTTTTAATAAAACTCTTGGAATCGGCATGCATCGCTTTGGCGCGTTCACGGCTAAATGCACCGAGGGCAGCAATATCGCGTGGACCTAAATTAATTCGTGGACCAGTTAGGTGGCGCATCAAGGATGAACCAGCATCAGGATCGGTGATGATCTTCATCAAAGTAACAACATCTGCAACCTCGGGGATATGAATCAAACCACCGATGCCAATAACTTCTACCGGCAAACCGTGTTCGCGCAATGCGTTTTCAATTGAAGTAATTTGACTGCGCTTTCGCACCAAGACTGCAAAAGATTTGTTGTTTTCTGGGTTCCATATCGCTTTGAAATATTCAGCGATAGCTTGTGACTCTGTTTCTACCGTTTCGTAGATTCCGTAGGCAAGCTCACCCGCACCTGCACCATCACGTGCTTCTAGTTCTACAACTTGCTGACCACCTGCAGCTTTTATTTCAGCGCTGATGGTGTTTGCTGCAGCCAAGATGATTGCATCATTACGGAAAGTTGTTGGTAACGAGAACTGTGCATCCCCAGTTTGTCCTTCGGCCTTTGGAAAGTACTTGTGGAAAGAAGCCATGGTGCCGGCAGAAGCCCCGCGCCAGGTATAAATAGCCTGCGATGGGTCTCCCACCGCCATTACTGGGTGGCCAGTTTCTTGCACAGAATTTCCATATAACGAAGACAACATACGCACCTGAGATTGCGAAGTATCTTGATATTCGTCCAGTAGGACAATCTTGTATTTACCGCGTTCTAAGGTGCCCACATCTTCAAAGTTTTGTGCAATATCTGCCGCTAATGACATCTGGTCATCAAATGACAATTCACCTGCGGCCTTGCGGCGTTGCATAAAGGCTTCAACCATAGGTAGCAATGAATTACGTTGACGCATCGCACGTGCAACTGCGCGGGTATCTTCGTTAGTGCTACCAGCAAGTGACTGCAAC
>JBIKSX010000039.1:0-5861 GCA_044348405.1 Candidatus Planktophila sp.
CCTGCATCCATAAAGGCAATAGTGTCTGCAACCTTGCGAGCAAATCCCATTTCATGAGTCACAACAATCATTGTCATTCCTGAATTTGCTAGGTCCTGCATCGCGGCCAACACTTCTCCCACGAGCTCAGGGTCAAGGGCTGAAGTTGGTTCATCAAACAACATTAACTTTGGTTTCATCGCAAGAGCACGCGCAATAGCAATACGTTGTTGTTGTCCACCTGAGAGTTGTTTAGGCAAACTTTCTTCACGACCTGAAAGGCCGACTAAGGCAAGTAACTCACGTGCATGAATCACGGCTTCTTCTTTGGAGATTTTCAAGACTCGCATCGGTGCTTCGATAATATTTTCAAGAGCATTCATGTGTTGAAAGAGATTGAAATTCTGAAAGACCATTCCAATTTCAGCGCGCTTGCGACAAACTTCGCGATCGCTCAGTTCGTATAAACGACCCTTCTTCTCCTGATATCCAACTAGTTCGCCATGAACATACAAACGACCAGAGTTAATCTTTTCCAAGTGATTGATACAGCGAAGGAAAGTAGATTTTCCAGAACCTGATGGACCAACTAGACAGGCCACCTCACCAGGCTTTACCTGCATATCTATTCCTTTGAGGACCTCAACATGTCCATATGATTTACGGACGCCTTCTACCCGCAGTGCTGGTTCAGTCATAGTGATTTGCCCTCCCCCAGATTTGAGCTGCTTTTGCGCATTGAGACCCTGCCTGTAACTCGCTGAGTAAATGTCACTCGCTGCTGCTTACCTTCTGAGAAATGCCGTTCAAGAAAATACTGTCCAAAAGTTAATACTGAAGTGATTCCTAGGTACCACAAACTTACAACCATTAGTAATGGCATAGTTTCAAAAGTTCGCGCATAAATAGTTTGAGCCGTATATAACAAATCAGCAAGTGCGAGAACGCTTACCAATGAAGTAGTTTTTAGCATAAGAATTGTTTGATTTCCGGTGGGCGGAATAATTACCTTAACCGCTTGAGGCAAAATGACACGACGCAGAGTCTGCATGTGTGTCATACCTAGAGCTTTTGCAGATTCACCTTGGCCGCGATCGATGCCGACAATGCCGCCGCGAACAATTTCAGCCATGTATGCACCTTCGTTAAGTGCTAAGCCGAGAATTGCTACTGCAAATGGCGTAATTAACTCGTTCGCATTCCCTTGCCAGAAAGTCGGGCCAAAGGGAATACCAATCGAAATCTCTGGATAAAGAGCAGAGATGTTGTACCAAAAAATTAATTGAACCAGCAATGGTGTACCGCGGAAGAACCAGATATAGATCCACGCTGCACGGGCCAGCACGCGATTAGATGACAGGCGCATGATCGCCAAGATAATTCCAATAAGAATGCCAAGAAACTGCGCGACTACGGTAAGAATCAAGGTCAGCCGCAAACCTTCTAAAATTGGAGTGCTGATGATGTAATCACCGACGATTCCCCAGCGAAATCTAGGATTAGTAAAAAGAGATTTCACCATAACCATGGCTACAAGAACCAGGAAGACGGTTGCAATCCAGCGTCCATAGTGTCGGATTGGGACTGCGTTAAGAATTGTTGCCTCTGGGTTTGATGCGGTGGGCGAAATTGGACTCCGATCTTTTCTAGAGTCCAATTTCGTTACCCCCGTTGTATTACTTTGTTCCGGCGTTAATTGTTGCCGGAGTACGCGCTAGCTTTTCAATATTCCACTTTGCGAAGATGGTCTTAAAAGTTCCATCATTCATAAGTTGCTGAATTGCCTTTTGCATTACGTTAACAAGGCCGCCCTTACGAACAACCATGCCGTTGATGTCATTACCTTGATCTGGTCGCAAGACTATATCAAGTTCATCTCCTGCATTCTGCTGCCACCAAGAGGAAACGTGAGCTGAAAGGATAGTCAGTTCTGCGCGACCTGATCTGACAGCAAGAACAGTCGTTGCCTGATCTGGGTAGATTGAATAAGCGATTGCAGCTTTGCCTGCAGTTGTGCAGTTTGTGCTCAGACCAACGATCGCTGTAGCCATTGTTGTTCCTGCAGGAAGTCCAACTTTAAGTCCGCAGAGATCTATTTCAGTTTTCACATTAGGCAGTGTTCCTTTTCTAAACAGGAAAGCACGCGAAGAGTTGAAGTAGTCGACGAAATCAACAATCTTCTGGCGAGAAACACGATCAGCAAATGCTGATACCGAAGCATCAAAACGTCCTGCTTCAACTCCAGGAATAATGGCTGAGAATCCAGATGCAACAAACTCAACTTTTACTCCAAGAACTTTGCCGACTGCATTTGCCAAATCAATCTCAGCACCAATTAGGTCGTTATCAGCACTGAAGAATTGGAATGGTGGGTCAGTAGGATCTGTTGCAAATACGAGTTTGCCCTTTGCTTTGATATCTGCAGGAAGAGATCTGTATAACGATGCGCTCTTCTTAAGCTTTGTAAACCAAGGCTCAGTCCATTCACGCTTACCTGCGACAAGAGCGCAGTTGTAAGTGATGAGTCCTACTTTTGCGACAGTTCCGAGCTTTGTACAAGCAACTCCAACTTTTGGCGTAGGTGCTGCTTGTGAAGTTCCAGCGAATGTGAGGCCCAAGGCAAGAATCATGGCAGTGGCGATCGCAATCGATGAGATTTTTTTCTTCATAGATAGTCCTTTCTTTAGTTTGGCAATCAATGCCGAACAGTGGGCGAATTAGCCATCGTTCACGGTTCTTGCGGTTTGTCGCACCCGCCCCCTCGTGGTTAGCGCAACGCTGAAATCATGGCACGCTAGGAGCCGGTTTATGCTGGGCGATTGGACTAAGAAGAAGGTTTGGCCTTGTCCGTTTGACTCAATGCCAAAAGCCTCAATTGATGTCTCTGGCTAACAAATCATCATAGGTTTCACGCCGAACAACGGCTCTGGCCACACCATCTCGACACATAACAACTACTGGGCGACGAGCCCCGTTGTAATTATTTGCCATCGTTAAACAATATGCGCCAGTAACTGGCACTGCGATTATGTCGCCAACCTTAGGATCCTGAAGCTTCACACCATCAATCAAAATATCACCTGATTCACAGTGACGGCCAACGAGTGAATAGAGATCTCCCCCGCCGACACGATTGGCCACAGTCGCTTCAAATCGCTGACCATACAAAGAAACCTCTAAGTTATCGGCCATTCCGCCATCAATAGCAACAAATGTGCGCAGCGAGCGCTTGATAGTAACCACTTGATACAAAGTTACAGCTGAATCGGCAACCATTGAGCGACCAGGTTCAATCAAAATCTTGGCAGTTGCCGGTAAGTATTTACGGGCAGTATTAATTAATGCATCTAAATACTCTTCGACCGTCGGTGGATTATCCTTATAGGTGTAGCGCACACCAAGTCCGCCACCCAGGTCATACACAGCAAACTCTCCGAGAGAAGCTATCGCTTGTATTGATTCGACGAACGGCTCGGTAGCCATAATTTGTGAGCCAAGATGAAGGTGTAACCCATCGAGCCGAAGCTTGCTGCTTGCCTTTAGCCGAGCGATTGCAATTTTTGCATCACTAAGAGATAAACCAAATTTTGAATCATCTTGGCCGGTTGCATTTGCCGCATGAGTATCTGGCAAAACACCAGGGATGATTCGCACTAAGACCGCTTGCTCACCTTTTACAATTCTTTCTAGTCGATCAATATCATCAAAGTTATCTATGACAATGGTGCCAACCCCAGCATTAACAGCCATTTGGATTTCATCATCAGTTTTTGCATTTCCATGCATCAGGATTTTCGATGGATTGACCCCTGCTGCTAGAGCCATGACCAGTTCGCCGCCTCCGGCGACATCAACACCCAGACCCTCTTCGCCAATTATGCGAAACACAGATGTGAGCGGAAGTGATTTAGAGGCCCAGATAACGTCTGAGTTTGGCCATCTGCTGCGCAATCCATCTTGATAGCGCCGGGCACGATTTCTTAATGCAGCTTCATCAATGATTAGTGCTGGTGTGCCAAAGGTAGATGCCAACTCTGATGCTGCACAGCCTCCAATCAGAAGCTCTTTTTTCTCATTTAAACTGGTCCCAGATGGAAAAAGAGAGATTATCTGCCCCTCAGGAGTATTTATTGAATCCATGGGGCTCATGAGCCAATAGTGGACTAATCACCCGTATCTTTGTTGAGCCGATCGGCCTATGGTTGAGCCATGCTCTTATCCGATTTGCTAAAGGCTTTCACAGAGCGAAGCAGTGAAGAAATTCGAACTCTCTTTAATCCAGAGCAATTAGCACGATCAATCCGCGGAACTGTTTTACATGATCCGATCGATGCGTTGCCAAATGAGCCTGACTCAATCTTGATTTTGACTGGTGTCAGAGTTAATGAACACACTGCTATTGAAGCACTCAGAGCCGCCTCATTAATTGGCTATTCCGCAGTTATTGTCAAAGTCAGAGGCCAGGATGCAAGCCAGCTAATCACAGAAGCCCAAAAACACAACATCACTCTGCTTGCTGCAAGCGATGAAATCACATGGCAACACCTTGATTCAATTGTGCACACAGTTTTGGGATCACAAGGTCCCTTTACGCAATCTGTGACAGGCCTTGGTGATGAGCTCTACACCCTTGCAAACTCTTTAGCCTCATTTATTGGTGGCTCTGTTGCTATTGAAGATATGGATCGCAGAGTTTTGGCTTATTCCTCACTGCCAGATCAACGTATCGATGCATTGCGTGAACAGGGCATCTTGGGCCGTCATGTGCCTGATATGGAAAGAAATTTAGCGCAGTACCGAACAGTGCTAGCGGGCCACGGTGTTACTCGCTTCCCAGAAGCAAGTGATGAGTTTGCTCGTGCTGCAATAGCAGTTAAAGCGGGCACTAAACCCCTCGGCACAATCTGGGCTATTGAAAATATTGGTGGCATCACACAAGAAGGTGAGCGTTTACTTCTTGAAGGTGCGCGACTAGCTGCCCAACATATCCTTAGAAGCCAAAATAATAACAAGTTGGAGTTCCAGGTTCGGGAAGAAACATTACGCGCAGCACTTGATGGTTCACTAAGTGCCAAAGAAATTGCCTACCGCTTAGCAATTCCAGCAGGAACAGCGCTCTCGCTCGTTGGTTTTGCTGCAATTCCTAACTCACTTGGCACAGTTCCCATGATTACTCATTTGGGTAATGAACTCTCCCAATATCTAACTGTCTTTCGCCCTGATGCTGCCATAACAATTACACCTCGAACTGTTTATGTCCTGTTGCCTGGTGGTGAATCAGATGCTGTTGTGCGCCTTATTAATGGCGCACTAGCTGCTATTCACATAGCTTTTAAAGATCAAATACGTGCAGCAATTTCTCACGCTTCAACTCAACCCCTCGATTTGCCAACTATGCGCCGCGAAATAGATGACATCTTGCGAGTAACAACAATCAACTCAGATCTTCCTGCAGTTGCCCAGCTTGGAGATGTTCACGCCCGAGTTTTGCTCGCACATGTTGCTGATGAACTCATCCGTGAACCCATGCTCAAGCATCCTGGCATCGAAGCCATGCTCGCATACGACATAGAAAACAAGACCAACTATGCAGAATCAGTAACTGCCTGGCTAGATGCTGTTGGTGATATTGCTTTAGCTGCAGAATCTCTTTTTATTCATGCAAATACCTTGCGATATCGTCTGCGCAGAGTCGAGGATTTGTTCGATTTAAACCTTAATAACCCTGATGATCGTTTAGCTGTGTGGATGCAACTGCGGCTAGTTATGCGTGACTAGCCTTTACGGATAAAGCCCACGAAGTTTGTGCGCCTCAGCAACACGAGCAACTCCCAACATATGCGCTGCTTCTCGCCAGGTAACCTTCCGGCTACTTGCCATCT
>JBIKSX010000040.1:0-5856 GCA_044348405.1 Candidatus Planktophila sp.
AAGCCATTGCGCACTAAGAATGGCTCGGCAACTGATTCCACCGTTTCGGTCTCTTCGCCCACAGCAATTGCCAAGGTGGAAAGTCCGACGGGGCCTCCGTTGAAGCGTTCGATTAAAGCAACCAGAACCGCTCGATCTAATCGATCCAAACCAAGTTGATCCACTTCATACATTTCTAATGCAGCTCTGGCCTGGGCTAAAGAAATGGTCGAGACACCTTGAACTTGCGCATAATCTCTAACTCGTCGCAGTAATCGATTTGCGATTCGTGGAGTTCCCCTAGATCGCCCTGCGACTTCCACAATTGCATCCTTGTCGATGGAAATCTTCAACAATTCGCAACTTCGCGAAATTACCTGAGCAATATCACTTTCTTCATAGAAATCTAAATGCGCTGTAAAACCAAAACGATCACGTAATGGACTGGGCAAAAGTCCGGCGCGAGTTGTCGCACCCACCAAAGTGAAATGCGGCAGCTGTAACGGAATTGCAGTTGCGCCCGGGCCCTTTCCGACAATTACATCTACGCGAAAGTCTTCCATAGCTAAATAGAGCAACTCTTCTGCAGGTCTGGGCAATCTATGAATTTCATCTAAGAAAAGAATTTCACCTTCAACTAGTGAGGACAAAATCGCAGCCAAATCACCAGCATGCGTAATCGCAGGACCACTGGTGATACGAATTGGTGCATTCATTTCGCTGGCCAGAATCAGGGCAAGCGTTGTTTTGCCTAGACCAGGTGGACCGGACAACAAAATATGATCAGCTGGAGAATTACGATTTCGAGCAGCAGTTAAAAGAACATCAATTTGTTCCCGCACTCGATGTTGTCCGATAAAGTCAGATAGGGATTTAGGACGCAACGCGTGTTCTACTGCAGACTCTTCACTTTTTACTTGCGGAGTCACTAAACGATCATCAGCCACGAGAACTCTTTCCACTAGCTAACGTGCGCTTAAGTAGCTCGCTGAGTTCTACACCTGCGGCTTCGATACCATCAGCTTGTAGATCTGAAACAACAGCAGAAATAGCATTGTCGGATTCTTTGGGAGAAAAACCTAAGGAAACTAGCGCACTTGACAATTGCTCTCGCCAAGCAGGTTGATGTCCTTTGTATTGCTGAACCGGTGAAAGATCCTTCAATTTGCCTTTTAGTTCCAAGATCATCCGCTGTGCACCTTTACGACCGATTCCAGGTACTTTTTCAATTGCGCCAATATCTTCTTGCGAAATAGCGCGACCTAGATCCTCTGGAGTTAGAGCCCCCAAAATCGACAACGCCACCTTTGGACCAATTCCTGAAACTGTTTGAACAAGTTCAAATAAAGTACGAGACTCTTCATTCACAAATCCAAAAAGCGTTAGGGAATCTTCACGCACCACTAGTGAGGTAAAAAGTTGCACCTGCGAACCCAGCGTTACTTGAGTAGTTGTTAAAGGTGTGACCAAAACACTTAAACCAAAGCCGCCAACTTCAACGACCAAGCGATCACTTTGAATTGATCTTACAGTGCCGCTGAAAAGCGAAATCATCGTGATCTCAATTTCTTGAGTCGTGATTGCTCTGCGGCAACAGCTTGTGCCAATCGGGCATTTCCGCCACCACGCCAAATGTTACAAATAGCAAGAGCCAGTGCATCTGTCGCGTCCACTGGTTTTGGAATTGAATCAAGGTTAAGAATCTTCTGGACCATCATCGCAACTTGGGCTTTGTTGGCACGGCCATTACCCGTGACCGAGGCTTTGACTTCAGATGGCGTGTGCATCATGACTGGAATATTTGCTTTAGCCGCCAATAACAACGCAACTCCTGCAGCTTGCCCAGTACCCATTACGGTGCGCACATTGTGTTGCGAAAAAACACGTTCCACCGCAACTACATCGGGTTTCCAGACATTGATCCATTGAGAAAGTTGTTGATCAAGATCCAAGAGTCGCTGCTCTAATGGTGCATCAACGGGGGTAAGAACTACGCCGACTTCAACAAGTGAAAGTGGTGAACCAACAGCACCATCAACGATGCCCACACCGCAACGAGTTAAACCTGGGTCAACGCCCAAAACTCTCATTGCTGTCCCCGTGCTTTCTCAATATGTCAAAGTTAAAGCCTAAGGTTATTGCGCAAGGCTCTAATCGAGGCTCGCCATAACTTCATCAGAAACATCGAAATTACTATAAACATTCTGCACATCGTCTAGTTCTTCAATTGCATCAATCAACTCAAAAACCTTCTTGGCTCCTTCGGCATCCAAGGGAATGGACATAGATGGAAGGAAAGAAGAATCAGCTGATTCATAGTCAATGCCAGCGTTCTGTAGGGCAGTTCGTACTGGTACCAAATCAACCGGCTCGCTGACGATCTCAAAGGCTTCACCAAGATCATTTACCTCTTCGGCGCCTGCCTCAAGGACTGCTTCCAAGATTGAATCCTCAGTCAGCATTCCATCCTTCTTGACGATAACCACACCTTTGCGATTAAACAGGTAGGAAACCGAACCAAGATCTGCCATAGACCCGCCGTTTCTAGTGACAGCAACCTTTACTTCAGATGCCGAACGGTTTCGATTATCCGATAAACATTCGATCATGATTGCCACACCGTTTGGACCATAACCCTCGTACATGATGGTGATCCAGTCTTTTGCGCCAGCTTCTAATCCTGCGCCTCGCTTGATTGCACGATCGATGTTGTCGGCGGGCATCGATGATTTCTTAGCTTTGGCAACGGCATCAAATAGTGTTGGGTTGCCGTCCATATCGGCGCCACCGTTACGAGCAGCGACTTCAATTGCACGAATCTGCTTAGCAAATACTTTTGCGCGACGGCTATCAATAATTGCTTTCTTGTGCTTTGTCGTAGCCCACTTGGAATGGCCTGACATGGATTCACCTCACCTAAATAAAGTTCAAGCTCTGTTCTTCTTAGGCTACTTTACCTTCTGAAGTGCTGGGCGGGCTACCTGCTCGATAAAATAGCGATGAATTCGATGATCACCGGTTAATTCAGGGTGAAAAGATGTTGCTAACGCTGTTTCCGAGCGAACTGCAACGGGATGCGTATCAACGGTTGCCAATACCTGAACTGAATCTGCTACTTTTTCAACCCATGGGGCACGAATGAAAACTGCTCGAATCAATTGCGAGGATCCATCATCAAATGCAATATCTGATTCAAAAGAATCAACCTGACGTCCAAACGCATTTCGTCTTACCGTGATATCTAAACCGCCAAAACTCTTTTGACCAACTTTTGCATCAAGGATCTCATCGGCTAACAAGATCATCCCTGCGCAAGACCCATACACCGGCATACCGTTGTTGATTTTGCTCTTCAACAAATCAAAGATGCCAAAAACTTCGGCCAATTGAGCGATGGTCGTTGACTCTCCCCCAGGCAGAACCAGTGCATCAACACTTTCAATTTCAGCTGCGCGTTTGACTGCAACGGCTTCTACTTCGCACGCCAACAAGGATTGGATATGTTCCCGGAAATCACCTTGTAAAGCTAAAACCCCAACCCTCATTGAACGTGAAGTTACCAACCACGTTCTGAAAGACGATGTGGGGCTGGAAGATCGGCTACGTTGATTCCGACCATCGCTTCACCAAGACCACGAGATGCATCAGCTACAACCTTTGCATCATTCCAAAATGTAGTCGCCTTTACGCAAGCTGCAGCGCGTTGCGCTGGATTGCCAGACTTGAAAATGCCTGAACCAATAAATACGCCATCTGCGCCCATGCTCATCATTAGTGCTGCATCGGCAGGAGTTGCGATACCACCAGCTGTGAAAAGAACGACTGGAAGTTTTCCAGTTTGAGCAACTTCCTTAACCAAGTCATATGGTGCTTGAAGCTCTTTGGCTGCAACGTAGAGTTCATCTTCACGCAGCGAAGAAAGTCGACGAATCTCTCCACCAATCATTCGCATGTGCTGCATCGCATTTGAAACATCTCCAGTGCCAGCCTCGCCCTTTGAGCGAATCATGGCCGCACCTTCATTAATGCGTCGTAGAGCTTCTCCAAGATTTGTTGCACCGCAAACAAATGGAACGGTGAAATCAAACTTATCAATATGGTTTACGTAATCAGCCGGAGTTAGAACCTCTGATTCATCGATGTAGTCAACACCTAGTGATTCCAGAACACGAGCTTCAACAAAGTGCCCGATGCGTGCCTTTGCCATAACCGGGATTGATACCGCGGCTTGAATCTTCTCGATCATGTCAGGATCTGACATGCGGGCTACTCCACCTTGGGCGCGGATATCTGCAGGTACTCGCTCAAGTGCCATAACTGCAACAGCACCGGCATCTTCAGCAATCTTTGCTTGTTCGGCATTAACAACATCCATGATGACGCCGCCCTTAAGCATTTCAGCCATTCCGCGCTTGACGCGACCGGTGCCTGTTACTTCAGCCATGATTTAGTACTCCGCTTCAATCGAAAGATAGAGGGCAATCCTACTTCGTCTTATCAACACTGCGCCACGTGAATTCAGGCTCACGATCGGTTAAGGCCACCCATATTTGCCCTGCAGCAAAGTTCATTATTGAGCCATCAGCTAATGTGAAGGTTGTCCCAGAATCAGGAAACGCCCTATTCCATGTGGCTGTGAAGAGTTGCCCATCGCGAAGTACATAGGCCTTGCCGATGCCAACTGTTTCAGATAGCGGAGTTACTCCACCAAATTTGTCACCGTATTCCGATGGTGAAATCTTTACCATTTGAACAACAAGTGTTGTTGGACCAAGCACAACTCCACTGTCTGCCAGGTTTAACTTACCGTTGTGGGACAAATGCCAACGCGATTCCTTTTCCGACCAATCAGCAGAATACGTTGCAGATGGCCAATTGATAACAGCTTTTTGCACAGCTTTCCCGCCGTCTGGTAAATCACCGAAGACGAAACCAACATTCTTGGCAACATCAACCGATAAATTCTTTTCTTTGATTCTTTCCATTAACAAGTCTGCACGAAGCACCATTGCGACTGGGGGAACTCTGTTTGGATCAGTTGTGTAAATCGTTGGACTCTGGCGCTGCGCGCCCATGTCTTGCAGGTTAGCTGCTGCGATTACTGGAAGTAATTTTCGCTGAGCTCCGCTATAGGCAAAAGCCACACGTCCATACTGATTCAAAATATCGATATCCGAAATTCGCGCGCTGCGAACAGGTCCTATTCGCTGCGGAATTACTGTTGAATAAATTGCAGCCAATCTAGTTAGTCCAGCCTCCACCTGTTCGATGTAAACAATTTCTGCATCTTCTAAGCCGATTTGCGGATGTGCTGCATTTGTATCATCAATTTTTACAGCTAGGACTTGTCCATCGATTCCTTCTCGGCCACTGAGAACACTGGTTGCCTTTTTTTCAGGCAACAAATCCGTAACCGCTGCGCACCCGGTAAGGAATACAAATGATGCAGCAAGAAGTGCAAAAGCTCTTTTAGAGAACATCAGATTCGAATTCATATGTGATCGGTAATGGCGCAGTTCCAGCCAATCGAAAAAGCCGGACAATGAATTTACTGCGCACCATTTGGGTGCGAGCCACGGCATCAGTGTGCAAAGCAATAGCAACTCTGATTTTGTCCGTCAGCCCTGATAATTCAGTAAGCAAAGCGCTATCGGCCGCGGTTGCTAGTTGTTGTGAATCCTCTAGAAGCAGACCCAAAGCCCCCGATAATCCACTTTCGGCTTGCGAACGATTTTGAATATTTGCATCCCGCGCTTGATAAGCAGCCGCAGTCAACAACATGGACGAAGCAGGATCTGCGATATCGCTGTGAGCTATCTCTAGCGCAACTGCTGCGCGTTTTTGCAATAGGACATCCAAATTTGCCCAACTTGTTTC
>JBIKSX010000041.1:0-5627 GCA_044348405.1 Candidatus Planktophila sp.
ATTCACATTGCAGAGCGTCCA
The DNA here is from genome assembly GCA_044348405.1 of Candidatus Planktophila sp. Classification (GTDB taxonomy): domain Bacteria; phylum Actinomycetota; class Actinomycetes; order Nanopelagicales; family Nanopelagicaceae; genus Planktophila. Next base: position 22 of record JBIKSX010000041.1, read on the forward strand.
TTGGATGCAGTTGCTGAAGGTTCCGGAAAGTGCATCGAAGAGTTTGAAGCTCTTGAGAAGGTTCTAATCTCCGAGCCACGTCGATAAGGCCAACCTTTAATGCGTAAGGGCGGTGAAGGTCGCGCACGTTTGTTGTTAGTGATCTTGATTGTCACCTCGCTATTTCTAATTACCTTAGATCTACGTGGCGTGAAGGTGCTTGAAAGTTTTAAGCAGGGAACTCAGACGGTTCTTTCTCCATTCCAGCGTGCTGGTGCTGCAGTCCTTAATCCTGTGAAGAACTTTTTGTCCGATGCCACCCAACTTGGTCGCACTGGAAATCAAATTGAAAAGCTAGAGGCAGAAAATGCTGAATTAAAATTACAGCTCCTAAATCGCAAAAATGCTGATGGCCAATTAGAACAACTTCAAAATATTTTAGATTTAGCTGGTACTGCCGGTTATAAGATTGTAAATGCCAAGGTAATTAGCCAAGGTTCAAGTCAATCTTTTTCCCAGACAATCACAATTGATTCTGGAAGCAATGTTGGCATTAAGAAAAATATGACGGTGCTGTCGCAATTTGGTTTGGCTGGAGTTGTTAAAGATGTCTATCCAAATTCAGCACTGATCCAGCTTGCTAGTGATTCAGCTTTTAAAGTGGGTGCTCGAATTGCTGGAACCCAGCAAATAGGAATTCTTTCTGGGCGGGGAAATCGCTCAGCCAGCCTGCAATTACTTGATAATTCAACGACTGTACAGGTCGGCGATGTCTTGCTTGCACGTGGAAGTATCGCAAACCGTCCCTTTGTTCCAGGCGTTCCGTTGGGCTATGTGAGCCAAGTAGACAATTCTGCAGGCGCAATCGCACAAACTGCGACCATTCGTTACTACACAAATTTTTCGACTTTAGGAGTTGTGGCAGTTGTTGTCAGTGGCCCAACATCTGATCCTGGTGATTCCTTGGTTCCAAAAAAACCTCAAGTGACACCAATACCTACAGTTACGGTCACTGTTACCCCATCACCTACTGCTAACAACTAATTGCGATGCTTACTCGTCAGATCTCGATTGCCACACCAATCTTCTTGCTGATCTTTTTGATTCAAGAAGCAATTGTTTCGCAGTTTCGTTTGCCAGGCGGGGGATTTTCACTATTGTTGCTCTTCGCTCTAACCTGGGCGGTTTTAAGTCAACCCGAAGTTGCGGCGGTGATTGGATTTTCATCCGGAATCTTGATGGATTTATCACAAAGTTCAAGTGGACCCTTTGGTCAGTGGACTTTGATCATGTTGCTGGCTGGGTATGCAATTTCCTACATTGGATACGGCGATGACAATATCCATGCCAATGCAATTGGAATTGTTTTCTTTGTCGTTATTGCTAATTTCTTTGTAGAAATCGCTTACTTGGTTACTGGAGCACTATTAGGAGTTTCCATTGGATCCCTGGGTCAGATAACAATTACGTTGTTTGGAATGAGCATCTGGGCATTGTTGGTTTCACCGATGATGCTTCCGGTGTTCTCTCGTTTACACGCTTTGATTTTTGATTCGCGGTCAGCACTATGAACAGTAGATCCCGCCTAGCATTATTAGTTGTGCAGATTTTGATTGTTTCTTTAATGGTGGCACTTTTTGGACGTCTCTTTTACTTACAAGTTGCAGCTGGTCCTAAGTACAAAGATGCAGCGCTAAGTATTCAAAGCCGAGATGTTGTGGCACCAGCCAATCGAGGTTTAATAGTTGACGGGTATGGCGTTCCGCTGGCCATGAATAAGGCTGGTTTAGCGGTCACCATTGATCGAATCGCGATCGATAAGCTCGAAGATAAAGGCGTAGATGTTATGAAACGCCTGGCCAAGTTGCTCAATTTAAAGTACAAAGATATTTATCAAAACACTCGTTTGTGTGGCGAACTTCCTAAGGGACAAAAAGCTGGTTGCTGGCAAGGTTCTAGGTACCAACCGATCCCAATTACAAAATCGGCAGATCCAGATATTGCTTTGCAGATAGTTGAACGAGCAGATGCTTTCCCTGGCGTAGACGCCCAACCTGTTGCTATTCGTAATTATCCAAGTTACTTGGATGTAAATGCTGCCCACGTGCTTGGCTATGTTGGGCCTTTAACTGAAAGTGATCTCTTAAAAGGAAATGGCAAGCAGTATTTCCGCAGTGAGTCAATTGGAAAATCTGGTTTAGAAATTCAATACGATTCATTTTTGCGTGGCGAACCAGGAATTAGAACAGTGATTGTCGATCGCAAGGAATCAATTACTCGTGAAAGTCAGAACACTCAACCAGTTCCGGGAGATCACTTAGTTACTAGTCTTGATGTTCGCCTACAAGCAGGTGTTGAAAAAGCTCTCAAGGATGCCGTGCTTCGTGGACGTGCAAATGGTTACACCTCTGATTCGGGAGCTGCTGTTGTGATGGATGTAAAAACTGGCCGAATTTTGGCACTTGCCTCGTATCCAACTTATGACCCAAATGCATGGGAAACAGGTTTAACGGTTCAGCAAGCTGAAGATTTGTTTAGTGAAAAGAAATCTGTCCCGGCACTTAACCGGGCTTTACAAGGTTTGTTTGCACCTGCTTCAACTTTCAAAGTGGTTTCACTGCTTGCAGCAGCAAATGCCGGGTATGACGTTAAGGCTAACTACAAGTGTCCTTCAGAGGTGCAGGTCGGAACGCGTACTTTTAGAAACTTTGATAGCAAGAACCAAGGCACCATGAACATGTACAAAGCAATGGCGGTTTCATGCGACACGATTTGGTATCAAATCGCCTTTGATGAATGGCTTCGGGATGGTGGATTAAGACCTAAATCCAACCCTAATGATTACTTCTTTGAAGCTGCTAAAGCTTTTAACATCACACAAAAGGTTGGTATTGACCTTCCATCTGAATCAACATCACGTCTTGCCGATCGCGATTACAAGAAGAGCTGGTACCAGCAAAACAAGGATTTTTATTGCAACTATAAAGAACGTGCAACCAAGGCGCAGCAAACACCATTTTTACTGCAATTAGCTGAAGAAAATTGTGTTGATGGAGACAAAGTCCGTGCAGGAGATGCCGTGAACTTTTCTATCGGACAAGGTGACACAGTTATGACACCTTTGAAGTTAACTCAACTGTATGCCGCTATTGCAAACGGTGGAACCATTTGGCAGATGATGGTTGCAAAAGCAATCGTAAAAACTGATGGCACGGTTGTTAAGACATTTACACCTCAGAAACTTGGAACCGTAAAAGCTGCACCATCTATCTTGGCTTTCTTACGTGGATCTTTACGTGAGGTTGTAATCGGCGGAACCGCAGCAGGTGCTTTTGCAGGATTCCCAGTTGAGATCAGCGGCAAGACCGGAACTGCTCAAGTTTTTGGCCGAAACCCAAATGGCTCACTTAAAGATGACACATCATGGTTTGCATCATATGCACCAAGTAAGAACCCACGCTATGCCGTTGTCATGATGGTTGGACAAGGTGGTTTTGGTGCATCCACATCCGGTGTTGGTGTACGACAGATTTACCAAACTCTCTTTGGTGTAGTGGGCAACAAAGTCGTTCCTGGCGCGGCGTTATTCCCCGAAGGTAAACCTCCAAGCAAATTGCCTAAGATTTCACCAGCAACAAAACCTAAGGAGGCGAGCAAGTGAGTCAGATTCACGCACGCCAAAGGTTGTATCGACGTAGCCGCCAATCATTGTTTAGCGGTTGGGATCCAGTATTAACCGCTGTCGTGGCCCTGCTTTTGATTATTGGCACACTTTTAGTGTGGTCGGCAACGCGCGATTGGTACATACGTAACGGCTTAGACGGTCAGTATTACTTAAAGCGCCACACAATTAACATCTTGATTGGCGGTTTGTTGGCGTACGGAACTACTGTCATTGATTACCGATTACTGCGTGCATACACACCTTTGTTGTGGGGCGCTGGCGTATTGGGCTTAGTGATTGTTTTAATCCCGGGCTTAGGCGCTGAAATCAATGGTGCGCGGGCATGGATTGCACTACCTGGTGGTTTTCAGATTCAACCAGCAGAGCTGGCAAAGATTGCAATCATTATTGGTATGTCCATGATTTTGTCCGAGCGAACCCATGACAGTAATCAACCAACAAGTAAAGATGTTCTACAAGCTTTAGTAATTGCAGCAATTCCGGTATTTCTCATTATTGCCCAGCCCGACATGGGAACAATTTTAATTATTGCAGCAGCGGTTGTAACAATCATTGCAGTCTCTGGTGCCCCCGCCCGCTGGGTTGCTGGTCTTTTGCTTCTTGCGGTTTTAGGTGGCTTTGTTGCAGTTAAGGCCGGAGTAGTAAGTGAGTACCAAGTAAATCGCTTACAAACTTTTGTGGACCCAAATGCTGATACTCAAGGTGCCGGATATCAGTTGCGTCAAGCACGCATCACTGTTGGTTCAGGCGGCTTACTTGGAACGGGATTGTTTAATGGTCCACAAACTAGTGGTCGCTTTGTTCCAGAACAACAAACAGATTTTATTTTTACTGTTGCAGGTGAAGAACTAGGATTCGTCGGCAGCGGATTTATTTTGATTTTGTACCTCATACTATTGATGCGGGCATTTTCTATCGCTCGACGAACATCTGATCCATTTGGACGACTGGTATGTACTGGCGTTATTGCATGGTTTGCTTTCCAAATTTTTGAAAACATTGGAATGACTTTGGGGCTGATGCCTATGACAGGGGTTCCTTTGCCATTTATTTCCTATGGCGGATCATCAATGTTTGCCACCTTGATCGGATTTGGCCTGCTGCAGAACGTTCACGCTCGTTTACGCGGGTAAATAGGCAAATCAGCCCTGCTCTGCCATAATTAAGACACCAGTTCAGCGCGGCTCGCGATCAATCGCGATACAAGCCCAGCGCGAACGGTACGGAAAACCCAACAGGATTTTTTAAGAAGATAGCTCCGCAAGGGGCATAAAGGATTTGGTGCCATGGCGATTCAGCCTAAAACACCGCGCAAGCGTGCGGTTAAAAAAGCATCGGCTAAAGCTGATGCTCCAGTTACTGAAATAACTGAAGAAAAAAAGACAACCCGTAAGAAGGCCGCAGCAATTCCGGTCCCTATTTTTCAAGCAGCACCTGAAAAGCCTGCTGCTAAGAAAGAAAGTGCAAGCAAGCCTGCAAAGAAGGCTGCTGCCAAGAATGAAAACGCTGAACCAAAAGAGGCTACAACCAAAGTTGCTAGCACCGAAGGCGCCGCATCTGATTCTGAAGAGCGCGGAAATCGTAATCGCCGTCGCCGTCGTGGTGGCCGTGGTCGTCGCAAGCCAGGTTCTGTCGATGCAACAAATACTGAAATTGGCGATGAAGATTCAACTGAAGACAGTGGCGAAGAAGATTCAGCAGAAGGCGCAACTTCAACCCGCCGCCGCCGCCGTCGACGTGCAACTGGCGAAGGTGTAACACCCGGAGAAACCATCGAAGAAGATGGTGTTATCACTGTCGTAAAGGTTCGCGAAAAGCGTGAACGACCAGAGCGTCCAGCACGCCTAGATCGTAATGATCGCAATAATCGCAACCGTCGGGATCGCAATGATCGATACGACCGCAATGACCGTGGTGGACGTAGCGAATACCGCGAGCCATA
>JBIKSX010000042.1:0-5626 GCA_044348405.1 Candidatus Planktophila sp.
ACTAAGAAGAACCGCCGCAACGATCCAGACCGTATGGAACTAAAGAAGTTCTGTCCACGTTGCAAGTCTTCAACTCTTCACCGCGAAACTCGCTAATGCTCAATCCCGATTCGGTCGGGCGCACCTTCCAAGGTGCTGAAGTAGTAACTGTCACACAATCTCAGATTGATGCCTTCTGTGCTGTGCTCTCTGAAAATGACACAACTATCGCGCCTCCCACCTTTGCTATTCGAATCACATTAACCCAATCGCAAGAAATTCTTTCTGACCCTGAAATTGGTTTGAACTGGACTCGAGTTGTTCACGGAGATCAGCGTTTTGAAATCAAGCGACCAATCGTGGCTAATGATTCTCTGAAATGCTCATCAACGATTGAAAGCTACAAAATAAGTGATGGAAACGAATTCGTTGTTATTCGCTCTGATTTACATGCTGGCGCTGAGCTTGTTGTTTCAACTTGGTCAACATTGGTGGTTCGCGCATGATCGGCGTCGGAACGGCCCTTGAAGAAAAAGTGTTTTATCTTGATCGTGCGATGTTAAAGGCATATGCCGATGCCAGTGGAGACCAGAATCCAATTCACCAAAATGAAGATTTTGCTAAAGCTGTTGGGCTACCCGATGTAATTGCCCACGGCATGCTAACGATGGCACTTGTCGGAAAGTATGTATCCGATTGGGCTGGCGGATCACAAAAGGTAACGCAATTTTCTGGACGGTTCATGAAGCCAGTTGTTGTTCCGGCAGATCAAAAAGTAGATCTGACTGTGACGGGCAATGTTGTCGCAGTTGATGGCAATCAAATAACCCTTGAACTCAGCGCAACTTCTGCAGGTGTAAAGGTTTTCGGAATGTCACAAGCGGTGATTTCCAAATGAACATTCCAGATTCTGTAACTGCCCTTGCTCAAGCACGCATGGATGCACGTGCAGCAAAAGATTTTGCCCTTGCAGATAAATACCGCGATGAGTTACTTCAGGCAGGCTATGAAGTTGTAGATGTTGCTGGAGGATACGAATTGCGTCCAAAGAAGCCATATATAACCCTTGCTTATCCACGAGACATCAGACCGATTGACTTAGAAAATAAGGTAACTGTTGGTTTGATCGTGGATGGATTCACTGATGACGCTTTAGAAACAGTCAAAACAATTAAAGCCAACAGCAATTGCGCAGTTGCAATCATTTCAATTGGCGATGCAGGTGCGTTGTTTGAACAAATGGACAAGCGAACTTATCTAATTGCAGTTAATACTGGCGCGGCATGGGGAGATTGTGCCAATGTTTTTCTTGAAAAAGTTAAAAGCAAGTATGTAGTGATAATGGATCCATCAACACGATTTACCGGCGATGCAATTACGCCTGTTGTTCAAGAGCTAGAACAGGGTGAATACGTTGCCGTTGGTTGGCGTGGGGGATTGGTTAACACCCAAGATGAATGGCGCAGTGTTGATGACAAGGGACCGGGCGAAGTAGATGTTCTCTTTTCATATTTCATGGCATTTAACCGAGAAGCAATGATTGAAGTTGGCGGATTTAATCCACGTGCTTTGTATTATCGAAATGCTGATATCGAATACTCGCTAAAGATTCGCCAGGCCGGTGGACGGTTATTGCAGATGGAACTACCGCTTATTCAGGATCGTCACCATGGATATCACGATGCCGAACCTGAATACCGCGAAGTTCAATCTAAGAAAAACTATGACCGGATCCTGGATAAGTACAGAGGCAAAGACGCAATTTTGTCTCCTCGCAGGTAACCTTCTTTCATGACCGATCTAGCCAAATACACCAGTTTGCGAGTGGGTGGACCGGCAAAGAAAATTGTTCACGTTTCTAGCGAAACAGAAATCATTGCCGCAATTGAACAAGCTGGCGATTCACCCATCTTAATTCTTGGCGGTGGCACAAATCTTCTTGTTTCAGATAATGGCTTTGATGGCACTGTTATTCGTATTTCAAATAACTCTGTGAAATCCGAAGTTGATGCTTGCAGTGGCGCGACGCTAACAATTGGTGCAGGAGAAGACTGGGATGCCTTTGTTCAAACAACAATTGATCGAGGCTTTGCAGGACTTGAAACTCTGAGCGGAATTCCAGGAACTGTTGGTGCAGCGCCAATCCAAAACATTGGTGCATACGGACACGAAGTATCCGAATTCATTACACGAGTGCGTACCTATGATCGCCAAGAGAAAACAGTAAAGACTTTTACAAACGCGGAATGCCAATTCACATACCGCAATTCTTACTTCAAGGCCCATCCTGGACGCTATGTTGTTTTGGATGTGCAGTTTCAAATTCGAATCGGTGAAATGAGTGATCCAATAACCTATCTTGAACTTGCAAAAAAACTAGGTGTCGAACCTGGAGATAAAGCTTCTGTTAAACAAACTCGAACCGCAGTTTTAGAACTTCGCGCAAGCAAGGGAATGTTATTGTCACAAGATGATCATGATTCTTGGTCTGCGGGTTCATTTTTCACCAATCCAATCATTTCTCAACAAAAGGCAGATGAACTACCAAACGCTGCGCCTAAATGGCCGTTGATAGATGGCAGAGTAAAGATTTCGGCGGCGTGGTTGATTGAAAACTCGGGCACTCATAAAGGTGATCAAGTTGGCGGTGCTCGAGTTTCTACAAAACATGTACTTGCACTTACAAACTCGGGCAGCGCAAGCGCAGCTGATATCGCAGAGCTTGCAAAGCGTGCACGCAATCAAGTTAAAGAGGTATTTGGAATAACCCTTGAAGCTGAAGTAAACCTAGTGGGGATTGAGCTTTAGCCTTCAGTAAGTAGCTTTTTGATACGGCCAATGCCTTCAACGATATCTTCATCGCTAGTTGCGTATGAAAAACGTAGATATCCAGATGGACCAAACGCTTCGCCAGGAACTGCAGCAACTTCTACTTCTTCAAGAAGTAGCGTTGCTAACTCGGCTGAAGTTGTTGGTGTTTTGCCCCGAATAGTTGTTCCAAGTACACCCTTGACTGAAGGGTAAACGTAAAAAGCACCTGTTGGCGTTGGGCACACAAAGCCAGGAATCTCGTTGAGCAATCCAACAATTAGTTTGCGGCGACGATTGAATGCTTCGCCCATCTTGTGAACTGCGTCCAGGTTTCCGTTTAGTGCTGCAATTGCAGCGCGCTGTGAAACGTTAGAAACATTTGATGACAGATGTGACTGTAAATTAGTTGCGGCTTTAATCACATCTTTAGGTCCGATCATCCAACCTACGCGCCAACCTGTCATTGCATAAGTCTTTGCAACACCATTAATGATGATGCAGGTATCAGCAAGTTCAGGAACAACCACTGGCATTGATGGAGCAGTAGCACCGTCGTACAACAAGTGCTCATAAATTTCATCAGAGATTACCCAGATGTTGTTTTTTACTGCCCATTGGCCAATCGCCTTAACTTGTTCTACAGAATAAACTGAACCAGTTGGATTCGATGGTGAGCAAAAAAGCAAAGCCTTGGTTTTTGGTGTTCGAGCGGCTTCAAGTTGTTCAACTGATACCAAATAATTTTGTGTTTCATCAGCAAAGATTTCAACACTTACTCCGCCAGCTAACTTCACGCACTCTGGGTAAGTGGTCCAATAAGGCGAAGGAAGCAGAACTTCATCACCTGGATCAATGATGGATGCAAATGCCTGGTATACAGATTGCTTTCCACCATTTGTTACTAAAACCTGGTCAGCGGTGATTTCATAATTACTGTCGCGCTTTGTCTTGGCAACGATCGCATCTCGTAGATCTGGCAAACCTGGTGTTGGTGTATATCGGTGGTTTGCAACAACCTTTGTTGCAGCAGCTGCTGCATCAACGATGTAATCAGGTGTTGGAAAATCTGGTTCACCCGCACCAAAGCCAATTACTGGTCGGCCTGCTGCTTTAAGCGCTTTTGCCTTTGCATCAACGGCCAAAGTGGCTGATTCTGCGATAGCTGCGATTCGGGCTGAGATACGAGGTTTCATAGGCGTAAGTCTGCCGTATTCCCGGCTCGAGTTAGACCTGAACCCCACCTTGCCTCTACACTTCGACGCTCACGAGGGTTTGCTTTTCCCTATGGTTTCGCCATGCTCTCGCGAAGGGCAGTAGCTCAATTGGCTAGAGTTGCCGTCTCCAAAGCGGCCGGTTGGGGGTTCGAGTCCCTCCTGCCCTGCACGAAGTTTTAAAGATCGACCGCACTGCAAGTAATAAAGAAGTACTAACGAAGTTCGAAAGGAAATGACGATGACAGAGTCAGTTGAACAAGTAGCCGAGAAGCTCGGTCTATTTGCGCGCGTTGGACTTTTCTATCGCCAAGTTATTTCAGAGCTCCGTAAGGTTGTTTGGCCTACACGTAATCAGCTGACTACATACACAGCCGTAGTACTCGTGTTCGTAACTTTCATTATCGCCGTTGTTTCTCTAATCGACCTTGTTCTCGGTCGACTTGTCTTCTGGGTATTTGGGTAAGGACAGACAATGACAGAAGAGATGAAGGCTGACGCATTCGAAGCTGCGCTCGCTGCTAACGCATCAGAGATTGCAACTCCAGTCGTCGAAGAGATCGTTGAAGCACCTGTGGCATCAACTGAGCCTGATCTCGCGCTCGCATCCGATGAAGATGGCGACATCGAATCAGATGAAAACGATCCAAATGCAGAATTTCGCCGCACGCTACGTACCGCACTTGGTGATTGGTATGTAGTCCACTCTTATGCAGGCTACGAGAAGAAGGTGAAGGGCAACCTTCACAACCGTATCGCTTCATTAAATATGGAGGATTACATCTTCCAGATTGAAGTACCTGAAGAAGAAGTGAAGGAACTCAAGAACGGCCAGTTCAAGATGGTTAAGCGCAACATCTACCCAGGCTACGTTTTAGTTCGCATGGATTTAACTGATGAGTCGTGGTCTGCAGTTCGTAACACTCCTGGTGTTACAGGCTTCGTTGGAAATGCTCACCACCCATCGCCATTGAGCATGGATGAAGTGGAAAAGATTCTGGCTCCACGTCCTGTGAAGAAGTCAGATAAAGAAGCAATCCGCGTTGTTGACTTCGAAGTTGGCGAGTCAGTAACTGTTATGGATGGCCCTTTTGCAACGCTTCCAGCATCGATTTCAGAGATCATGCCAGAGCAAGCAAAGCTCAAGGTTCTAGTTTCTATCTTCGGACGTGAAACACCAGTGGAACTTTCATTCGGCCAAGTACAAAAGATTTAATTTTTAGAACAAAACCAAGAAAAAGAGGAAAAGAAATGGCACCAAAGAAGAAGGTAAGCGGCTTTATCAAGTTGCAGATTCAAGCTGGAGCAGCAACACCTGCACCACCAGTTGGTCCTGCGCTAGGTCAGCATGGTGTCAACATCATGGAATTCGTGAAGGCATACAACGATGCAACAGCATCACAAAAGGGCCAGATCATTCCAGTTGAAATTACTGTGTACGAAGATCGCTCATTCACATTCATCACCAAGACACCTCCTGCATCACGTTTGATCTTGAAGGCTGCTGGGGTTGAAAAGGGATCAGCTGTTCCTCACAAGACAAAGGTTGCAAACATCACCATGGCGCAGGTCAAGGAGATCGCAACACAGAAGATGGCTGACCTCAATGCAAATGACATTGATCA
>JBIKSX010000014.1:0-17378 GCA_044348405.1 Candidatus Planktophila sp.
CAAACTTTTCGAAAGCAAAACGTGGCAACTTAACAACAACATAATCCAAAGTGGGTTCAAATGATGCCGGTGTGACCTTGGTGATGTCGTTGGTGATCTCATCTAATGTGTAACCGATCGCCAACTTTGTTGCAATCTTTGCAATCGGAAATCCCGTCGCTTTTGATGCAAGCGCACTAGATCTAGAAACTCTTGGATTCATTTCGATCACAATTATTCGACCATTTGATGGGTTGACCGCGAACTGGATATTACATCCACCAGTATCAACACCGACTTCCCGAATAATGTCCATCGATAAATCACGAAGTTTCTGATATTCAACATCAGTCAGGGTCATCGCCGGGGCAACTGTGATCGAATCTCCGGTGTGGACACCCATAGGGTCCAGATTCTCAATTGAACACACGATAACAACGTTGTCTTTGTTATCTCTCATAACTTCGAGTTCGTACTCTTTCCAACCAATGATCGATTCCTCGAGGAGCACTTCAGAGGTGGGACTGTGTCGAAGACCAGCACCTGCAATCTGGCGCAGTTCTGCTTCATCAAAGGCAATTCCAGAACCTAGGCCACCCATAGTGAAGGATGGGCGAACTACAACTGGATAGTTTAATTCAACAACTGCAAGCAGGATTTCTTCCATTGTGTGACAGATGCGAGACTTCGCCGACTCTCCGCCCACCTTTTCAACAATTGCGCGAAAAAGTTCACGATTTTCTCCGCGATTAATTGCATCAACATCAGCACCAATCAAACGAACTCCATACTTGGCAAGGGTTCCGCGTTGGTAAAGGCCAATCGCAGCGTTTAGTGCTGTTTGTCCACCCAAAGTTGCAAGCACCGCATCTGGCTTTTCATGCGCGATGATTCGTTCAATAATTTCCGGAGTAATCGGTTCGATATATGTTGCATCTGCGAACTCAGGATCGGTCATAATCGTTGCCGGGTTTGAGTTAACAAGAATCACTCTGATTCCTTCTGCACGCAGAACTCGGCAGGCTTGTGTTCCTGAGTAATCGAATTCGCATGCCTGACCAATAACGATCGGTCCACTACCAATTACCAAAACACTCTTGATAGATGAGTCTAACGGCATTATGCGACCACCTTTTTGGACATCAAATCTATGAAACGATCAAAAAGATAGGAAGCATCATGTGGTCCGGCCGCGGCTTCTGGGTGATACTGAACAGAAAATGCCGGACGATCCAACAGAGCTAAACCTTCAACAACTCCATCATTAAGGCAAGTATGCGTCACTTCACCACGACCATAAACCGTTGAGAACTCAGTATCAGTTGGTGCTTTCACCGCAAAGCCATGATTGTGTGCGGTGATTTCAACCTTACCGGTGTTCTTATCCATCACTGGCTGATTAATCCCTCTGTGCCCAAACTGTAATTTATATGTTTCAAAACCTAAAGCACGTCCCAAAATTTGATGACCGAAACAAATACCAAAGATGGGAATTTCGGCCAACAAAAGTTCTCTAACAACTTCGATCACATCGCTCATCGTCGAAGGATCACCAGGTCCATTAGAGAGAAAAACGCCATCAGGATTGATTGCCATGATTTGATCTACTGACGTATCAAAGGGCATGACATGAACTTCGACACCACGTTCTGCTAAAGCGCGAGGCGTGGCTGCTTTTATTCCAAGATCAAGGGCTGCAATAGTAAATTTCTTCTGACCCAACGCTGGGACTACGTACGTTGTCGGAGTCGATACATCTTTCACGAGAAAAGCCCCCGCCATGGCTTCAGCCTTGCGGACTTCTACCACCATTTCTTCCCGAGAAAGTTCTAGCCCCGAAAATATCCCAACTCGCATAGCTCCACGATCACGCAAATGTCTTGTGATTGCTCGTGTATCAACGCCTTGAATGCCAACTACTCCTTGATCTACCAGTTCAGCCTCGAGATCATTCTGCGCCCGCCAGTTTGACGTTAGCGATGAAGGATTGCGGACAACAAAGCCTGCGACCCAAATCTTTTCCGACTCATTATCGAAATCATTGACTCCAGTATTGCCGATATGTGGCGCAGTCATAACAACTATCTGTTTGTGATACGAAGGGTCGGTCAAAGTTTCTTGGTACCCGGTCATACCTGTCTGGAAAACTGCTTCACCAAAGCTCTTCCCAGTACATGCCCACGAGGAGCCCTCAAAAATTCGCCCATCATCTAGAACAAGGTAAGCAGTTGCCATTACTTACTCTCCTTGTCGGCGATAGAACCATTATTTAGTGTTTGTTTACCTTTGAAGAAGGTATGCAGCACTAGTCCGGGTAGTTCATGGCCATGGTAGGGAGTATTTGATGAGTTTGATAGAACCAAATCTCGATCCACTCTCCAACTCTTCGTTGGGTTGATCACAGTCAGATTCGCTTTACTGCCAACCGAAACTTTCTGCCCCTGAAGAACATAACCACCAATTCGGGCTGGCGCATGACTCATGCGCTCTGCCACTTGATCCCATTTCATTAAACCCGTATCCACCATCGTTTTTTGAACGATTGACAGAGCAGTTTCCAAACCCAACATACCAAAAGCCGCCTCCTGCCATTCGCACTCTTTATCCTCTAAAGGATGTGGAGCGTGATCGGTTGCAACAATGTCGATGGTTCCATCTGCTAAAGCTTCACGTAAAGCATGAACATCTGATTCAGTTCTAAGAGGTGGATTAACCTTGTAGATCGGATCGTAAGAAGAAGCTAGATCATCCGTTAGTAACAGGTGATGCGGCGTAACCTCTGCCGTCACATTTATTCCACGGGCCTTAGCCCACCGAATAATTTCTACTCCGCCAGCAGTTGTTAGATGACAGATATGGAGTCTGGATTGAACATGATCAACCAGTAACACATCACGAGCAATTATCGCTTCTTCGGCAACTGCTGGCCAACCTTTTAGTCCAAGCCGAGATGAGACTGCACCTTCATTCATTTGCGAACCAACAGTCATTCGTGGATCTTGCGCATGTTGTGCGATGACGCCGCCGAACTTCTTTATGTACTCTAAAGCTCGACGCATAACTAACGGATCAGAAACACAATGCCCATCATCACTAAAGACTCTGACCTGCGCAACTGAATCTGCCATCGCACCGATCTCAGAAAGAGTTTGCCCATTCAATCCCTCAGTGACCGCTCCAATCGGAAACACATCTAGCAAACCTGCTTCTTGACCTAAGCGATATACCTGCTCAACTACTCCGGCAGTATCGGCAACTGGAGAGGTGTTTGCCATCGCGGACAGTGCAGTAAATCCACCTTTAGCTCCTGCGCGACTACCACTTAGAACTGTCTCGGCATCTTCGCGACCTGGTTCACGCAGGTGTGTATGCAAATCGACCAGACCCGGCAAAACAATGCAGCCTGCGGCTTCGACAACTTCCTTGCTCTGCCCGGAAAAATTAGCGGTTATTTCAACGATTTCTTCACCCGAAATACAAAGATCTGCCTTAGTTCCATCAGGGAGCTGTCCACCCTTGATTACATAATCTATTGCGCTCATTTAATTACTCCCTGATTCCAAAGCTCCACCGGTAAGAAGAACATACAAAATTGCCATTCTTACGCTTACACCGTTTGTTACTTGCTCTGTGATTACCGAACGTGCACTATCTGCAACCTCAGCGGAAATTTCAAGCCCTCTATTCATTGGCCCCGGGTGCATAACAATTGATTCAGCTTTCATGGAATTCATGCGTTGCGTATTCAAACCAAAGTAACGCGAATATTCTCGAGCGTTTGGGAAATAAAAATCAGTCATCCGTTCTTGTTGCACTCGAAGCATCATCACTACATCAACAAATGGAATAACTGCGTCTAAGTCATAGGAAACATTGCAAGGCCAGGTTGCGACCCCAACAGGAACCAAGGTTGGCGGTGCAACTAAAGTAACTTTTGCTCCTAGTTTTGAAAGTAGAAGTACATTCGATCGAGCTACTCGCGAATGCAATACATCGCCAACTATCGCAACGCTTAGGCCATCAAGATCACTTTTACCCATACCCAGGTGTTTGCGAATTGTGAAAGCGTCTAACAAAGCTTGACTTGGGTGTTCATGAGTACCATCTCCGGCATTTACAACACTTCCAGACATCCATTGCGAATCTGCTAAACGCTGCGCTGCACCGGATGCAGAGTGTCGAATGACCACAGCATCAGCGCCCATCGCCTGCAGTGTCATCGCGGTGTCTTTCAAAGATTCACCCTTGCTGACACTTGACCCCTTAGCCGAGAAGTTAATTACATCGGCTGACAATCGCTTGGCTGCGGCTTCGAAGGAGATTCGAGTACGCGTTGAGTCTTCTGCAAACAAATTTACGATTGTGCGACCACGAAGTGTGGGCAGCTTCTTCACTGCACCGTCGCTGACACGTGCTAGCTCGTTAGCAGTATCCAAAATCGAAATAGCTTCAGCTTTGCTGATATCTGCGATTGATAGGAGATGGCGCATTATTGCTCAACCCCTTCGATGCTAACTTCATCTCGACCATCTATCTCGCCCAATAAGACGCGAACAGATTGAGTCTTTGATGTCGGTAGATTCTTACCAACAAAGTCAGCCTTTATTGGAAGTTCTCGATGGCCTCTATCAACCAAAGCGGCCAATTGGACCGTGCGAGGGCGACCGATTTCTCCTAGGGCATCAAGTGCCGACCGAATTGTTCGCCCCGAAAAAAGAACATCATCAACCAGAATTACATCCATACCCTCGATTCCACATGTAGGAATGTTTGTAGGCATGATTGCTTTTGGTGGGCGAAGTCTTAAATCATCGCGGAACAAAGTGATATCTAACGTTCCACAGGGAACATCAGAACCTTCAATTTCAGAGATAATCGCTGCAATGCGCTGGGCTAAATGCGCACCACGAGTAGGAATCCCTAAGAGAACAATTGATGTAGATCCTTGATTTCTTTCTAGGATCTCATGTGAAATACGAGTCAACGCACGCTTAATGTCAGGTGCGGACAGGGCTACGCTCATATAAATCTCCTTTCCCACCTCTCTGGATGGGTCGTTAAAGGATGCAGGCGCGATACTAGCACCGATCTGAATCAACTGTGGATAACCAAAAAGTGTCGAGCCGAAGCTTTATACCCTGCCTGCATGAGCAAAGAAATCACGTTAACGGCGCTGCAATTACGACTACGGGCGGTTCGAAGGTCAAAAGGCTTAACCCTTAGCCAAGTATCACAACAGAGCAAAGGCTCCATCTCTGCAATCGCATTGGGGTCGTATGAGCGGGGCGATCGATCCATCAGTACCGAGAAGTTGATTGAGATAGCAGAACTCTATGGTGTTCCGGTCGCCGAACTTCTATCACCACCAGAAAAAGGAATCTCTGCGGGCCGCGTAATAATTGATGTACGCAAACTTTCCCGAAGTACAGAATCGACCTCAGAGGCGCCCTTGAAAATTATTCAACGCATAGCCCACATGCGGCATGACTGGAATGGCGAAGTAATCTCACTTCGAAGTAGCGATCTTCACCTGCTGCAGATCTTTGCAAATTTCACCGAAGAAGAAGTCGGAGTTTTCGTGCAGAACTTTGCACTTACTAAATTGAAATAGTGTCTTTAATGCTTGCGATTCGTCCTAAAACGCCATGAATATACTTTGATGAATCATCGCTGGATAACTCTTTAGCAAGTGCAAGGGACTCATCAATCGCAACACTGATTGGCACTTCTGTCGCCCAAAGAATCTCGTAAATTCCTAACCTTAGGATATTTCGATCTACCGCAGGCAGACGGTCCATATCCCACCCTTGGGCGTAGGTTGTGATCAGTTCATCAATCTTGCGGCGATTATCAGAAACTCCGTGAACTAATTCCTTGGTGTATTCGCGTATTGGGCGGGCGTCAGGACCCTCATCTGGAACATCCCTAGAGCGCAAAGTCTCTACGAGATCGCTCCCGCGAATATCACTTTCATACAAAAGATCTAGCGCTTGTTTACGCGCTTTGCTGCGAGCTGACACTAGTTAGCGCGACCCTGATAAGACCCATCACGTGTATCAACCAAAACAATCTCGTCCTGCTTGATAAACAATGGGACCTGAATTTCAATTCCAGTTTCCACTGTTGCTGGCTTTGTACCACCAGAAGAACGATCGCCCTGAATACCTGGTTCGGTGTAAGTAATCTTCAACGGAACAGATGCGGCCAGCTCGATGTATAAAGGATTACCTTCGTTTACTGCCACGATTGCCTCAGTATTTTCAAGCATGTAGTTGGCTGCATCTCCAACAGTTGCTCCGCTAATAGTCATCTGGTCATATGTTTTCGTGTCCATGAATACAAAATCATCGCCCTCTTTATAGAGGTATTGCATTTCACGCTTTTCTAGAATTGCAACATCTACTTTCACGCCAGCGTTGTACGTTCTATCTACAACCTTGCCACTTAGAACTGACTTGAGCTTTGTACGCACAAATGCTGGACCCTTACCTGGCTTCACATGCTGGAACTCAACTACTGTCCACAATTGGCCTTCGATGTCCAAGGTCATTCCGTTTTTCAAATCATTTGTTGTTGCCACAGCTCATCCACCCGCTCTGTATCGATTGCGTTTACTTTTACGAAGGTTAAAGGATACCCGCTCCGTGGGTGTGCTTTGCTACTTTGAAAGCAGATTTGCTAGAGCAATGATGGCCAAAACATAGGAATTCGGACCGAAACCTCCGATAGTTCCATTGGCCACTCCTGAAATTACAGAGGTATGACGGAATTCTTCTCGGCTCAATGGATTAGATAAGTGAACTTCGATCAGTGGCGCCTTAACGAGCTCAGCAGCATCGCGAATCGCATATGAATAATGTGTAAAGGCTGCAGGGTTGATAATCACCGGAGTCTTATTGTCAGCGGCCTCATGCAGCCAACCAATGATTGTTGCTTCATCATCACTTTGTCGTACATCTGCTTCAAAGCCGTGCTTTGTCGCTGCGATGTCGATCAGGTTCTTTAACTCGGCATAATTGAGATCACCGTAGATTGAAGAATCTCGAATGTCTAAACGTGAAAGATTAGGACCATTGATTACCAAGATCTTCATGAGGAAATCATCTCATAAGCAGCATCGAGTTCGTTGGAAGTAACATCTTCCAAACGCTTTGTTGACCCTATGCCATCTAAGACGACAAAACGAAGGGTGTTACCCCTGGCTTTCTTGTCCAAGGAAAGCAACGGCAATAACTTCGACCATGCTTGGCGATCAAAGGTAGTTGGTAGGTCATATCTTTTTAACAAATCGCGATGCATGGTTAATGTGGCTTCATCTATCAATCCGCGAACTGCGGCTAATTCTGCGACAAAAACCATACCTATCGAAACCGCTTCACCATGGCGCAACTGATATTGCGCATGAATTTCTATGGCATGACCCAAGGTATGGCCGTAATTAAGCGCTTCGCGAGCAAAGCTTTCTTTGAAATCTGAAGAAACGACAGATGCTTTAACTGATATCGCTCGAGCAACAATTTCGATAAGTGCATCACGATTTGAAAGAAGAGTTTGAGTTGAATTCTCAGCAGCTAACTTCAAAATCTGGGGATCAGATATAAATCCGCATTTAATGACTTCGGCCATGCCGGCTGAAATATCTCTTGGCGAAAGTGTTCCCAGTAAATCAACATCAACAATCACTGAAATTGGTGAGTAGAAAGAACCAATGAGATTCTTTCCGTAATCAGAATTAATTCCTGTTTTTCCACCTACAGCTGCATCTACCATTCCAGCCAAAGATGTAGGAACGGCTATCCAATCAATACCACGCAACCAAGTTGCTGCGGCAAATCCCGTCAGATCCGTGATCGCTCCCCCGCCTATTCCCACGATTAGATCCGAGCGGGTGAAACCAGCCGCGCCAAGCCAATTCCACAGATTAAGCAAAGTTGCGGTGTTTTTAGCTTCTTCACCATCTGCAACTGAAAAAACATGAAGTTCGCAATCAAGTGATTGCAAAGCGGTGAGATCTGGTGAATAGCTAGATGAAATGATTACCGCTACACGTGTTCTTTCCTGAATCAACGGAATCAGTAAAGATTCCCATTGCCCACCTATAGAAACAGTGTAATCGCGCTCAGCGGTGACATTGATGTTTCTCATGCGAGCTTCTTCTTAATCTCAGCGACAATTTGATCAACACTCATGTCGTCAACTTTAATGCAATCACTTGCAAGGTTCTCGTAGATGGGACGTCGTTTGTCACTAAGGGCCTGCCACTGTCCGCGTGGATTTCCCAAGAGCAATGGACGATCTCTGTTGAAGCCAACTCGAGGAGCAGCTGTGGCTAAAGAAACATCTAGAAAAACGACGTGCGATTCTGAATTCTTTATTTCGCTCTGAGCTTGCTCTGAAATTGGTGCTCCCCCGCCAAGACTTATCACACCAGCTTGACGATTCAGTACGCCCCTTAGGGTTTCTAACTCGATCAAACGAAAATGTGGCTCACCATCCACCACAAAAATGTCGGTAATTGATTTTCCGGTTTCTTCTTCGATCAACTGATCCGTATCAATGAAGTCGACCTGTAGATCTTTGGCTAGCGCTATTCCAACCGTGCTCTTACCTGCTCCAGGAGGGCCAATCAAAAGTATGCGATTCATAGCTGAGTTACTTGAAATTTAAGCTCGAGATGTATGATTCAAAGTTACGACGAGTTTCTGTGACTGAATCTCCACCGAACTTCTCCAAGACCGCTTCAGCTAGAACAAGTGCAACCATGGCTTCTGCGACAACTCCTGCTGCAGGTACTGCGCAAACATCAGAGCGTTGATTGATTGCTTTGGCTGCTTCACCAGTAGATACATCAATCGTATCTAACGCCTTGGGTACTGTTGAAATAGGTTTCATAGCGGCTCTTACTCTTAGGATTTCTCCATTAGACATACCGCCTTCAGTACCACCTGCTCTATCGGTACGACGAACGATTGCACCTTGGGAATTCTTTTCTATCTCATCATGTGCAACGGACCCACGACGCGCGGCGGTTTGGAATCCATCGCCGATTTCAACGCCTTTGATTGCTTGGATACCCATGACTGCGCCAGCTAATTTAGAATCCAGACGGCGATCCCAATGAACATGAGAACCCAAGCCTGGTGGCATATTAAAAGCCAGAACCTCGACCACTCCACCTAATGTGTCACCATCACGATGTGCCTGTTCGATCTCAGCAATCATCGCCAGGCTAGTTTGCGCATCGGCGCAGCGAACTGGATCTTCATCAATTAACTTCATGTCCCCTGCATTAGGTAAGGCAGAACCTTCGGGCACGCGCGCTGAACCAATGGAAAGAACATGGCTAAGAATCGTAATTCCAACACTTTGCTCAAGAAAGTTTCGAGCGACAGCTCCTAGTGCAACTCGGGCCGCTGTTTCACGCGCACTCGCTCTTTCCAAAATTGGTCGGGCATCATCAAAGTTGTACTTCTGCATTCCTACAAGATCAGCGTGGCCTGGTCGTGGCCTGGTTAAGGGTGCATTTCGAGCGAGATCTTTAATCTCTTCCTCTGGAACTGGGTCGGCAGACATTACTTTTTCCCACTTTGGCCATTCCGAATTTCCAACTTGAATCGCAATCGGTCCACCTTGCGTTAGGCCCAAACGCACGCCTCCAAGAATTGTGACCTTGTCAGCTTCAAAATTTTGACGTGCTCCACGTCCCACACCTAAGCGTCGTCGCTGCAAGTGATAATCAATGTCAGATGTTGTTACGGTGACAGAGGCAGGAATTCCTTCAACGATCGCACTAAGCGCTTGCCCATGTGATTCTCCAGCAGTTAACCAACGCATGTTCCTATTGTGACAGATAACAGGGCTACTGGGTCGCCAAATAAAGTGCCAAGCCCACAAAGATGCTGGGAGCCAACGGAATCCTTCGGGGTAAGGACCGATTCTTAAGGGTTCTCCACATTACGTGCAGTGAAGCGCTGAGAATGATCAATACAGCAAAAAGAGTTAGATCGCTGTAACCATCCGAGTTTAGAGTAAGCAGGATGATCGATAAAAGTTTCGCATCCCCCATTCCTAAACCGAGCAAGTTAAGCATTAATAGGATGAAGAGTGCTACAAGGATTACAGAAATTGGTCCAAGGCCATTGAAGAACACATACGGAGCGCAAAGCAGCGAGAGCATTACTAGGTACACATTTGGAATCGTGAAGGATTTCAGATCTGCCAAGGAAATTGCAATGGCCAGAACAAGAAAAGGAAGCCACATACGATGACTTTATCCAGCTCCTTAACACAAGAGCGTTACCTGTGGATTAAGCCAGTTTTGATAAAGCTGCTACGCGCATTTTCTGGTAGAAAACTTCTCGCTCAACGTTGATACCGGCGAAAATTTCGACCTGGGATATTGCTTGATGTATCAAAAGATCCAAGCCATCTATGACTGGGGCATGTGAATCAGACCAAAATTTAGATACCGCAGTAGGCCAAGGGTTGTATAACACCTCAAAGAAAGTTCCACGTGGACTATCAATCGATTCAAGGAAGAAATCTGCTGCAAACTTTGGGGTTGTATTGATTACTAAGTCAACCAAATTTATCCGATCAGTGAGCTGCCAAGGCAAGTAGGTAACATCACCCAAGCTTGCTTGATTCATCGCTGATTCACGCTCGGGGTTACGGCTAATCACTGAAACTTCTTTGGCAATTCGTGACACTGAAGCGACCGCTGCACGTGCAGTTGCCCCCGCCCCGATAACTAAGACCGAATCTATTTGCTTTAATCCGTGCGCACTCAAGGAATGGTCAAAGCCAGAGACATCAGTACTTGTTAGCTTCCACACGCCATCACTAAACCACAGAGTATTTCCACAGGAAATTCGGTTAGCGATATCAGAAATTGAATTTGCAACCAAAAGCGCTTCTTCCTTAAGTGGCATCGTAAGTGAGAGACAGTTTTTTTCAGTCACTGATAAATACTTAGTTAGCTCTCCTGCTTTGACTTCAACAGACTCATAGCGCGCCGAAAGCCCTAGCTGCTCATAGGCTAAAGCATGAAGCAATGGACTGAGCGAGTGAGCAATTGGCGAGCCTAGAACCGCTGCATTAATCACTTAAAAGCACCAGCCTTTCGATTTTTTGTGTACAAAACTTTCCATTCGCTGAACTCATCAAAACTGGCGGTGAAACGCGTGTCACCAGGAGCGACAGTTATGAAATACAACCAATCCCCCGGCATTGGTTCGAGTGCAGCTTTGATTGCAGCCGAACCAGGACTACAGATTGGTCCTGGTGGCAAGCCGTACTTTCGGTAAGTGTTGTAAGCAGAGTTCAGCATCGTGGCTTTGCGACTAAGGAAGATATCTCCACGAGCTTGCATGACAAAATGAACTGTTGAATCCATTTGTAGAGGCATGCCAATTTTCAAGCGATTGTAAATGACTCTTGAGACCTTCGTGAAGTCGACATCAGTGCTTTCTGCCTGAATTATTGAAGCAATCGTAAGAAGTTGTTGGGCCGAATATGTATCGGTGCCCTGCAACAACTTTCTACCTTGTGGGTCGTCACTAAATCGATCAATCATGGTTTGCGCAGCAATTTGAGCGGACGTTCCTTCGGGAAAGGAATACTGAGCAGGAAAAATCAAACCTTCGCTATTTGTGAAACCTTTCGGAAGTTTTAATCCAGAGAACGCACTTTTTACCTGCTGCTTTGTAAATCCGTAATCTAGAAAAGCTTGCTGAACCTCACTCTTCCACGCACCCTCGGCAACTCTAATCAAACTAGGAATTCTTTCTGGATCTAACAATTGATCTAGTGCTTGTCGAGCCGAAATCCCAACAGTTAATCGATGGCTTCCGGGTGCGACTTTTTGTGCCCGCGCGTCTCCAACCGCCACACGAAAGTAAGCCTCAGCAGATTTCACAACACCAGACTGCGCCAGAATCGCAGCAATCTGTGATCCGGTAGCACCCTGTGGGATTTCAACAGTGATCTCAGGTAATCCTTGGACCGATTGGGTCGTGTCAAAATCAGGAGCCGACGTTGTTTGTGAGCGCATGAGAAAGAGCGAGAAGGTGAAAACCACGATAACTAAACCTGCGGCGATAACTCTGGAAATAGCGCGCATCACTTTCGCTTCTCCAGATCAATGGCGAACTCTAAAATTGCAACAGCTGCCGCCATGTCGACGGCGTTCTTTGAATCTTTCGCGTTTCTACCGGCATCACGCAGGTTACGTGCGGCACTAACTGTAGATAAACGTTCATCAACCATGAGTACTGGTACATCAGTAATTCCCCGCAAAAGCTGCGCAAACGCAACCGCTTTGTCGGTTGCAATACCATCCTGCCCACTGAGCAAAGCAGGTCTTCCGACGAAAATCTGAACTGGTTCAATCTCAAGAAATATTTCGGAAATGCTCTTGAGTAAAGATTTGTCTGAAGTTTTCAAGGTTGTTAAAGGTGAACAAATGATCGAATCCGCATCACTTGTTGCAACTCCGATGCGGACATCACCATAATCAAAGGCGATTCGACGTCCTCGTTGCATCATCTAACCAATAAGAGATTGCGAGATTGCGGCGATCGCATCTAATGATTTACCTGCATCAGTGCCTCCACCTTGAGCAAAGTCATCTTTACCGCCACCGCCACCGCCAAGAACAGTTGAGCCAATCTTTACTAGCGCACCGGCCTTAACACCGGCAGCTCGTGACTCATCACTGACCGCTACGACAAGAACTGGCTTTCCTTCATTATTGCTCAGCAATGCGACCACGGAGTTTGCGTTTTGGGACCTTAGGTCGATTGCTATCTTGCGTAGATCATCACCTGAAATTCCATCCGACATTACCGAACCAATAAATGTGTGACCGTTTATTTTCGTTGCTGCCTTAGCTAGATCGCCAACTTGTGACAAAGCCTGCGCAGAACGAACGGCAGCTAATTCCTTTTCAATCTCTTTCATCTTGTTTAACATGTCCGAAATTCGCTCGGGTAGTTCCTCAGTCCTAGAACCTTTGATCAGTTCAGTGAGCGAATTCAGCAATATGTGTTCGCGCGCTAAAAACTTATAGGCATCGACTCCGACTAGCGCTTCCACGCGTCGAACTCCGGCACCAATTGACGATTCTCCCAAAAGTTTTACAACACCCAACTGACCAGAACGGGAAACGTGAGTTCCTCCGCAGAGCTCTCGCGCCCAGTCGCCAACGCTTACAACTCGCACGACATCACCGTACTTTTCGCCAAACAGCGCCATTGCACCGATGTCCTTGGCCTTTGCTTGAGACATGCTTTCAGCGGTTACTTCTAGGTTTTCTAACAACAAAGTGTTAACTCGTGATTCAACATCATCCAAAACTGAGGCAGAGACCGCGCCAGTTGCAGGAAAATCAAAACGGAAACGACCAGGAGAGTTTTCTGAACCTGCTTGAGTTGCCGTTTCACCAAGAACTTCTCTAAATGCTTTGTGCACCATATGGGTAGCGGTGTGCGCTCTTGAAATTGCAGAACGTCTTTCCGAATCAATTTCGGCAAGTGCATCAGCACCGACTTCGACAGTTCCATTGATAACTCGACCACGGTGAACCGATACTCCAGGTACCGGCGATTGAACATCATCAATTTCAATTACTGCGCCAGAACTCAAAGTGATTCTTCCACCGTCAGCTAGCTGTCCTCCCCCTTCGGCATAGAAAGGAGTTCGATTCAGGATAATTTCTACATCGTCACCTTCGGTGGCTGAGGAAACTCCAACACCGTCTAGCAAGATGCCAGTCAACTTTGATTCAGAACTTATGTTTGTATAACCAAGAAACTCTGTTTTTCCGCTCTTGTCAACAATTGATCGATAGACCGAAACATCTGTGTGTCCTGACTTCTTAGCTTTTGCATCAGCTTTTGCGCGATCTTTCTGTTCCTTCATCAGACGGCGGAAGCCATCTTCATCAACGCTCAGTCCCTCTTCACGGGCCATTTCAAGAGTTAAATCAAAAGGGAAGCCATACGTATCGTGCAGCTTGAAAACATCTTCACCAGGCAAGACTGAACTTTTGCTCTTCTTCAACGCCGCTGAAGAAACATCAAAGATCTGCGTACCACTCTTTAGAGTTTGCAAAAAGCTTTCCTCTTCCGAGGCGCTAACTTCCAAAATTCTTTTCTTATCTGAAACTAGTTCAGGGTACTGAGGGCCCATTGCACCGATTGCCGCGATAGTAAGTTCAGACATGATTGGATCCATAGAACCAAGAAGGCGCATATTCCGAATGGTTCGACGCATCATTCTGCGAAGAACATAGCCTCGACCTTCGTTTCCTGGTGTGACTCCATCACCAATCAGCATTGCCGATGTTCGAGCGTGGTCTGCAATGACGCGAAGGGATACATCGGATTTTTCAGATGCGCCGTACTTCACACCAGTTAATTCGGAGGCACGATTAAGAATCTGAATTGTCGTATCAATTTCATAAATGTTCTCGACGCCCTGCAAAAGTGCTGCGGTTCGTTCTAGACCCAAACCGGTATCAATACTCTTAGCAGGCAACTCACCAAGAATTGGGTACCCATCTTTACCGCCGCCAGCTCCGCGTTCATTTTGCATGAAAACCAAGTTCCATACTTCAAGGTAACGATTTTCATCCGCGATCGGTCCGCCTTCAACTCCATAGGCAGGACCGCGGTCGTAGTAAATTTCCGAGCAAGGACCGCATGGGCCAGGAACACCCATAGACCAAAAATTGTCCGCCATGTCACGACGCTGGATACGTTCCTTTGGCACACCGATTTGTTTGTGCCAAATATCGGCAGCTTCATCGTCATCCAGATAAACCGTTACCCATAATTTTTCTTCAGGAAATCCGTAACCACCATCAGCAATTGGTCGAGTTAACAGTTCCCAAGCAAGGGCTATAGCGCCCTCTTTAAAGTAGTCACCAAAAGAGAAATTGCCACACATTTGGAAAAATGAAGCATGTCGAGTTGTCTTACCAACTTCATCAATATCTAAAGTTCGAACACACTTTTGGACCGAGGTTGCTCGCTTATATGGTGCGGTTACTTCACCCAAAAAGTAAGGCTTGAATGGAACCATTCCAGCGTTAACAAGCAAAAGATTCGGATCATCGGCAATCAACGAGGCCGAAGGAACAACTGTATGGGTTAGCCCTTGACGGTTGTCAGATTCAAAAAAGCGCAGCCAGCGCGAACGGATCTCGGCGGATTCCACTAGTTAAGATCACTCAGCCTTCTTCTTTTTCTTGGAACGATCCTTATTCATCTGTGCCGCTGAAATAAGTGCGCCTGCAATCTTGACTGCTGAACCATTCTTGTTCATGAATCCTTGTGTTGCTTCGCTTACCTTTTCGCTCATCTCTTCGATATTTTTGCTGACTCGATTGATGCTATGCAGAGGTCCGTTAACCAGAGTTACTGTTGTGTGGACCTCATCAATTAAAGGTGCGGTCTCTTCGGTAAGGGTCTTGAGCGAGGCGCTAGCTTCGTCAATCAAGCGACCTACACGGATGACGGCATAAGCAATCGCGATAGCGATGACAGCTAGCGATGATGCCGCGATTATTGTTGCAATTCCACCTGGACCCATGTCGTTAGCCTACCTGAACCCTTAACTACCCTGCGGGTTTTTAGGCTGTGGCACCCAATCAATTCCGCTTTCTTTTCGCTGAGCGGGTGTGATTGGTGTTGGAGCGCCAGTTAACGGATCTCCACCACTTGCAGTCTTTGGAAAAGCAATCACTTCTCTAATTGAATCTGAGCCAGTTAACAAAGCACAGACACGATCTAGTCCTAATGCAATTCCACCATGAGGAGGCGGTCCATAATTAAACGCTTCTAACAAGAAACCAAATTTGCTTGCTGCCTCTTCATCAGTTAGACCAATGACGGAAAAAACATCTTTCTGAATATTACGGTCGTGGATACGAATAGAGCCACCACCTAATTCGGTTCCATTAAGAACAATGTCGTATGCATATGCCAAAGCAGATGCTGGATCTGATTTAAAAGTGCCAGCGTATTCTGGTTTTGGTCCAGTAAACGGGTGGTGAACTGCGGTCCAGCCACCGTTATCAGTTGGTTCAAACATTGGTGCATCCACTACCCAAAGAAATTCCCATTTACCGTCAGGAATCAAGTTGCAACGTTTTCCAATTTCCAAACGAACCGCGCCTAAGAGATTTAATGATGCGGTGCGTTCTCCAGCTGCAAAGAAAATTGCATCTCCAACTTTCGCACCAGCTGCAGCTACGATTCCAGCAGTTTCTTGCTCAGAAATATTTTTAGACACTGGGCCACCGAGAGTTCCATCCTCGTTGACCAAAATGTACGCAAGTCCTTTTGCACCACGCGCTTTGGCCCAATCTTGCCAGGCATCAAGTTCTCGACGGGCAGAAGCTGCTCCCCCAGGCATTACAACTGCACCTACGTATGGTGCTTGGAAAACACGAAATGGGGTTTGTGCAAAGAACGAAGTTAGATCGACAAGCTGGTTGCCAAATCGAAGGTCTGGCTTATCTGAACCGTAGTTAGTCATCGCATCGGCATAAGTCATTCGCTTGAGCGGAAGAGGAATGTCATAGTTGACCGCTTCTTTCCAAACTCTTGCAACAATCTTTTCAGCAACTGCCAAGATATCCTCTTGATCAATAAATGACATTTCAATATCTAGTTGTGTGAATTCTGGCTGACGATCTGCGCGGAAGTCCTCATCACGGAAACAGCGCGCGATTTGATAATACTTTTCCATGCCCGCAACCATTAAGAGTTGCTTGAACAATTGAGGTGACTGAGGAAGCGCGTACCAAGATCCAGGCTGCAAGCGCACCGGAACAAGGAAATCGCGGGCACCTTCAGGTGTGGAACGTGTCAAATAAGGGGTCTCAATTTCGAGGAACTTTTCATCTTCCATAACGCGGCGAATAGTCGAAGTCACCTTGGAGCGAAGTCTTAGATTCTGTGCAGGTTTTTCACGGCGAAGATCCAAGTAGCGATAGCGCAAACGAACTTCTTCATTGATATCAGTGTCATCGCCACTATCTACTGGAAAAGGAAGTGGTGCGGCTTCAGAAAGAACCACAACGGTGTCACCCATAACTTCAATCTCACCAGTAGGAATATTCGTATTCTCATTTCCAGCTGGGCGAGCAACGACCTCGCCAGTTATTAGCAAACACCATTCTGCGCGAAGTGATCCGGCAACTTTTTCGTCGCGGATAACTACTTGAACGGAGCCTGATGCATCACGCAAATCAATGAAAGCGACTCCACCATGATCTCGTCGGCGCGAAACCCAACCAGCCAAAGTGACGGTCTGTCCTGCATTGGATTTACGCAATGATCCAGCTTCATGTGAACGCAACATTTTGCTTCCTAATTCTACTTTTTGAGAGC
>JBIKSX010000043.1:0-5333 GCA_044348405.1 Candidatus Planktophila sp.
GCCAAATCACGAATATGGTTTTGAACTCCACCTGGTGTATCCCAACTATACGGACACACAATTCCTATTTTTAGCGATCGCGTAAGCACTATGCGCGATCCTTAAAATCGCCATCGACCCAAATGCGTTGCAACATATGCCAGTCTTGGGGTTTCTCTGAAATACCCTCCTGGAAATACTGCGCAGTCATCTGAACTATTTCTTGTACCTTGCTTCTTTCATCTCCCGCGCTAGGCAAGACGACATTTCTGAATTCAATATGTACTCCATTGTCCGTGTAGGAAACAAAAGCTGTTATCAATGGCGCTTTGGTTCGCAAGGCAAGCAAGGCCGGACCTGCCGGCATTCGCGCCGGAGCTCCAAAGAATTCAATCTCGATTCCAGAGCGTGAAAGATCTCTATCTGAAACAAGTGCAACTAATGCGCCCTCATTAAGTCGTTCTTCCAACGTGTTCAATACCCGACCATCTAGCGGCAGAACCTCCATGCCCATGGCTTGTCTGTAAGCAAGAAACTTCAAAAATAACTTTTCAGGCTTTAAGCGTTCGGCCACAGTTACCAACCGAATTCCCTTAGCGCAGAAGTACGCACCTGCATGATCCCAATTTCCGGCATGTGGGACCGCAACTATGACCCCAGTTTTTGCCGCGATCGCATCAGTTAACAAGTGCTCATTTGTAACTGTGGTTGTTTCCAGAATTCGTTGATCGCTCCAGTCCGGCAATCTAAAGGTGTCACACCAATAGCGCATGTATGACCGCATAGCTTCTAAAACCAAGAGGTCCAGATTCAATGCGGTTATGCCCGGCTGCGTCCTGGAAAGATTCGAACGCAATCGTTGAACGCTTTTTCCATTGCGTTTAACTAGAAAATCCGAGACCCGATATGCCAATTTGTAGGCAGTTCTTTCAGGTAGCCACCTAACGATTCGCCAACCTGCAAAATATACATACGCCGATAAATTATCCTTCATGCTAAATCGCTCGCTTAACAATTAGCATGCGTTGCACCACAGTGAACAAGCCAAGTATTGCCAGTAGCCACATTCCACCTGCCAGAACATAGGGAATACCTAAACCATCAAAACCTATTGCCGCTAGTGAAATAATCAACCGCTCTGTGCGTTCTGCAATTCCTCCAGAACATGCGATGCCAAAACTTTCAGCCTTTGCTCTGATGTATGGGACCAGCAATCCAGTAACCAGAGTTGCAAGTGCTACATAAGCGAGCTGATCATTTTCATTAATCAGATAAATAGTTATACCAATTAAAATTGAGGAATCTGTAATCCGATCAATGGTGGAGTCTAAGAACCCTCCCCAACGACTTGAACCCTTACTTGATAAACGGGCCATCGTTCCATCAAATAAATCGCTCAAAGCAAGCACACAGATAGCCAGGGTCCCTATAAAAAAATCTCCGCGCGGGTAGAAGTACAGCGAGCAGACCACGACCCCAGTCGCACCAATCCAGGTAACTGCATTTGGGGTCAAACCTCGACGCAACGCAAAAGCTGCCACTGGGGTAATTACCCGAGTGACCGCTGGCTTCAAACGTGCACTTAACATCAAGGTCCATCGTAGGCTGACCCAGTGCAAACACAAATTACCAAGCGCGTATTTCATGTCTATGGTCATGCCAGCGCTGAGCCTGAGCAGGTTGCACAAGCCTTCGGTGCAACCGTCGCACAACAAGTTCACAGTGATAGCGATCTTGCGATCTTTGCCATCAACCCCTCGGCTGGTGTGGATCAACAGACAATCGGACAATGGGCCGAACTTGATGAATTTCAGATTCCGCGACTAGTTGTAGTCACACATCTAGAAAGACAAGAGGCCGACTTTGATGATGCGGTCATGATTGCAAATCGCGTTTTTTCTCCAATGGCTACGCCATATTTGGTTTTGCATGACGAAGAAGGTTCACCAGTGGCTCTGATATCTCTGAGTGATTTGAGCATTATTGATTACTCAACAAGCCCTTCAACGGTTCGAATGAGCGATCCAGAACACCAAACTTTAGTTCAAGAATTTCGCGATGAATATCTGGAGTTAATTCAAGCTAGTGGCGACCAAGCCTTTGCAGCCGGTTTACTATTTCCTGCCATCCCATTGTGGATTGAAAAAGGAATTGGCGTTGACATCGTTAAGAATTACATCGCCGAATTGAATCTTTAGTTACCAAGCTTTCGAAAGTTCATCCCGCGTCAGGTGTAACAATTGAGGTAGCACCTTAGTTTTACCAATAATCGGCATAAAGTTTGCATCCCCACTCCAACGAGGAACAACATGCTGGTGAATATGCGCAGCAACTCCGGCACCAGAAATCGCCCCTTGATTCATACCTAGGTTAAAACCTTCAGGGCCAGAAACCTTGCGAATAGTGTCCATCGCGTGCGCAGTCAAGGCCGAAATCTCATTACGTTCTTCTTCAGTTAAGTCAGTCAAATCTGCAACGTGACGATATGCGCAGACCAAAAGGTGTCCAGGGTTGTACGGATAAAGATTCATTACGACATAGGCCCTGTCGCCTCGGTGAACTATCAAACCCTCTTCGTCGTTCATTTCAGGAATAGCGCAGAATGGGCAGGTAACATCATTACTTACTAAGGGCCTGTTTTCACCTCGTAAATACTCAAGTCGGTGAGGAGCCCATAAACGTTGCCAGCTGTCAGGCATACCAACACCATTTATCTCATGGCTCATTGATTACACCTGAGTTCGTTCAGCAACTACCTTTTTAATCTCAGCAATTGCATCGGCTATCGGAATTCCATTCTTTTGCTCACCATTTCGGTAGCGGAAAGAAACCGCACCTGCCTTTTGATCTTCTTCACCAGCAATGACCATAAATGGAATCTTCTGTAGTTGGGCATTACGAACCTTCTTCTGCATGCGATCATCTGATGCATCTAGTTCAGCTCTAATACCTGCTTTACGCATAGCTTTGATTACATCACCTAAATAGTCAGAAAATGAATCTGCAACTGGAATTCCGATTGCTTGCACAGGTGCTAACCATGGTGGGAAAGCTCCGCTGTAATGCTCGGTCAATACACCAAAGAAGCGTTCGATAGATCCAAACAACGCTCGGTGAATCATTACTGGTCGTTGACGAGTTCCATCAGTTGCTGAATATTCAAGTTCAAAACGTTGCGGCAATTGAAAGTCAACTTGAATCGTTGACATCTGCCAGGTTCGACCAATTGCATCCTTTGCCTGAACAGAAATTTTTGGTCCGTAGAAAGCCGCTCCACCTTCATCTAGAACTAGTTCTAGATTTTGCGCCGTTGCTGCTTTACGAAGCGCATCAGTTGCTTCGGCCCAATCTGCGTCTTCTCCAACAAACTTTTCTTCATTCTTAGTTGAAAGCTCAAGATAGAACTCATTGAGTCCATAGTCACGCAACAAATTCAAAACAAACGTCAGTAGTGAATCCAACTCACCCACCATTTGCTCTTTGGTGCAGTAAATATGGGCGTCATCCTGCGTAAAGCCACGTGCGCGCGTGATGCCGTGAAGGACCCCTGACTTTTCGTAACGATAGACAGTTCCAAATTCAAAAAGGCGCAAAGGAAGTTCACGGTATGAGCGTCCACGAGACTTGTAAATCAAATTGTGGAATGGACAGTTCATGGGCTTCATGTAGTACTGCTGGCCCGCCTTTTTTACGGTTCCATCAGCATTGAGTTCTTCATCCAGGATCATTGGTGGATACATTCCATCGGCATACCACTGCAAGTGACCTGAAGTTTCAAAGAGTGCAGCTTTTGTTAAGTGCGGTGAGTAAACGAATTCGTAATTCTCTTCTTCATGCCGGATACGTGAGTAATCCTCCATGGCGCGGCGCACGATTCCACCCTTGGGATGAAAGACGGCTAATCCTGAACCAATTTCTTCCGGAAAGGAGAATAAATCTAATTCAGTTCCCAAACGGCGGTGATCTCGTTTTTCCGCCTCGGCCAAAAGTTCCAAGTAAGCGTTGAGTTCATCTTGAGAAGGCCAAGCAGTTCCATAAATTCGCTGAAGCATCGGATTCTTTTCAGATCCCCGCCAATATGCCGCAGCAGTCCGCATTAATTTGAAAGCCGGAATGTGCTTCGTGGATGGCAAGTGAGGACCGCGGCATAGATCACTCCACACCGGATTGCCGTCACGGCCTAAATTGTCATAAATAGTTAGTTCAGCGCCACCTACTTCAACCGATGCTTCTTCGCCCGCTGGTCCCTTTATTCCTATCAGTTCGCACTTATACGGTTCGTCGGCTAATTCCTTGAGCGCCTCAGCTTCAGTAGTTACACGACGGCGAAATCTTTGACCCTCTTTAACAATCTTGCGCATCGCGCTTTCAATTTTTACCAAATCATCTGGATTGAAAGTATTGACTGGATCAAAATCATAATAAAAACCATCTTTGATCGGAGGTCCAATTCCAAGACGTGTATTGGCGTAAACCTCTTGCACTGCTTGGGCCATCACGTGCGCGGTTGAATGACGTAAAACTGCCAAACCATCTGGTGATGAAATCAAAACTGATTCGACAACATCACCTTCAGCTAGTTCGGTCCATAAATCCCTGAGTGCACCATTGACTCGACACACAACTACTTCTCTGTTGTCAGCAAAAATGTGAGTTGGACGTTGATCCGCCTCAACTTTTTGGGCAGCGCCATCAACTGTGATCGAAATCTGGGCCATGTCGCTAGCCTACCGAAGTCCTTAGCGCCATCGCTTCAATTTCCGACTTGAATTCCAAAGATTGCTCAATTTCTCTTCCATCTATAGAGGCAACCGGTTGAGCTATACGCAAACTACTCAATAAAAATGCGGATTGAACCCGAGGGATTTCCGAACTATCAATGCTTCTGACCAGGACCCCACAGTATTCAATGACCAAAGCGCGCATAACACCAGGCAAAACACCATCGCTAATGGGCGGGGTTACCCATTTATCATCAATTCGCAAAAGAAGATTTGTGACTGCTCCTTCGCTCACCTTGCCAGCTTCATTACAAACAATTGCTTCGTCTGCCCCCAAATTTTTAATTGTTTCCAGAATTAATAAACGATGGTCATACGGAAAGCTCTTAACTGGTTGTCCCGGATTCACGATCTTTTCTTCGAAAGTTATTAACTTCGCTGCGTGGGTTAGAGGCACATGGGCAAGATGTACCGCGCTCCAATTTCCATTGTCGCCAAAGGAAAGCCTCAACAAACCATTCTCATGTTTCTCGATCTGACACAGTTGTTCAACGGCGGTTCTAATCACATCTTCTGAAGGAATACGAAAGCCTTTTTGTCGAGCAGCTGAAACCGCTCTGCGCATATGTCGGG
>JBIKSX010000044.1:0-5153 GCA_044348405.1 Candidatus Planktophila sp.
TTTCGACAACGTTCTGAGTTGCAATTCCGGCGTGATCCATTCCTGGTAACCAAAGAACTTCAAATCCTTGCATTCGCTTCATGCGCGATAAGCAATCTTGCAAAGTTTGATCTAACGCGTGACCAATGTGTAAAACACCAGTCACATTTGGAGGAGGCAAAACAATTGAGAAAGCTTCTTTACTTGAAGTTGCATCAGCAGTGAAATAACCGGCATCGACCCACTTTTGATACAGCGGAGCCTCGATCTCCGAAGGAGAAAATGTAGAGGCTAGTTCACGGCTCGAAGACATAGTGCGCAGTCTAGATTATGCGCTCTTCTCCTCTTGACCTTTTTGTCCTCGTGAGCGTTTTGGGCCTGTGTGATTAATCAATGTTGGCGCTCCCCCGGATGTAATGCACTCCTTGGTGATGATCACCTTTTCGACATCAGTACGGCTTGGAATGTCATACATAACACTTAAGAGGACAGATTCCATGATCGCGCGAAGTCCGCGTGCACCTGTTCCGCGTTCTTGAGCAAGATCCGCGATCGCATCAAGTGCTTCTGCATCAAATTCAAGGTCAACATGATCTAAATCAAAGAGGCGTTGGTATTGCTTTACCAATGCATTCTTTGGCTCTGTCAGGATCTGCATTAATGCTGGCTTATCAAGGTTTTCAACGCTAGTTAGCACTGGAAGACGACCGATGAATTCAGGAATCATTCCAAACTTCAAAAGATCTTCAGGCATAACGTCGGCAAAGATGTCTTTACGATTCTTATCCGTCGCATCCTGCAAAGTTGCATTAAAGCCCACGCCTGACTTACCAACGCGAGATTCAATAATTTTTTCAAGTCCGGCAAAAGCTCCACCAACGATAAACAAAACATTTGTCGTATCTATTTGAATGAACTCTTGATGTGGGTGCTTACGTCCACCTTGTGGTGGAACAGATGCAACAGTTCCTTCAAGAATCTTTAGTAGTGCTTGCTGAACACCTTCACCTGATACATCGCGCGTAATTGATGGGTTTTCAGATTTGCGGGCAACCTTGTCAATTTCATCAATGTAGATGATTCCGGTTTCAGCTTTTTTAACATCGTAATCTGCGGCTTGCAAGAGCTTGAGCAAAATGTTTTCAACATCTTCACCAACGTAACCTGCTTCAGTTAACGCCGTGGCATCTGCAATTGCAAATGGAACGTTTAGCATTCGAGCCAATGTTTGAGCCATAAGCGTCTTGCCGCAACCAGTTGGTCCTAACATTAAAATATTTGACTTAGCTAATTCAATTGCATCTTCACGGCCACTGTCACCGCTTTGGACGCGCTTGTAATGGTTGTACACCGCAACCGACAAAGACTTCTTCGCGCGATCTTGTCCGATTACATATTGATCCAAGAATTCAAAGATTGCTTGCGGCTTTGGTAGCTCTGATAACCCAAGGGAATTCGCCTCGCTGAGCTCTTCAACGATGATTTCATTACAGAGTTCAATACATTCATCGCAGATATAAACGCCAGGACCGGCAATAAGTTTCTTAACCTGCTTCTGAGTCTTGCCACAAAAGGAACACTTCAGCAGATCGCTAGTTTCACCGATTCTTGTCATGGCACTCCTTGTAAGCCCTTAGGGGAAGTTCAGGGACTTCTATTGGCTAACTGTACTTTTCTGAGCTGAAAGTTTCTGTCTTTTTAAAGACAAATATGTTCGCTCTCAGAATAATTATTTCTTAGCCTTACGTGAAGCAAGAACTTGATCGATGATTCCGTATTCGACAGCTTCTGTGGCTGTAAGAATCTTGTCACGTTCAATGTCTTTGCGAATTTCTTCTGACGTCTTTAGAACATGGCGAGATAGAAGATCTTCTTGCAAGCGAGTTATGCGATCGATTTCGCGAGCTTGGATTTCGATATCTGATGCTTGTCCGCCACCTTCTGATGAAGGTTGGTGAATCAAAATTCGTGAGTGCTCTAGTGCGTAGCGCTTGCCCTTTGCTCCACCGGCAAGAATCACCGCCGCTGCAGATGCTGCTTGACCCAAGCAAATTGTGCTGATGTCAGGGCGAACAAACTGCATGGTGTCATAAATTGCTGTTAGGGCCGTAAATGATCCACCAGGTGAATTAATGTAAATCATGATGTCGCGATCTGGATCCATTGATTCCAGAGTCAAAAGCTGTGCCATAACATCGTTTGCAACGGTGTCATCAATTGGCTGGCCTAAGAAAATGATGCGCTCTTCAAACAGCTTGGTGTATGGATCTTGACGCTTGTAGCCATAGGCAGTTTTTTCTTCAACAGTTGGAAGAACGTAGCGTGAAGTAATTTCTTGAATGTTTTTCATTACGCTTTTCCTCCCGTGATTTGTCCCAATGAAGAAACGACATGATCAACAAAGCCATAATCCTTTGCATCTTCTGCATTAAACCAATTGTCGCGATCTGAGTCTGCAAGAATCTTTTCAAGAGTCTGACCCGTGTGAAGTGCGTTCAATTCTGACAAAGTCTGCTTAGTAATAGCCATCTGCTCTGCCTGAATGCGAATATCAATTGCTGTTCCACCAATTCCACCAAGTGGTTGGTGCATCAAAATACGAGAACTCTTGGTTGCATAACGCTTGCCCTTTGTTCCAGATGAAAGAAGGAACTGACCCATTGATGCAGCCATTCCAAAAGTAACTGTTGCAACATCATTTGGAATTAATTCCATAGTGTCGTAGATGGCCATTCCAGCTGTTACCGATCCACCTGGAGAGTTGACGTACAAGAAAATATCTTTCTTGGTATCTAGTGAAGAAAGTAGAAGTAGCTGAGCACAGACCATGTTGGCCATGTCGTCGCGGACTTCACCTGACAAGAAAACAATTCGCTCTTCAAGCAGGCGGTTGTAAATCTGGTCCTTCATCTTGCTTTCTGTGTCCACGTCAATTGCCTCCTGTATTTTTTACCTGTACTGACCCTAACAATTAAGCAGAAGAAATGCTTCCCGATTAGGAGAATTACATGCGTGAACTTGGCTGTGTTCGCTCACGGCGGAGCGATTGGACCTCAAAAGCACTAAAGCGAGAAATTAAGCCTCTTCGACTAGATCTGCTGGATTGGCCCTAGGAGCGAGCGCTTCAAGATCAATCACATTGCCTGATGCATCCTTAACGGTGATGCGTCCGAGAACTGATGCCAACGCCTTCGCGCGAGTTACCTCGGCAACAAGCTGCTGAATCTGTCCAGCCTTCTGCAATTCCTCAGCAAACTGTTGTGGCGCCATTCCATAACGCTGTGATGTGCGAACCAAGTATTCAGTTAATTCGATCTCGGTAATTTGAACATCTTCTGCCTGAACGATTGCATCAAGTAGGAAATCTGACTTCAAAGATGCGCGAACCTGGCCATCAACTTCGGCGCGGTGCTCTGCATCTTCCATGCGGCCTTCACCTTCAAGGTGATCATTGACCTCAAGTTCGACCAAGTTATCTGGCACTGGAATTTCATTGTCTGCAAGTAGCTTTTCAACTAGACGGTCTCGCGCTTGTGCGCCTTGTTCCATCTTCTTTACACGCTCTAAACGAACCACAAAGTCAGCCTTTAATTCAGCAAGTGTGTCGAATTCAGATGCTAGCTTGGCAAATGCATCATCAACTGGAGGAAGCTCGCGCTCCTTAACAGCTTTAACGGTTGCCTTAACTTCGCCCTTTTCGCCCTCTTTCTGTCCAACTAATTCAGTTTCAAACTGCTTAACGTCGCCAACCTTCATGCCGATCAAGATTTCATCCAGCCCAGGGATCATCTTGTCTGAGCCAACTTCATAAGAAATATCGTTTGCTTGACCGCCATCAACTTCAGCGCCATCAATGTATGCAGTCATATCAAGAGTTGCAAAATCACCCATCTTTACTTCGCGCTCAACTGATGTGAGTGTTCCAAAACGTGTACGCAATGATTCGATTTGCTCATCTACATCTGAGTCTTCAACTTTTACGTCATCAACTTCAATTGTGATCTTTGAGAAATCTGGCAAGTTAACTTCTGGACGAACATCAACTTCGACAGCAAAGACAAGCTTGTCGTTATCTACAAATTCCTTAACATCAACTTCTGGGCGTCCAATGACTGCAACCTTGTGCTCACGAGCTGCTTGACCATAGAACTCTGGTAAAGCTGAATTGATTGCCTCATCGATTACAGTTCCGCGACCTACACGCTGATCGATCATTGATGCAGGAATTTTTCCCTTACGGAATCCCGGGATATTTACCTGTGATGCAACCTTCTTATATGCATTAGCTACATGTGATTCAAGCTCAGAATAAGCAACTTCAACATCAAGACGAACGCGAGTTGGAGATAGAACTTCAACTGAACTTTTCACTAATTACTCCTAGGTGGAAGTGATGATTAACGAGACAAACTGGTCGGGGCGGGGAGATTCGAACTCCCGATCTCCTGCTCCCAAAGCAGGCGCGCTAGCCACTACGCTACGCCCCGAGGCGCAAGGATGGAGTCTAAACCAGATTTCGCACTCTGATTACCGACCCAGTACCTTTAGCCCATACACCTGCGGGTGTAGCTCAATGGTAGAGCCCCAGCCTTCCAAGCTGGCCATGCCGGTTCGA
Organism: Candidatus Planktophila sp.; assembly: GCA_044348405.1. GTDB lineage: Bacteria > Actinomycetota > Actinomycetes > Nanopelagicales > Nanopelagicaceae > Planktophila. The sequence continues at coordinate 4,595 of JBIKSX010000044.1, forward strand.
TCCCGGTCACCCGCTCCATATTGTTTATCCGATAGATCCAACCTTGTTTATCAAGGCTCTCCCCATGAAGTTAATTGAATCGCCACCTACCACAGCGACTTGATTCGAAATGAGCAAATCAAAGACTGTACCTACTGCAACATTTGCAGCCACTCCTATTATCGTGAATCCATATTGCCTGCCTGAGATTCCATTTGCAAACGAATCAGCATTAGACGCGATCGCAAATTGATTCGCAATTGCAGAACCGGCTATCACAATTTGAGCTTTCAATTTAAAGTTATCTGTTGATTTTGCAACCCCGGCAATGATTATTTCAAAAGAGTAGTCCCCTGCCGTATCTGCCGTGAAAAAATTTTGCGCTGTAACACTTCCATCAGTTGTTATTGCAAGTGTGGTTATTGGAATTATTCCAAATTTAAGAATCGATACTCCTGCGGCACCTGTTGTTCCGATATCACCTTTAGCGCCAGCTGTACCTGTCTCACCCTTTATACCTTGAATGCCTTGAATACCTTGCGTACCGGTATCACCCTTAGCGCCTTCAACACCTTGTGTT
>JBIKSX010000046.1:0-5124 GCA_044348405.1 Candidatus Planktophila sp.
AATCTGCCGAATTAGTGCAAAATAGGGTTATGAGTTTTTATGAAGAACTTCTCACTCTTGGACAGCACCTGCATGAACATGAACGTTTGGCATTGTATAAATTTCTTTTAAAGACAAAGGACAACACCTACAAGTCTGATGCCCTTCAACTTTTGAATTCGGGTGAATTAAGAAACTCAATTGCAAATGGTGAGATTTTCTACTCTCTCAAGGACAATGTCGTTAGTTACTCTGCCCGGAAAAGTGGAACTTCTGCATACCAGCATGATCTCCGCCAAGTAGAACTTAGTCATTTTTCAAAACTTCGGATTAACAAACTGATCAAGTTCTTCGCCCAAACTGAAGTTGATGTGATTTGGAATTACCCTCTTCAAGGAAGAAATCCTCAAGAAGAGGGTAGTTATTGCATCCTTTCCTACCCCTACTTTGACTTGAGATATTTTTCTAACGGCAGAGGTCGAATCGTAGGTCTGATGAATAAAATGAAAACCAATGACAAAGAAATCCTTACAAAACTACGTGCTCTGTAGGTAGGTTAAATCTCGACGCCAATGAACTTGGTCTGCAAGAACTCGTGAATTCCATCGAAGCCACCTTCGCGGCCTAAGCCTGATTGCTTTACGCCGCCAAACGGTGCCGCCGGATCTGAAATAACACCCTTATTAATCGCAACCATTCCTGATTCCATCGCCTCTGCTGTGCGCAGTGCGCGAGTCAGGTTTGAAGAGAAGACATAACTAATCAGACCGAATTCGGTGTCATTGGCCAGTTCGATTCCCTCTTCATCGGTATCAAAAATAACAATCGGTGCAACAGGTCCGAAGATTTCATGTAGCAAAATTGGGTTATCTTTTTCAACAACCAAAACTGTTGCTGGATAGAAAGCACCTTCGCCTTCTGGCTTAACTCCACCAACTTCAACCTTGGCGCCAGCGGCAATCGATTCATCAACAATGTCAGCAATTTTGTTGCGCTCTTTCATTGAAACATAAGCGCCAAGTGTTGTTGTTGCCTCTATTCCACGGCCCATGACGTATGAGCTCATGGACTTAGTCATTTCTGCAATGAACTTATCTGCGATTCCACGTTGAACAAAAATACGGTTTGCAGAGGTACATGCAGCGCCACCGTTACGCATCTTGGCAAGTGAAAGCTGCGGAATAGTTACTGCAAGATCTGCATCATCATGGATCACAACTTGTGCATTTCCACCAAGCTCCATAGAGCAGCGAATCACACGGTCTGCAGCTTCTTTTAGCAAGATGCGACCAACTTCAGTTGAGCCAGTAAAGGAAAGATTCTTTACACGTGGATCATGCAGCATCTTTGAAATTGCAGGACCTGTCTTTTCTGGAAGAACTAAATTAAGAACTCCCTTTGGCAATCCTGCACGTTCCATCAAATCAACGATGTACATCGCGGTTAATGGTGTTTCACCCGCTGGCTTCAAAATCATTGTGCAACCGGCAGCAACTGCTGGTCCGATCTTGCGAGTAGCCATACCCGCTGGAAAGTTCCACGGAGTAATCAGAATTGATACACCGATTGGTTCATGCGAAACAAGAATTCGCTTATCCCCTGAAGGTGATTTACGGAAATCTCCAGGTGTGCGAACAGTTTCTTCAGCAAACCAACGGAAAAATTCGGCGGCATATGTTGCTTCACCGCGAGCATCTGGCATTGCTTTGCCATTTTCGCGCGAGATCAAAGTTGCAATTGCTTCGTTTTCTGCGGTCATTAATTCAAAAGCTTTGCGCAAAATTTCTGAACGGTAACGTGGAGCAGTCTTTGCCCACGCCTTTGCAGCTACATCTGCTGCAGCGATTGCGGCCTCACATTGTGCATCTCCGGCAAGTGAAACCTCGGCGATTACCGAACCGTCGCTGGGATCATAAACAGGTAGCTTTCCGATTCCGTCTACCCATTGGCCGTCGATATATAACTGTGTATGCATGGTGGAAGCATACGCTTTACGCCTAAAACAGTGAAGATTGTGCGGGCTGAGGTAGAGTGATGCTTATTAAGTTGCATTGATTGCAATTAAAAGAGGAGTTTTAAGTGCCTAAGTCGTGGACTGATGGGGCCCCGTCTCCTGTCGTTATGCAAGAGCAATCTCATTTAAAGGATCCGCTCTCTTATGTAATTAAACGCCGATTACTGGGAACACCATTAAATAGACATACGCTGGGGGCTCAGCGACTTAACAAGCGAAACGCTTTTGGAATTCTCTCCTCGGATTGCATTTCATCATCAGCTTATGGTGGAGAACAAATACTTGTCGCTTTGATTCCCGCTTTCGGTCTTGCTGCTTTCACAATATTCCCGCCCATGATTGGCGTGATTTTATTGATGTTGGTTGCAATCACTCTTTTATATCGAGATGTGATTAGTACGTACACACGATCTGGAAGTGCTTATCTGGTCTCCAGAGAGAACTTTGGTCGAGTCGTTTCTCAAATTGCTGCCGTTGAATTGATGTTTGGCTACATCATTACAGTTGCTATTCAATCAGCAGCGGGTGTGGCGGCATTGCTTTCAACATTTCCTGAATTAAGTTCATTTAAAGTTCAGCTAACAATATTAATTGTCTTAATTTTAACTTACGTGAATCTACGAGGCGTCAAAGAAGCAGGAGTCTTCTTTGTTATTCCGTCCTACTTATTCATGGGTGCAATGTTCATTGTCTTCATTTTTGGAATCTATAGATATTTTGATGGTTCGCTACCTGTATACAGTGTCGATACCGAGGGTTTGATTCCAATTGGTCAGGCACAAGGATTACTCTCTGTCGCTGCAATGCTTCTTATTTTGAAGGCTTTCGCTAACGGAAGCGCTTCACTAACTGGAATAGAAGCTATTTCTGACAGTGTTCCACTCTTTAAAACTCCTGAACATGTAAATGCCAGAAAAGTTCTCATATTGATGAGCCTTACTCTTGGTACCTTAATTGTGGGAATTGCATGGCTAGCTAAAGAAACTCAAGCAGTACCTTACGCAGACGGAACACCAACAGTTATTTCACTTGTTGCAAAAGCTGCGCTCGGTACCAGTTTCATTGGGGATGTTTTATTTGTTCTAACCCAACTTGGAACAATGTTAATTTTATTTGCTGGCGCAAACACATGTTTTAGTGCATTCCCAAATATGGTCAATATGGTTGCTAATGACGGATTCTTGCCAAGACGCCTGACTCAGCGTGGTCACAAATTAGTCTTTTCTAACGGAGTATTTTTCATAGCCGGATTTGCTTCTCTCTTGGTGATCGTGACTAGTGCAAGCATCACCATTCTTGCGGCTATTTATGCGCTAGCTGTATTTGTTGGCTTTGCTCTTACTGGTGCTGGTATGACCAAAAGAAGTTTCAATTCCGATGCTCCAAATCGAACTCGAAAAGTAATTCTGCATGGATTTGCAACAGGAATTGCTGTATTTACGGTGATTGTTCTGTCCCTCCTTAAGTTTTCAGAAGGAACATGGGTTGTTGTTATTGGTACACCGCTAGTGGTTCTATTGATGCTCAAGTTTAACAATCAGTACACACGCGAACAAGAAGCGCTAGAAGTTAAACAGCATCAAGAACGTGCGACATCAATTGCACGACATGATGTAACAGTTCTTGTAGACAATGTTGATATCGCAACAGTGGGTGCGATTCGATATGCGCGAAGCCTAAAACCTCGCAACTTGTCAGCGGTTCACTTTGTTATTGATGATCGTCGTGCTGAAGATATCCAACGGGCTTGGGCAGCGTCGGATGCTCTCGATGATGTAACCCTTGAATTGATTGATTGCCCTGATCGTCGACTTGCAAATGCAGCATTGGATTACTCAATCCGAATGACTGAAAAACAAGATGTTGAATTAACTCTTCTGCTTCCACGTCGCGCCTATTCCGGATTCTTAGGCCGTTTGCTACATGATCAAACTGCAGAAGAAATTGCTGCTCCGATTTCACAGCTTCCACGAGTTGTTGCAACGATCGTTCCCTTTGATGTTGATCGCATCGCCTCTGGAAAAACATCATTTGTTCCTGCCGCACCTGCAGCTCCAGTAGTTGCTCCAAGAACTGTCCAGAAAGTTGTTCCTGTAGATGTTGAACCAGTCAGTCATTACGCAGAAAATTTGACTCCGATCGGCAAGATTGAATGGCGCAAACGTGCACAAGTTCAGGGTCGGGTTACATCGATTAAGACAGCTCCGCGTGGATCTGCTCCGGTGTTAGAGGTTGAGATTTGGGATGAGACCGGTGGAGTTTCCCTGCAATTCTTGGGTCGACGTGAAATTGCCGGACTTGAAGTTGGTTCTCAGTTGCGTGCTGAAGGCATGGTTGGTGAGGAAGAAGGATCTATGGTGATTCTTAATCCTTCTTACGAACTTCTTGTATAAAACTCTTAATTAACGCACCGCATTCATCGGCCATTACGCCCGCACGAACTTCAGTTCTAAATGTGCTGCGTGGATCTCGCAATAAGTCCCACACAGAACCAACTGCGCCAGCTTTTTCATCCCACGCCCCAAAGACAACGGTTTGTAAACGAGATTGCGCGATAGCACCTGCGCACATTGCACATGGTTCTAAAGTTACAACAAGTGTGTGTTCGGTTAAGTGCCAATCACCTAACTTTTCTGCAGCACGCCGAATCGCAACGATTTCAGCATGTGCAGTTGGGTCGTTGCGAAGTTCTCTTTCATTGTGACCAATTGAAATAACTTCTCCGTTGCTATTAAATACCGCAGCTCCGACTGGAATATCACCACTTGCAATTGCACTGCGTGCTGCATCTAAAGCAACGCGCATCATTTCAATATCGTTCACAGATCCAATAGCTCCGAGAACTCTTCTCCAAAACCAAGTCGAGCTGCAATTGCTTCTAGTTGTTCATCAGGGAATAATTCTTCATCATCACACAGAGCAGAAATTTCCATGCCATTTAGACCAAGGTCTGCCAAAATCTCTAGGTGTCCAACAGGACCAGATTCTTCATCATCTTCTGGAATAGGAAGATCAGCAATTTCCATTAACTCTTCAGCTACTGGATAATCTAAAGCTGCGGTTGCATCGCTGAGGAACAAAGAAATATGTGCACCAAGTACGCGTATCAAAATAAAGAATTCTTCATCTAT
>JBIKSX010000018.1:0-12675 GCA_044348405.1 Candidatus Planktophila sp.
CGAATCGCAGCTGCTCCCATCGAGGATCTGCTCTTTGGTTTTGCGCTCATACTGTCCGTTATGGGGCTGTGGGAGTTTTGGGGACGCAGAGGATTCCAGCGCGAGAAAAATTCGCGGTAAAGTTCCGTTCCTTAGGGGCGGTAGCTCAGTTGGTTAGAGCCCGGAACTCATAATTCCGTCGTCGTCGGTTCGAGCCCGACCCGCCCCACCAAAGAGTTAAAACTTCACGACTACAAGAAAGTTCGCATTTCATGAAGATCACCTCGACACGAATAGCTACCGAAGCAGATGCTAAAGCAATCGCTGAATTGGCTAATGAACATGAACTTAGCATTGATAGCAAAAGCAGCTTATTCAGCGAGCAAGCAGCGCTGGATTTTATTGCTGGTTACATCGATGCGAGTGTTACCTACTTGATTAGCTTTGATGATGAACCTGGGTTTTCCGCCGTTGTTAACTTGCATCCAGATTCTGTAAAGAGTCTCTACTTCCCAGACATTTATGCAAAGCCACATATTGCCAATCTGGACAGCGTTGTTCTGTGGGCGATTGAGTTAGCAGAAGCAGAGCATCCGGATTGGGGTATGTGGCCAGGTGCTAACTTTTTGGACAAGCGTTTACAAAGTGCATGGACAAATCATGGATTTGAATTCTTGCGACGTTACTACACCATGAGAATGAAGCTCTCTTCCGCACCTTCAATTCGCCAGATCAACGATCTAGAAATCAAAGCGATTGACATCGCAGATCCCGATCAAGTTGGTCGCTGGCACGCCGCTCATCAAAACTCATTCTCAAAGCACTTTGGTTTCGCACCAAGAAGTTTAGAAAAATGGCGAGAACTAGTGCTCGATAATGCAGCAGATCCAAATGGGGTCTTCTTGGCATTTAGAAATGGAGAGCCTGTTGGCTTTTGCCAATGTCATGACGAATACGCTGAAGATAACCGGGGCTATATAAATATTCTGGGCGTAACCCAAGAGAATCAAGGATTAGGAATCGGTGAAGCTCTTCTGCAAACCGGAATTTCTTATTGCATAACAAAGGGGTATGACTCTTTGGAACTTAATGTGGATACAGGTAATGAGTCTGGCGCACTCAAGTTATATGAGAAGGTTGGATTTAGTGCTGAGAGTTCCTGGATCCAAATGCACCGACTAAAGTCGTAAAAACTACTTTAGGTCGAAGCGATCAGCATTCATCACCTTGGTCCATGCAGCAACAAAGTCTTTAACAAACTTTTCCTTGTTATCGTTTTGTGCATAGACCTCAGAATATGAGCGGTAGACTGACACCATGACAAGAGTTGTGAAAAAGTGGAGCGCTAAAGATGCATCTAATTGCATCATCACCCCGTCTGACTTGGATCATAAATACAGTCGCGGAGTGCTGGGTCTGATTACTGGTTCTGCGCAGTTTCCTGGAGCTGCAGTTTTAACAACCGCTGCAGCATCTGCAACTGGAGTTGGAATGGTTCGTTTTCACAGCTCATCTGGTCTTGCACATTTAGTTTTGCATTCAACCCCATCAGCAGTTGTTCAACCTGGCAAAGTTGCCACTTGGGTTGTAGGTAGTGGAATTAATGCAAAGCAATTTTCTGATTTCACAACCTGGTTACGCCATCGCTGGTTCAAGTTAGTACGGTTGCAATCGGTTCCAACTATTTTGGATGCTGGAGCACTTTATTTAGCAGGATCATTAGAGCAGCCGACGGTAATTACTCCTCATAGCGGCGAACTTGCAAAACTGTTGTCTGAGCGTGGATTAAAAGTAAGCGCCGAAGCTATTGAGGGAGATCCCAAGAAGTGGGTTCAAAATGCTGCAGATACCTTGGGAGTAACTGTTTTACTCAAGGGTTCTACAACTTATGTTGCAAATGATGAGGTTTTGATTCAACTACCGGTTGCAACTCCATGGCTTGCAACTGCCGGCAGTGGCGATGTATTGGCTGGAATTATGGGTGCACTGGTAGCTACTAATGCAATTGAGATTCTTAATGACTACAACCACCTGGCCTATGTCGCTGCAACTGCAGCTTTTGTCCAGAATCAAGCCGCAGTTCGTGCCTCAGGTGGTGCTCCGATTAATGCAGAGGCAATCATCGATGCAATACCTGAAACTTTGGCGAAGTTACTCAAGAGCTAGTTCACCAGGAATCAGCCCAACTAGTGCTGACTCTCAATTGGCACAGAAACTCCCCAAATAAAAGTTACTCCGCGTAACCTTGCAGGTATGAGCGATCGCGTATTAGTTATCATTGATGATTCCTTTGAGCTATCTAGTGTGGGAGCCGCTCTCAAGCTTCATGGTGTTGATGTTGTGGGAGAAGCTCGCAAGAAAAGCACAGCAGTTAACTTGTTCAGAAGTTTGCAACCTCATGTTCTTTTGATTGATATGCACAAGAGCCAAGAGCATTCTGTCGATATTGCTCACACTATCCGCAAAGAAGCTGCAGGCATCGGAGTAGTAATCCTGGTGCCTTGCGCAGATATGAGATTGATTGGTGAAGAGCTTTCACACATGCCGCCCGGAACAAAGTTAGTGCTAAAAGAATCTTTGAACAGTTTAACAGCGCTATGTGATGTCATTTCTGCTTCTCGTGTTTTTAATCAAACTGACTCCGTTGCCTGGGTAAATGGCGGAATAACTCTGTACGAAAAAGACTCGCATTCTCTTATGTCTTCTTTATCTGATATACAAATACAAACTCTTCGCTTTGCTGCCGATGGACTAACCAACGCCGAGATCGGGCGCTTACGCTTTGTATCTGAAAAAGCAATAGAACAGGTCTTGTCCCGAGTCGCAATCGCTTTAAATATTCAGCCAGATCACAGAAAAAATATGAGAGTCCAGTTGGTAAATGAATTTCATCAGTGGATTGGCGCGCCTACTCACTAAGGCAAAGCTTCTTTTCGTGTTCACGGGTAAAGTTCGCCTCTATGGAGATCGAGCAAATTCGTAGTCGCTGGAACGATGTGCTCGATAATTTAGAGTCTCAGAACAGAATTGCTTGGATCGCTTACTTCGATGCTCGCTTGATCAGTTATGAAAATGGCCAGTTAACACTGGACTTTTCAGATAGCCGTAAATTTGCAGCATCTCATGAATATGCTGAAACCCGTCCAAACCTAAAGGCCGCATTAATCTCATCCATTCAACAGGTCCTTGGCTTAACAGTAGATATAAGGGAACAATGAAAACAAAGATATTTCTTTTGGCGTTAGCTCTAATCGTTGGAGTAGCCGGTGCGCCGCAATCAGTGGGTGCAACGTCGGTTTTGAGTATGCAAGTCCGACAGACGCCAAGTGCTTCAGAAACCCTGTTAACCATGTATGGCAATCTCAAGCCCAACAAATCAGGGGTAACAGTAAAGATTCAAGTTGATACAAATGGAAAGTGGACAACAACTCGATTTGCTACAAGAGTTACAAAGGTTGGAACTTGGAGAATTACAGCACTTGCAACCGCACTTGATGCACAAGTTCGATATCGGGCAGTTGTCGAAATAGCAGGAAAGAGTTTGTACTCCCCTATTCGTGGGATAACTGTTAAGCAGTTGCCTGAAATTTCAAATGCCGATCCTGCACAATTTATTGATCTTAAAGGCCCGGGTGGCCGTATTCATGGCACTGACGTTAGTCGTTGGCAACATCCAAACGACAAGCCAATTGACTTTGTGAAAAAGTATGAAGCGGGCATGCGTTTTGTTTTCATCAAGGCATCAGATACTCGAGATAAGGCAGACCTTCTTGCAGTTAAATATGCAGCGATGGATCACTACGCGGCGCAAGCTGCCGGACTGTATACAGGTTTTTATCATTACGCAGTTCTGCCTGATGTCACAACCGATGAAGAAATAAAGCAAGATGCATTGGCTCAAGCCCAAAAGGTGGTGTGGCGACTAGCTTCCATGGGTGGGTATTCAGATCGAGATTTGCCATATGCCCTAGATCTAGAAAATAAGTGTGTTCGTTACTCATCCACTGGTGCATGTCAGAAAAATGCAACCAGAAGTGCTGTGACTTTATGGGCTCTTACTTTTCTTGCATCCCTAAAGGAGAAAACGGGCCGGACTCCATTTCTGTATTCATACCCAAGTTTTCTTGAAGGCTCAATGGTTCGATCAAAAGAGTTGGCGCAATACCCGCTGTGGCTTGCTCAATATGGAATCGATCCTGCAAATCCAATTAATCAGCCAGGTGTGAAACCTGGTGGTTGCTTTGTACACTCATGGACCGGAGCAAACTGTGATTCACAATGGACCGTTTGGCAGTATTCATCCTGTGGAATTGCGCCTAAGTATGGGGTTCCTGGTAACAGGCTAGACCTAAATGTTTTCCGCGGAACACCTTCATCCTTTTTGGAACTGGTTAAAGGTGAGTGGAAACCAACTTTGGTTGATTTGATGCCACAACAAGAGCCTTCAACCATGGTTCTTACAAGTCAAAGCTCTAGTACGACGAATAAGCCGGCAGTGTTTAAAGTCAATGTAACCAGACCAACTGGTTTGCCAGTTATAACAGGTACAGTCAAATTTGTATTTGATAAATCAACTAACCCTGTACCAAGACCAACTCAGCGTATTTTGCGTGAAACAAGTGGTGTTTGGACCTTAGAGCTACGAGGCGTCCCCGCCGGAAGTTTTAAAGGAAAGATTCTGCTGGACGATGTTTCTGGAACACATGCAGTCTCAAGTGTGGATGTAAGTTTTGATGTTGTGCAGGGACCAACGCCTTCTCCAAAGCCAACACCATCGCCAACTGCAACCAAGAAACCAGTTTCAGATAGTTGTCGAGGTCAGATTAAGAATTAGCCTCTAGCAGTTCATCTAGTGCGGCTAGTTCGCGGTCTACTAACGCTTCGTAGGCTGCAACTGATTCCTTGCGCTCTTTTGCACTCCAACCCAAAACTGGAGCAATTAATGAGCTGACTTCGTCGGCAAGATGGACGCCATGTTCTTGGGCCTCAAAGGCCAAACGTGTACGACGTGAAATCACATCATCGACAGTTCGCGCACCCTCATGCGAGGCGGCATAAACAATTTCTGCCTTGATGTAAGGAAGATCAGCATCTAACTTCTTGGCAAGTTTTGGTTGCTCATCGATAATTTCAAGAATTTCACTAATCAATGAACCGTAACGATTCAGCAAGTGTGAGACGGTTTCAACTTCAATTCCGGCCTCTTGCGCAATCCGCTCTTTTTGTTGCTCTAGTGCGAAATATCCATCTGCTCCAACTAATGGAAGTTTTTCAGTAACTGATTCTTGCGTGATACGACGAAGCTCAATAACTGCGCGATCAACAACATCCTTACCCATGACTCGGTAGGTCGTGTATTTTCCACCTGCGATCGAAACAAATCCGGCTGCAGGTCGATCAACAGTGTGCTCACGCGAAAGTTTTGTTGTTGTCGCACTCTTTATGTTTGCAACTAATGGTCGCAATCCTGCATATACGCCAATGATTTCTTCGGCCTTTAACTTTGGCTCTAAAACTCGGTTAGCTTGATCAAGGATGTATTGAACATCTTCGCGTGATGCATATGGTTCTGCCCGATCACCATCATATGGAGTATCTGTCGTTCCAACGATCCATTTATCGCCCCATGGAATTAAGAAGAGAACCGAGACCGCAGTCTTTAAAATGATTCCAGCGTCAGATTTAATCGCTGAGCCCGGCAGCACAATATGCACACCTTTACTCATGGTCACGCCGTATCCAGGCTTTAATTCAAATTTTTCATGCAACTCATCGCTCCAGATACCAGCACACATGATTGTGGCCCCAGCCTTAATTGCAATCTTTTTTCCAGTTTCTAAATCACGAGCATTTACTCCAACAACTCGCTTACCTTCGCGAATCAATGATTCTGCAGAAACACGAGTTGCGATAATTGCACCGTGACGAGCGGCTGTGCGTGCAACCGACATGGTGTGCCTTGCATCATCGACTTGGGCATCAAAATATTTAATAGCTCCTGTGACAATGTCGTGGCGAAGTGAAGGCGCAATTTCATTAATTTGTTTTTGGCTCAAGTGCTTATGCCAAGGTAAGGCTCGTTGAAATCCACGAAGGGCGTCATAGAGTGCAAGGCCGGCTCCAACATAAGTGCGCTCTTTCAACTTTTCAGTTAAAGGAAATAAAAATCCAACAGGTTTCACAAGATGTGGGCACAGTGTTGCGACCATTAATTCACGTTCGTGTAACGCTTCGCGGACAAGTTTGAAGTCATACTGTTCCAAATAACGCAGACCGCCATGGATTAACTTGCTGGATCTACTTGAAGTTCCGGCAGCAATATCTTGTGACTCGATCAAGGCTACTTTGAGTCCACGAGAAGCTGCATCTAGGGCTGCACCAACGCCAGTAACTCCCCCACCAATAACCAGAATGTCGAATTGCTCTGTGGCTAATTGAGAAACGGCAGATTCGCGCTGGTCTGGGCCAAGTTGGGACAAGAACATATGCGTTGAATCTCCGTTACGACTGAGTACGCTAAGCCTAACTTACAGCGAGAGGTTTTGTGCATCGTGGCTTACATCGGCAGCTTGGATCAAGGAACCAGCAGCACTCGATTTATGATATTTGATCATTCAGGCCAAGTAGTTGGTCAGCATCAAATGGAACATCGCCAGATTTTGCCTCAGGCTGGATGGGTTGAACATGATGCGGCAGAAATTTGGGAGCGAGTTCAAGAGGTAATTGCGGGAGCGCTCAAGCAAGCAAACATATTAGGTTCTGAACTTGCAGCTATTGGCTTAACTAATCAACGCGAAACAACTGTGGTCTGGGATGTAACAACAGGCCAACCATTAAGCAATGCCATTGTTTGGCAAGACACCCGAACCACTGAATTCCTATCAACCCTTACCCAAGAGCAACAGAGCTCAATTCGCCATAAGACCGGGTTAACAATCGCCCCGTACTTTGCCGGAAGCAAGATGAGTTGGTTTCTTAGCAATATTCCAGCAGCAAAGAGTGACAATGCACGATTTGGAACCATTGATTCCTGGTTGTTGTGGAACTTGTCAGGTGGTGTTCGTGGAGGAATACACGCAACTGATGTGACTAATGCAAGCCGTACGCTTTTAATGAACCTTGAAACCTTAGATTGGGATCAAGAACTGCTTTCGATATTTGGAGTCTCGCGGTCAGCTTTACCCGAAATCAAATCTTCATCCGAAATCTATGCAATGACCGACCCGCATGGCCCATTTGGTACATCAATTCCAATTGCCGGAATTTTGGGAGATCAACAAGCTGCCATGGTCGGACAAGTTTGTTTTGAAAGAGGCGAATCAAAGACTACTTATGGCACCGGAAACTTTGCATTGTTAAATACCGGAACCGAAATCGTTCGATCAAAAAATGGCTTGCTAACAACTGTATGTTTCAAATTAGGTAACCAGCCTGCTCATTACGCGCTAGAAGGTTCGGTTGCTGTAACAGGTTCTGCAATTCAATGGTTGCGCGATCAATTAGGAATAATTACAAACGCAGCAGAAACAGAAAATTTGGCATCATCGGTTACAGACACCGCAGGTGTGTATTTTGTTCCAGCCTTTTCTGGACTATTTGCTCCCTATTGGCGCAGCGATGCACGAGGCGTAATTGTCGGTCTGACTCGCGCAGCGACTAAGGCTCACCTTGCACGAGCGGCACTAGAAGCGATTTGCTATCAAACTCGCGATGTAATGGATGCGATGGTTGCAGATAGTGGAGTGCCAATGAAAGAGATGCGCGTTGATGGAGGAATCACCGCAAACTCTTTATGTATGCAGATGCAGGCAGATGTCATGGGAATCGATATCACTCGACCTTTGATTGGTGAGACAACAGCTCTTGGCGCAGCATATGCGGCAGGGCTTGCAGTTGGTTTCTGGTCATCAACAGATGAAGTAAGAAAACAGTGGAAACAATCAAGGCGCTGGAGCGCAACTAGCACTGAACAACAGCGAACTGCTGGCTATGCGGGATGGAAAAAAGCGGTCGAACGAACTTTAAATTGGGTTGATTAAGCCTTATCAATTTCAATTAAGAAAGCATTCGCAGGTGCCAAAATTGGCGCAGTCACACCAATTGAAGCAAGGGCTGATCCAGACATAGTTATTCCGCTCATCCACTGGGGTGGAGTGATCAACATGTAGCGCGGTTTGCCAGCAGGGAAAACCGCCTTGATTGTGTAAGTTGCACTTTCATCTAATCCAGGAAACTTAAGTGGTGCTGGATGAATTGCAACAGTTGGTGTTAATTGCACGTAAGCAAAGATTGCTCGTGAAAGATCATGGGCTGTAACTCCGTGCAAATAAGCATGAGTTTCTGGATAATCAACGCGAACCATCTTTCCTGAATGCAAGTGCGCACGATTTTCTTTGTAATATTTTGCCCACGTAGCTAGATGCTTACGCTCTTGGCTAGTTGCTTCTGTGATATTCCATTCGATTCCAGCATGACCAAAAAGTGCCGTTGTTGCACGCATTGATAATTCAAGTGTGCGGCCTGTTTGATGTCCATGGGTTGGGCCGATGTGCGTCCCAAGCAGTTCGGGTGCAATTACTTGCGAAGTCCAGCGCTGAATTGTTTGGCGTTCCAACGCATCGTTGTTATCACTTGTCCAGAAGCGATCAACTAGATCAATTACTCCAAGATCGATACGTGCTCCGCCAGATGCGCAGGATTCAATCTCTAAACCTGGGTGACGCTTCTTTAATTCAGCAAACAAACGATAAATCGCTTGCGTTTGACGATGTACCCCGGCTTGTCCAAGATGGCCCGCATCAACCAGCACACGATTGTGATCCCACTTTATATATGCGATGTTGTGAGTAGAAAGTACTGCAGAGGTTTGCTCAAGCACATGATTAAACGCACCTTCATGACCAATATCCAAAACCAACTGATGTCTCCATAGCGGTGGAACTCGATCGCCTTCATGCAAAATCCACTCGGGGTGTGCTCGGTAAAGATCAGAGTCTGGGTTTACCATTTCGCCTTCAAACCACAGGCCAAATTCGATTCCCTTGTCATTGATGTACTTAATTATTGGTGACAAACCATTTGGCCAAACCGCTGGATCTATGACCCAGTCGCCAAGCCCTGCTCGATCATCTCGACGTGCATGAAACCATCCGTCATCCAAGACGACTCGTTCAATTCCAATTTCTGCGGCAACATCGATAAGAGCTTTGATCTTCTCTTCGTTGTGATCGAAATACAACGCCTCCCACATATTCAGCGTTAATGGTCGTGGACGCTTAGGGTGTACTGGTCTGGCGCGAAGATACGAGTGATAAGCGTTGCTAACACCGTCTAGACCTTGGGAAGAAAAGACCGATAACAATGCAGGGGCTTGGTAACTTTCGCCGGCTGCCAGAGTTATTTCACCTGGAAGTAATAGTTCACCAGCACCGATCGATACCGAACCATCAAATAGTTTTTCTACTAAGTAGTGAGAGTTTCCGCTCCAGGCAATACTTGTGGCCCACGCATTTCCAGATTGGAATGAAGTTTGTGAAGTCAGTGCAATGTCAGCAATGGAAAAGTTATGTCCACTTCGACCTTCTCTAGACTCACGTACCCAGGTACCTGTCGCAATATCTTTTCTTTGCGGGTTTCTCTCATTTGACCATCGACCTGCAAAATCTAAAGTTTGTGTTGCCTCTTTTGGTAGCGGAAGCCAATGAATGAATTCATTAACGCAGTAATCAGTTTTCCCAAGATTCTTAACCGAAGCTTTTTGCGACAAGACTCCATGAGTATCTAATGAAAAATCAAAAACTACTTCAAGTTCTGCATGAAAGTCTCGCAATGTCACCTTCACATTATTTTCAATGTGATGAAAATCGGTTACTTCGAACTTAGTAGACCAAGCTTTTCCAAGTCGGTGTCCAGATAAAGTTGGGCGACCCAGAAATCCACGCGAACTTTCCCGCATTATTCCTGGGAATTGAGCAACGTCCCAAGAACTATTTGCAATTGATGGACTGATCGCTGTTTGAACAGATGCTAAATCTCCATGAAGGTTCGCGCCCCAGTGTTGAATTACCAGGGCCCCATCCACAACTTCGAGCAGCAATGATGATGTAGGGGCGCTCAATAGTGCAGATTGCTTGCTCACAAAGGTAGAGTAACGACACTATGAGCGAGAGTAAAAAACTTAACGCCGGCGTCACAAGAAATGATCGCCAGATGGCCGATGGGCGAACGATTCGTTATTACGACACCGCCGGTCAAGCGCGTACAGCGCAAGATTCTCGCCCCCAAGAGGAGCAGCCAGGAATTGGAGAACTTCGACTAGATCCACTTGTTAATGAGTGGATTGCCATGGCCGCACACCGTCAAGGAAGAATTTTTCTTCCACCTAAAGAGTTATGTCCTTTGTGCCCCACTACCGGTGAACTTCTTACTGAAATTCCCGAGTCAGATTTTGAAGTAGTGGTTTTCGACAACCGATCTCCCTCATTGCGACCTCCAGTTGGCGACTGGGCTTTGCCTGACATTGTTGGTCCAGATACAGATTTGGGTACAGCTGCCGGAAAGTGTGAAGTGATTTGTTTTACCGCCGAACACGGCAATTCCTTTAAGGATTTATCTGCTCAACGAGTTCGAGTATTGCTTGAAGCGTGGATTGATAGAACTGCTGAGCTTTCTAAAGAAAGTTTTATCCAGCACATCGCTCCTTTTGAAAATCGCGGTGAAGAAATTGGTGTAACACTTTCTCACCCACATGGACAAATTTATGCGTATTCATATCTACCACCGCGCGTGGAAAAGATGTTAGCTGCGGCAAGTAAATACAAGCAGGAAAATGGCAAGGTTCTATTTGACGAAGTGTTGGCACGCGAAATTCTTGATGAAGAACGAATCGTTGCTCGTAATGAAAGATGGATCGCTTATGTGCCGTATGCCGCCCGCTATCCATTTGAAATTCATGTGACCCCATTAAATCCAGTAGCAGATTTAACAGAACTAACTGGCGCCGACCGAGATGCATTTCCCGAAATTGCACTTGAAGTAACAAGGCGACTAGATGGTGTCTTTGGAATTGAAATGGCCTACATCGCAGCCTGGCACCAAGCACCTGTTCGTGTTGGTAGAGATCTTTTGCGATTACATTGGCAGATTACAAGTGTCAGACGAGCACCTGGAAAGTTAAAGTATCTTGCCGGCTCAGAATCTGCGATGGGAGCTTTCATCATGGATATGCGTCCAGAGCAATCAGCAGCACAGCTTCGTGAAGTAGTTTTGTAATGCGCATATTGGTTACGGGCGGGACCGGCTATATCGGCTCAACTGCTGTCGAAGTTCTAGTCAGCCAGGGTTTTGATGTTTCCATCCTTGACGATTGCAGTATGGGCCATGCCGACACCGTGCCTGCGGGCGTACGTTTCATTGAAGGTTCACTTTTAAGTGCCCAACATGTTGCTGATGCACTTACTGACTGCGGGGCAGTTATGCATTTTGCTGGCAAATCCCTTGTAGGCGAATCCGTTGAAAAGCCAGATCTATATCAATCTGTAAATGTTGATGGCACTCGCATTCTGCTTGATGAAATGCGTAAACAATCAATTACCAAGATTGTTTTTTCTTCATCTGCGGCCACTTACGGAGAACCAAAAGCTGTTCCTATCCTAGAAACAGCGGTCACTGAACCGACTAATCCATACGGTGCAACAAAGTTAGCGATAGATCACATGATCACCGAAGAAGCGGCTAAGCAAGCAATCTCTGCAGCCTCTCTTCGCTACTTCAATGTCGCGGGAGCGCTTAAGGCACAGCGCGGTTGGCTAGCTGAACGTCATAATCCAGAAACTCATTTGATTCCAAATGTTTTGCGCAGTACACAGGCAAATCCAGTCAAGATTTTTGGTACTGATTGGCCAACGGCTGATGGCACATGTGTACGTGACTACGTTCATGTCATTGACTTGATCGATGCGCACATTAAAGCCTTGAATTCTTTAGGCAAGCCTGGCCATCAGATTTACAACTTGGGAAGCGGTTCAGGTTATTCAGTTCGCGAAGTTGTAAAGGCTGCCAGTGATGCTATTGGTCATCAGATTCCTTTTGTTGATTCACCTCGACGAGCTGGTGATCCTGCCGTTCTGATTGCTGACATTTCAAAAGCAAAGAAAATGCTGGATTGGGCTCCGACTCGTGACCTAACAACTATGGTTGCCGATACTTTAAATTCAATGGCGTAATTATGAGCCAGATTGAAAAGAAATTTCTAGAAACCTTTGGTGAAGAGCCAGATTTAGTTGCTGCAGCACCTGGTCGAGTAAATCTAATCGGTGAGCACATTGATTACAGTGATGGTTTTGTTTTGCCGTTTGCAATCAAGGATCGAACCTTGGTTGCTGCCAGAAAACGTGGTGACTCAACGGTTCGTATTGCATCTGCCCAACGCCGAAACAAGATTGTCACCGTTGATATCGCCAAAGTGAAACCTGGCTTAAAGGGTGAATGGGAACGTTACGCGCTTGGGGTGCTTTGGGCATTAGGAGTAAAAGAGGGTGTTGATGTATTAATTGATGGTCATGTTCCACTTGGTGCAGGTCTTTCTTCATCCGCAGCACTTGAATGTTCGGTCGCAACAGCCATGAATCACCTTTTTGATTTGGGATTTAACCTTGAAGAATTAGCTCGGCTGACTCAAAAAGCAGAAAATCAATA
>JBIKSX010000076.1:0-2977 GCA_044348405.1 Candidatus Planktophila sp.
CAGCGGGATAATTGAAAGAACTTCTACCCCACCGATTGCACCCAAAACATTGAGCAAATCGGTTGGATCATTTCCTGGCACCGCAACGGTGATGTCATCGTAACCACGACCATCTTCTGATTTCACAACTGCGAGCGC
The DNA here is from genome assembly GCA_044348405.1 of Candidatus Planktophila sp. GTDB lineage: Bacteria > Actinomycetota > Actinomycetes > Nanopelagicales > Nanopelagicaceae > Planktophila. The sequence continues at coordinate 139 of JBIKSX010000076.1, forward strand.
ACGAATATCTCCGCCTGCTGCGCCAATTGCTGAAGCTAAAAGTCCCAATGAACCCGGACGATCAGGAAGAGCTACATTTAGTTGAAATAGTGCCATGGCTTAACAATACCCTGACACTATTTCAACCACGCCCAATTAATTTGAAGGCGCAGTTCCTAAGGTGACTTTAAAGCTTTGTGATCCCCCTGTTGGCAGAGTTACAGTCACAGTAATGCTAGATCCAGGTGCATATGAACGAATCTTCACAATCGCTCCCACCTGATCAGCAATCTTGACTCCATCAATAGCGGTGATGACAGAACCGGCAGGAATTCCTGCTTTTTCTGCTCCCTCATTTGGACTCAAGCGTCCAATCTTTGCTCCAGTTCCGGTAAAGGTGGAATCAAAGAAAACACCCAAAACAGGACGTGTTGATTTACCGGTTGCAATCAGTTCATCGACAACGCGCTTAGCTTCATTAATGGGTATCGCAAAACCAAGACCGATGCTGCCGCTTGCCCCGCCTGATGACAATGTCGCAATCGCTGAGTTAACTCCGATGATTCTTCCTTGTGAATCAAGCAACGCCCCACCTGAATTACCCGGGTTAATTGCTGCATCGGTTTGAATTGCATTAACAAAGGATTCAGATCCGAAAGAACCTGCCGTTACTGGGCGATTCAACGCTGAAACAATTCCACTTGTTACTGTGCTGGCCAGACCCAAAGGTGAACCGATTGCGACAACTGATTCGCCAACACTTATTCGTGAAGAATCGCCCACCGTAACTATTGGAAGATTTCCTCGATTAACTCTAAGTACAGCTAAGTCATAAGCAATATCCCGACCAACAATCTGAGCAGAAATTGTGTCTCCATTAAGTAGTTCGACGGTGATGACACCCGATGTTGCAGCTGAAGCAATTACGTGATTATTTGTAACAATAAATGACGAAGAACGATCAGATTTATAAACCCAGCCACTACCGCTTCCTCCGTTTGTTCCAGAGACAACTTTTATAGAGACCACAGATGGTGTCACCAATGATGCAATGCTTTTCACATCCGAAGTTGGAACACCAAGTGTCATCGCTGTGCGAGTTGATGAGCAGCCATTTGTGCCAGCTAAGTAAATTGCCTGATTGCGTTTATCCACGCACACTTTTATTCCGAGCGGCTCAGATGTGGATGCAGTTGCAATTCCACCAGCAATGGATGCTCCGGTGATGAAAGCTGCAATAACTTTGATTGATGACTTTTTCATTTCGTCCTCCCTTAAACCCGGTAAAGTTTTCATGAAAAACTGAGAGAAAGTTTAAAAACGACTTACTATTTGGTGCAACTTAAACCAAGACAACCCAACCGCTTTGGACTCTAACTTTTACTGTTGGCAGTGGAGTAGTCGCGGGGCCAGAGACAACTGCGCCCTTTTTAAATGGATCAAAGCTGGCATTGTGCACAGGGCACACCAGTACTTTTTTGGCACTGAAGTATTTGGTAACTCCACCTTGGTGAGTACAAATAGTTTGATAGGCAAAAACGCCGGTCTTTGTCCGAAACAGAAGTGCCGGCGCTCCATTAGCTAACTGAAAAGGAAAGGTTCCGCCGACTTTAATTCTGCTTAAGCGAACAATTTGCTTGCTGTTGGCTTCGGCCCGAGCTCCGAAAAGAGTTGCCGCAGCGCTAGCAAGAGCCATGCGCAATGCGGAGCGGCGTGTGAACTTCACGCTCCCTGACTTGGATTCGAACCAAGAACCTGTCGATTAACAGTCGACTGCTCTGCCGTTGAGCTATCAGGGATTAGCGGTGCAAGCGCAAACTCTAGCGCACACCTGGATAAGGGCAAAAATTAAGGGCTGGCCCGATTACAGAGTGCCCAGCGCAAGTTCGTGCAGAGAACGGCGGGCTGATTCCAGGGCTACTAACTGAGCAAATGCTGCGTTGTATTCGATCTCATTTTCGACGGGATTAAGGCGCTGTAAGGAGGATTTTAGATCTGCAATTGAGCGCGAGATTGCAACTTCTCGAAGTCGGGCAACAATACTTGCGACATAAATCTGGGTTGGTTTTCCATCTGCGCGAATTGGCTCAACTGAAAGTTCCATAAACAGAGCTCTAAGGTTTTCATCAGCAATCAAATCTGGGGAAAGTTTTTCAACTGAATCAATTGCAGTCCGCATCGCACTATAGGCAGGATGCGTAAATGCACCTGGTTCAATTGAACTCCATAAGTCACCAGCAAATAGCTGTGCTTCTTGCAGGCGAGATTTAAGAACTTCACGTTCTAGAATCAAACGTGCCTCATTGGGATCTGGCCTAAAGTTAGATTGCGCAACTTCTTCATCTGCTGGTCTGGCAGATTGCTGCGGAACAGATTTTGCACCTTGTGCAACGGCGCGTGTAACTAATTCAACTTCAACACCTAGCCAACCTGCTAGCAAGCGTGTGTATTCGGGTCGCAAAGACTTATCACGAATTTGTGCGACTAAAGGAGCAGCTGCATTTAAAGCATTGACTCGTCCTTCTGCGGTATCTAAATTGTGATGTGCAAGCTCTGCACGGATTGCAAACTCGAAAAGTGGAACGCGGCGCGCAATCAAATCACGTAGCGCTAGATCACCTTTTTCCTGTCGCAGCTCACAAGGATCTAAGCCATCAGGTTCGACCGCCACAAAAGTTTGAGTTACAAATTTTTGATCTTCGCTAAAGGCACGTAGTGCGGCTTTTTGACCAGCTGCATCACCATCGAAAGTGAAAATTACCTCGCCGCGAAAAGCATCATCATCCATTAACAATCTACGCAAAATTCTGATGTGGTCTGCACCGAAGGCAGTTCCACATGTTGCAACCGCAGTTGTTAT
>JBIKSX010000047.1:0-4836 GCA_044348405.1 Candidatus Planktophila sp.
TTGTGCGTTTAAAAAGATCGGAACTTCTTGGTGAAGAACCTCTTTCGAGCCCCCCACCGGAATCGAACCGGTGACCTTTTCCTTACCATGGAAACACTCTACCGACTGAGCTAGGGGGGCACCGATCACTCGGTGTTTAGTCGAGTGCTGAGCCTACCTTCTAACTTCCACTTTGGAAAAATTACCTATTTATAAGGCTGGATTTAGCGTGATCTTGCCGGTTGTTTCACGGCTCAGCATCGCCTTGTGGGCTTTCGTGGCTTCGCTCAGCGGATACGTTGCACCAATAACTGGCTTTAGCTTTCCTTCAACAACAAGTGCGAAGAGTTTTTCGATTACATCGTTCATTAACTCTTTCTTGCCGAAGCAATGTGACAACCAAAATCCAGTGATTGTCTTGCTTCCACCCATAAGCGTTGCCGGTTGAATCATCGTTGGTGCAACTCGTGAAGCCATTCCGTAAGTAACCAAGCGACCAAAAGGCGCAAGAATTTCTAGACTGTCATCAAAAGTTTTTCCGCCAACCATTTCAAGAATTAGATTGACTCGCTTACCACCATTGGCCGCTTTGATTGCATCACCTAAGTTTTCATGAGTTGCTTCTACAACGATGTCTGCTCCAAGAGAAGTTGCAAGTGCGCGCTTTGCTTCAGAAGATGCAACCGCAATTACTTTAGCGCCCCACATTTTTGCCAACTGAATTGCAATGGTTCCTACGCCACCAGCAGCTGCATGCACGACAACAGTTTCACCTGGTTGTAAATGACCAACAGTTTTTAAGATGTGCCAAGCAGTTGATCCTTGAACCAACATACACAGAGCTTGTTCATCGGTAACGCCATCAGGAATTGGAATCATTGTTGCCGGATGAGTCAGCGCTTTTTGTGCATATCCCCCGCCATCAACTGGTGCCAGAACGCGAACACCTTTCGATGTGGTTCCTACAACTTCGATACCGGGTACCAAAGGAAGTTTCTGGGCTGAAAGGTATGAGTTTTCGGTTTGGTGAGTGTCTGCATAGTTGATTCCAATTGCAGAAACATTTAGGAGTTCTAAGCCCTCAGCTGCATGTGGATCAGCTAGTTCTACAAGATGCATGACATCTGGACCACCGAATTCGGTGATCTGAATTGCTTTCATTGCCCCCAGCTTTCTTAAATTAGCCCTTGGTTGAGCCGAGTGTTAGACCTGAAACAAACTGCTTACGCAAAACAATGAACACAATAAGGGTTGGCAATGCAGCAACGATTGCGCCTGCAGCCAAGAGATTAAAGTCGGTAACAAACTCGCCTTGAAGGCGGGCTAGTGCTGAAGTAATTGGACGCTTGGAATCTGACTTCATTAGAACAAGTGCCCAGAAGAAGTCGTTATAAATCCACGTGGACATAAGGACAGCCAAGGAAGCCAATGGTGGGCGAAGCAATGGCAAGATGATTTGTGTGTAATGAACCCAGACTGATGCGCCATCCACCATCGCTGATTCGCTAATTTCCTTAGGAATTGTCTTCAAATAAGAAGAAAGAACGAAGGTAGCAAAACCTAATTGGAAAGCAACGTGGATTAGAACTACACCTAAAATGCTGTCGTATAAAAGTGCACGGTTTCCAAGCAAGTCACCAATCCATAAGTACATCTTAAAAAGTGGAATGAAAACGAGCTGCTGAGGAAGCAAATTTCCTGCAGTAAAAAATAGAAGTAAGGCAACATTAAATTTAAATGAGTAGCGAGAAACAACGAATGCAATGAGAGAGCCAAACCCAAGAGTCAGTACAACTGCCGGAACCGTGATCAACATAGAGTTGGTCAAGTACATTGGAAGCTTCATCAAGCGGATTGCGTTGTAATAGTTGTCAAAGTTCAGTGTATTTGGTACCGAAAAAACTCCGTTGGCAATCACATCGTTATATGGTCGAAGTGAACTCCAAATAGTCCAAGCAATTGGAAACAACCAGGCTAAAGCAAAAAATCCGATGAAAATCGAAATGACTCGATCTTTAGTTTTTTGAGTGTTCTTATACTTTGGCTCAGCCGCTAACGATGTCATTATTTAACATCCTCAGAGAAGCTTTGCTTCAGGTAGGTGATCATCGGACCGATACATAGGGCGAACAAAATCACTGCGTAAGCAGCGCCCTTCATGGACATTCCACCGCCAGAGATATTCTGGAAAACTAAAATACCCAAAATTGGCCAACCCGTACTTGACCCATAAATCATGTACACAATGTCAAAGGCTCGCAAGGAATCAATAACCGTAATCACAATAATGATGATGTTGACAGGCTTCATGGTCGGAAGAATTACCTTGCGGAAAGTCTGCCATTCAGTTGCGCCATCAATAGCTGCCGCCTCTTTAAGCGATGGATCTACTGACTTTAGTCCTGATAAATAAAGCAGCATGATGTAACCAATATGCCGCCACGAAGCGATACCCAGAATCACGTAGGTATTGATGTCGTAGTTTCCATAAATTGAAATTGGGTTGGAAATATCACGACCCATTATTCCCTGAACGAAACCACCCGGTTGCAGCATAAAGTTCCAGATGATTCCGGTAACTGCAAGTGAGAGAACTACAGGGACAAAAAATGCTGATTCATAAAAGCGATGACCGCGAATTTGTCGGTCAATTTGATACGCCAAGAGAATTCCTAGTGGTGTGGCAATCAATCCAAACCAAAGCAACCAAATAACGTTGTTTTGAATTGCATCCCAAAACACAGGAGTGCCAGTAAAAATATTGTTGTAATTTTCAAAACCAGCCCATTTGATATCTGAGATATGGATACCGGACCAAAATGTAAATGAAAGTCCAATTGTTCCAATTGCTGGCACCCAAACTAAAAGAATATGGAATGCGGTTGGGATTCCCACAAAAGCTGTGAGCGTTAATCGATCTTTTCGAGAAAATGCTCGACGGCGACGAACTGGTGAGTTCGTCGCCGTCGAGGTCATAACAATTATCCTATCCTAAAATTCATAGTACTTCTATAAATTAAAGAGCAGGTAGTGCATCCCATTGTGCCTGTACTGATTCAAGGATCTTGTTAATATCCTTTGGAGCACGTAGGAAGTTTTGAATTGCTGGTGCAACAACTGGGTTCGCGAAATCTTGACGTGTGTCACGATCTAGGAACTGAGTGATGTACTTAGCTTCTGCCATAACAGCAAGCTGTTGCTTCTGGAATGGGTCGTAGCTTGAAGTATCTTGTCCGTTGTTTGCAGAAGTGAATGTGTTACCTGAATCTAGACGTGCTTGCATGCCTTCCTTAGAAGCCAACCACTTAACTAGATCCTTTCCGCCTTCTGTGTTCTCACCATTTGCTGCAACGCAAAGACCATCAATAGGTGCATCAATAGTGTCGCGGCCGTGCTCTGGGTTGATTTCTGGGAATGGAACGATCCATAGATCGTCATAGTCAGCTTGTGACAGAGTCTTGAAGTCACCTGAGAACCATGAACCCATCATCATTGCACCGCACTTCTTCTGTAGTAGAAGATCGCGCATGCCTTCCCATGAAATATCTAGAACGTTCTTGTTCATGTAAGGAATCATCATTTCGAAGTACTTGAAGACTTCTGCAACCTTCGCATCTGTCCACTTTTCCTTACCTGCAAGTAGATCAACGTGGAATTGGTATCCGTTGATACGAGCGTTAAGAATGTCGAAAGTTCCCATTGCTTCCCAGCCACCCTTGTCACCAAGTGCGTAGCCGATGAGGCCCTTCTTCTTTGTTGCTTCTAGCATCTTCATGAAATCATCCCAGTTTGCGATGTTCTCAGGATCTAGACCAAGCTCTGTCATTGTTGACTTACGGTAGTGAAGTCCCCATGGGTACCAAGATGTTGGAAGGAAGTATTGCTTTCCATCTGAACCTGTTGATGCAATCTTGTATGACTCAGCGAACTGATCGCCGATTTCATCCCAAACACTTGACACATCTTCTAGCAGACCTTGATCTGCGTAGAACTGCATGCGGTATCCAGCCATCCAGTCAAAACCATCATCAGGTGTTCCCTGTAGGTATTGTGAAAGGTTGTTCTGGAACGCATTTGCATCGTTCATGTTCAGAGTTACTGTGTTACCAGTTGCTGTCTCGTAAGCAGCCTTAACTGCTTCGTGCCACTGAACTGAAGATTCTTCAAGTCCACGGCCGCCCCACTTCATTGGGCCGACATCATTGCTTCCGCAACCTGCAAGTAGAGAACCACCTGCTGCGATTCCTAAACCACCAACTGCAGCACCCTTAAGTACCGAGCGGCGGGAAATGCCATTATTTTGATCTGACATCATCGTCCTTTTCTATTAATAGAGCCTTCGAAGGTCATTGGGCTTTGAGGGGTCAAATCCCTTGGACAGCTGGAAATCTACGCCTGGGCTAGCTCAAAAGACAGGAATACTTGGTAACAAAAGGGTTACAAATGCGCTCAATACTGCGGGATTTGGAGCTTTTGACCGGCAATTTGGGCTGATTGGTGGGCAATTACCCCTGGAATCGTGAACCTTGCTGCATCAATGACATTCATAGGTGCTTTTCGCTCTCCAACTGCATCCATAACAAAGTCATCGACCATAAATTGATGTGAACCACCGTGTCCATTTGAAAGTCCTAAGAACTCCTTTGGCAATTGTGAACGATCATGCACTCGCGCAAAACCGCCATCCCACAAATTTGGTGGAACATAATCGGGACGTAATGAATATGGATTTTCAACGTCAGAAAAAGTTCCAATTTCATCTGTAACAATATCGAAACTATTCTTTGTGGCCCAGGATGCATAACCTACTTGTTGTTCAAATGAACCTTCAGTTCCAAAAATACTCATTCGAACAGT
>JBIKSX010000048.1:0-4797 GCA_044348405.1 Candidatus Planktophila sp.
TGACCTTCAACCTTTAGGCGTGCTGCTTTAGTTTCAAGGTAAGTCGAATAATTTCCTTCATACGGATAAGCACGCCCGCGGTCGAGTTCAAGAATCCACTGTGCAACATTGTCCAAGAAATATCTATCGTGCGTAATCGCTACAACTGCGCCTACATACTTGTTGAGGTGCTGTTCAAGCCACAAAACAGATTCTGCATCCAAGTGGTTTGTAGGCTCATCAAGAAGCAACAAGTCAGGTGCTTGCAAAAGCAACTTACACAAAGCAACGCGACGCTTTTCTCCACCAGATAACACTGAAACATCTGCATCAGCCGGTGGGCAACGAAGTGCATCCATTGCTTGTTCTAATTGCGAATCCAATTCCCATGCATTGCGGTGATCAAGCTGCTCTTGCAGCTCCCCCATTTCAGCCAACAACTTGTCGTAATCTGCATCAGGGTTTGCCATCTCGGCGCTGATTTCATCAAAGCGCGCAAGCATCGCAACAGTTTCAGCCACACCCTCTTTAACGTTATCAATTACATTTTTTGTCTCATCAAGAACTGGCTCTTGCAACAAAATTCCAACTGTGTAACCAGGAGTCAGATAAGCCTCACCATTTGATGGTTGCTGTAATCCGGCCATGATTTGTAAGACGGTGGACTTACCCGCACCGTTGGGTCCAACAACGCCGATCTTTGCGCCTGGATAAAACATAATCGTGACGTCATCAAGGATGACCTTGTCACCGTGCGCTTTACGCGCCTTCTTCATCGTGTAAATGAACTCAGCCATGGAATGAAACCTTAGTGGTAGTGGCGGGTAGACTATGCATTACGACCCTCCTACAAGCGCCTGTAGCTCAGTCGGATAGAGCACCCGCCTTCTAAGCGGGTTGTCGCAGGTTCGATTCCTGCCAGGCGCGCAGTGGCTCTTTAGTGATAAGTAATCTGCTGTTTTTAAACATAAAAGAACCCAGGACTACCCTCGTGGCCCTGGGTTCTTTTATTTATTTATTGAGTTTTAGATTACTTGTTTGCGCGAGCGATTAACTGCTTCGCTTTTTCTAGGAATGTTCCTTCAACCACGACGAAGCCAGTTGAGGCTGCACCTAGTGAACACTCTGGTGAGAGCAAGTACTCAGCAAGCTCAACTACAGCCTTGCCCTTTTCCTTGTTCTTGTATGAGGTCTCTAACAACATGTAGCTAACGATGCCAAGTGTGTATGCACCTGGAACCTTTGTGCCGTAGTCGTAGGTAACGATTCCGTCAGCAGCTTGCTTAGCCTCACCCAAGAACGCTGATACAGCAGCTGAATCTGGAAGTGTGAAACTTCCTGATGCGTTACCAATGTGTGCAGCACGGAGACCAAATGAAGTTCCCCATTGCTTCTCTGCGTATGTAATTGAGTAAGGAGTCTTTGAAGCAAGAGTTGCTACACCTTGTGAACCATTTGCACCAACGATGCGACCAATGTTCTTTGTATCGTTGATGTTTCCTGGAAAAGCTGTTGTAAATGCATCGTTAGCTGGCTTGTTCCAAACTGTTGCAGCATTGCCGCTCATCCAGCGAGTGAAGTTGTTAGTTGTTCCTGATGTATCTGAACGGAACACAACCTTGATTGGCTTGTTTGGAAGTGTGTAAATGATTGACTTTGATGCATTGCGAAGGACGATTGGATTGCCCTTTGAATCCTTACGAGCATTTCCGTTTGCATCCTTGCGGTAAATAACTGACTTCACTGTGCGGTTGTTGTCCGCAACAATCTGTGGGTCATTCCACTGAGTGATTTGACCAGCGAAGATCTTTGCAACTGTGTCAGCAGAAAGATAGATGTCTTTCTTTGCTGGAAGGTTTACAAGTACTGCGATTGGAGCAGCAACGATTGGTGCATGGAAAATTGTTGAACGCTTCTTTGCACCGGTGTGTGCTGAATCTGAAAACCAGAAATCGCCGATTTCGTTGTCAGAGTTGTTCTTACCTGTACCTGAACCAGTTGATGTGTAAACAAATGAGTGTCCAGTCTTCTTAGCAAAGCCTGCCTTGCAAGCTTCAACTAGAGGAACAACAAATGATGCGCCTGATCCCGCAAGATCAACGGCGTGAGCTGGTGTTGCGCCAGAAACAGCAACTACTGCGGCAAGGACTATCGCCTTAACCTTGTTAGAAAACTTCATGAACAACCTTTCGTAGGAGGGTAAAACCTTTACATCTACGAAAGTAGTCAGCGAGAGTTAAGCGAAAGCAAGGAACAAGTTAACAAATCCCTTACCTTAAGTGAACAACAGGTGTTAGCCGAAACGTCCTGTTACGTAATCTTCTGTGCGCTTATCCTGAGGGGAAGAGAAGATTTTGCTTGTTGGCGCAGCTTCAACCATTACGCCAGGTCCACCATCAGATAAGAAGAAGGCGGTGTAGTCCGATACACGTGCGGCCTGCTGCATATTGTGGGTAACGATGACGATGGTCATCGTTTTTGCTAATTCAGAAATAGTTTCTTCGATTCGGAAGGTAGAACCAGGATCTAGCGCTGAACAAGGCTCATCCATGAGAAGTACCTGAGGCTCGACCGCCAATGAACGAGCAATACATAAACGTTGCTGCTGGCCACCTGAAAGCGCTCCACCGTGCTCGCCTAAGCGATCTTTAACTTCACTCCATAATCCTGCGCGAACAAGGCAAGATTCCAACAATTCATCAGTATTGCTTCTCTTTAACTGAGCAAGCTTTAGTCCTGACAAAACATTCTCACCAATAGTCATAGATGGAAATGGGTTTGGCTTCTGAAACACCATTCCAACACGCAAACGAATCTTTGTAACATCTGTTCCAGTGGCATAAATGTCCTGGCCATCCAAGAGAACTTCGCCTGCTAAAGCTGCGGTTGGAATAAATTCATGCATGCGATTTAGAGTGCGAATAAAGGTTGACTTACCGCAGCCTGATGGGCCAATCAGCGCAGTTACTGTTCCGGCAGCAAAATCAAGTGACACATCAGAGAGAACATGCTTCTTTCCGAACCACGCATGGACGCCACGTGTTTCTAATCCAGTCCCTAGCAAGTTAGTCCCTGGCACACGCTGTTCGCGGTTACCTGCGACAGACGCTAGTGATGATGGCGTTGTTGCTTGCATTTTTTTCTCCATGTTGTTGTCGTTATTTGAATTCTCGGTAGATGACATTTCAGCCAACCTTTCTTCCGCTAAAGTAACGTGCAAGGCTAAATAACAGAACAATTAAAATTAGCAAGATCAACATGCCACCCCATGCTCTTGCATAGGCCTCTTCAGTTCCGCCGGTTAAAAACGCCTTCCAGATATAGAAAGGCAGAGATCCCATTGGACCCGATGCAGGATTGAAGTTAAGAGCGTCAGCTCCACCTGAAACAAGCAAGATTGGAGCGGTTTCACCAATAATTCGGGCTACACCCAAAATTACTGCTGTTACCAATCCGCTACGGGCTGCAGGAACAACTACGCCAGAGACTGTGCGCCACTGAGTTGCACCAAGTGCAACACCAGCTTCGCGAAGTTCATTTGGAATTAGCAAAAGCATTTCTTCAGCTGTGCGTGCAATTGTTGGAATCATCAAAATACTTAAGGCCATTGAACCCATGAGGCCGGTTAATTCTTGTGTCACTGGGATAACCAGAATTGAGAGAATAAAGAGACCTGCAACAATTGAGGGCACACCGCTCATTGCTTGAACAAGGAACTTGATTGGGCGGGCCAACTTGCCGCGGATTTCTGTTAAATAAAGTGCGGTTAACAAACCGATTGGAAAACTAATCAACAGCGCAACACCAACCATAATGATCGTGCCGACCAAGGCATGCAGCAAGCCGCCCGCTGTAACCGGGTCATTTACAGATGCCATTGTCATGTCCTCAGTAAACATTCCGAAGTGGATGCCTTTGTAGCCCCGTACAACAACGGTTGAGACAATGCTGACAATTGGGATCAGCGTCAGCACAATTGCTAGAGAAGCAAAGCTGCTGAGCAATGAATCCTTAGCTGCTGCTAAATCTCGCAAACGTAGCTGCTGAAGGAAAATGAGCGTGGAAGCGATGACAAAAAATGAAACAGCAAACCCTAGTTTTCCGCTGAGCCCGGTGGTCTTTACAGCGACTCCGGCAAGTGCAACACCTAACAAAATCAATCCAGCTGTGTTTAACCGTTGTTGGATTGTGGTCGCCCAAGGAGTTTGAGGGGTCGGAATAGTTGTCTGTGTCATCGTCCCTTTTTCCCAAATGTATTGATCAAGATATCGGAAATTGCATTGACCACAAGCGTTAACAAGAACAGGACTAGACCAGCAGCCATCAAGGCATCAACCTCTTGTGGACCAGCTTCGCCGAACTTCAGGAGAATCAGTGAAGCAACGTTTCCACCTGCGCCAAATAAAACTTGCCAGTTGATCTGATAGACAACATTGAGCACTGTGTACACAGCAACGGTTTCTCCCATCGCTCTACCTAATCCCAACATTGCTCCACCAACAACTCCGCCGCGTCCATAAGGAATCACTACTGCGCGAATCATTGCCAATTTTGATGCGCCTAATGCATAAGCAGCTTGAATTCGATCAAGTGGAGTTTGATCAAAAATCTCTCGCGAAATCGCAGTAACGATTGGAATAATCATGATTGCAAGAACAACGCCGGCAATAAATGGCGAACGCGCAAAGATCGGCGCAGGTACATCGAACAAAGGTATGAAACTTAAATACTTATTGAGAAGTTTTGCCCAGTATTCCGCACTGCCCATCAAAACTATGAAGCCCCAGAAACCAAACAGCAGCGAAGGAAATGCCGCCA
>JBIKSX010000004.1:0-47079 GCA_044348405.1 Candidatus Planktophila sp.
TGCGTTCTTCTAGTTCTGGATCAAGAATGACCATAAGTTCATAATGACGCATGTGTTAACCCGACCTCCTCTGGACTAAGACGGCCACGGTATTTCCGTGACAGGAGGGTTAAATTCCTTACTACCTTAGGAAAACCTAAGGGAATAAGAGGCCTAAGGGTAGGCCTTGGAGCCCTCAAATAGTAAATCGAGCAGCTTGCTGTGCGTATTTCGAGCCTGAAGGGCCCGGCGGGCCAGGACGGCCATCAGGTAGATGGTGCCCCCGATTCGGACCAGGGTCAGGATGGCAAATGGAATTGGGCCAAGTCCAAACTTGGCATCGGTTACTTGTGCCAGGTGTTGCCAAATTGCGATGTGATAAATCAATTCAGTTGCTTGCCACACCCAAAATGCGTGCAAATCTTTTTTGTTAGTTAGCGCAATAACTGCCAGCGGTGTTAGCCACAGAACATACTGCGGTGAATACACCTTGCTTGCCAGCATGACAGATGCCAGAACAAAGAAGGAAACTGATGCAAGTGAAGGTGTGTATTTTATTTCAAACAACAAGATCGCAATTGTTGTTAGCGCGATCAGCAATAATAAGATTGAAAGGTAGTTCAGATTGTTTAGATTAATTCCTAGTTGTTGTAGTGCCAACCAGAAAGATCCCCAGTCCGGTCCACGTTCCAAGTTTAGTTTGTAAAAGCGCCACCAACCTGTTGGGGTGGTTACTGCAAATGGAAGATTAATCGCTAGCCATATTCCAAAAGAAATAGCTATGTATTTGATTGCTTCTTTGACTTTGTTCTCACGCCAAAAGATAAACACGATTGGAATCAGTAAGAAGACTGGTAGAAACTTGGTAGAAATTGAAACGCCCATTAGTAAAGCGCTGTAGGTAAATTGTTTGCGATCAAACCAATAGATGGCAAGCATCATTGTCGCAATTGCCCACAAATCCCAATTGATAAACAGTGATGCAATCATTGCTGGTGCTATGGGTACAAGGTAGACAAACTCTGGTCGTATCTTTCTAACAAGTATCACTATTGCAATAAACAAAAGAATCAAAAAGAAAATATTGATATTGAAGTATGAAACTGGCGAATTAGCAGCAAAAGAAGTTATGTACATAACCATTGCGGTAATCACTGGGTATTCGACACTGTTGTCATCACTTGCAAAGGGCCATTGGTTTGTACTTAACCCGCGCGCTTCAAACAATGCGGGAAGATCGCTATAACAAGCGTGGACATACTGATCTGGCGTTGCCCAGCCAGTGTTTGCGCAATGGCTAAATTTCGCTACAGAAAGCAGTGCTGCCAGTATTGCTAAGGCAACGAGGGCTTTGACCTTCATTAGTCTTTAGGCTTCTGTACTCCACCCGATGTCATTACAACAGGTTCTAATCCACCGATATTAGATGGTGCTGGGAAATCCATAATCGGTTCGCCCTTGAGCGCACCACGCATAAATTGTGTCCAGATACGTGCCGGGAAGGTTCCACCTGTAAGTGAAGTCATTCCACCAATTCCGTTAAGCGATTGCGTTGCGTTATCGCGGAAGAAAGAAACCGATGCCGCAATCTGAGGTGTGTAAGCGCTAAACCAAGCCGATGCATTTGATTGCGATGTACCGGTCTTACCTGCTACTGGTCGACCTAATGCAAGAGCTGCCGCACCGGTTCCACCAGTGATTGTTCCCTTTAACGCATATGTCAGATCAGCCATTACCTCTTTGCTAAATACTTCTTGCGTCTGAGGTGTCGCTTCATAGAGAACGCCTTTATTTGATCCTAAAACTTGCGTTACAAGGAAAGGTTTTGACTTAATGCCTTGTGCAGCAAAAGTTGCATATGCATTAGCAACATCGATCACATGTGGGCTGGATGTTCCAAGAACAACTGAAGGAGTTGGCATCATCGCAACACTTTCAGGAATACCTGCACGACGTGCAACATCTACAACTTTGTCTGGACCTACTTTGATTCCTAGTGGAACAAAGATGGTGTTAATAGAACGCTTAGTCGCTTCCATTAAGCTAACTTGACCAAAACCATTGTTTCCATAATTAGAAACTATGTAGGGCTTACCTAAATCATCAAATGTTTGCGGTGAATCACCGTTCCACATAGAAGTAAGTGGAATTCCTTGTTCAAGGCCTGCCACTAAAGCAAATGCTTTAAATGTTGAACCAGCTTGTGTAATTGATTGGGTTGCATCATTTAATTGGCGCTCTAAGTAGTCACGACCACCGTAAAGTGCAAGTATTTCACCGGTTCCAGGGCGAATTCCGACCAGGCCGATACGAAGATCCTTCGGTGCATTTGCTGGATAAAACTTGTTAACTGCATCAACGGCAGATTGTTGAGCCTTTTGATCCAAGGTTGTTTTGATTACAAGTCCACCAACTAAAAGTTGTTCTTGGCTAAACCCAAGTTTTGCTAACTCTTTTTGAACCGCTTCAATGACGTGACCCTTTGGACCACTGAGTTGACCCGAAGTCGAACGTGGTGCAACTGCAGGAAGTTTCATCTTCTCGGCGTCTTTTTTATCTAGCCAGCCGGCTTCGATCATATTGTTGACCGTGTATTCAAATCGATTAGCAAGACGTTCGGCGTTGCCTTCTCTAAACACTGGGTCATACAAACCAGGCGAGCGCAAAATTGATGCGATAACAACGGCTTGCGAATTAGTTAGCTGATCAACATTGCGATTGAAATACTGCTGAGATGCGGTCATAACACCGTAAGAGCCGCGACCAAAGTAAATGGTGTTCAAGTAACTTTCAAAGATTTGATCTTTTGACAGTTGGTTTTCCAATTTAATTGCAATTACTAATTCTCGGACCTTGCGCTGAATCGTTCGGCTAGGAGTAAGGAAGGCGGTCTTGGCATACTGCTGCGTGATTGTCGAACCACCCTGCAAAGAACCACCACGCAAGTTGTTAATCACCGCGCGGGCAATTCCGGTTATTGAAAAAGCTTTGTTTGAATAAAAATTACGATCTTCAGCAGCTAGCACTGCATAACGCACATTAAGTGGAATTTTTGCTAATGGAACAATTTGTCGGTTCTGTGTTCCAACGCGGCCAATTTCTTCACCGTTTGAGTACTGAATGATTGTTGATTGGCTATTTACGTAGGCGTTGGGATCTGGGATATCAACGGTGAAATAGGCAAGTGCAAACAAAACTGAGCCGGCCACAAATGCAAAGCCGCCAAGGAATACGGAAGCTCTAATCAGTAATTTGCGGGCCATTTGGTAATGCTATCCCTTGGCGTAATCCTCATCCTCCAAGGTGCGCACTTTACGCGGGGCTTTTCGTTCAACTCCATCGCCCAAGATGTATGAGGCACATAGGTGATTCCATGAACAGTTCTTGCAGACCTCGACGATGTAGACAGTGAACTCACCGAATTCGCGTTCCATCTCAACTAATTCGCGGGGAGTCTTAATACGCCCTGAGTATTGGCCAAGTTGTTCACCAAAGGTGTAGCGAAGTTCAACTAGCTCTTCTTTTTTACAGACGGGGCAGTTGCGATTAACGGTGTCGCCATGCCACTTGGCTGCGCGCATTAGATATGGATCAGCATCGCAGGCATCAACGGTTCCACGAAACAGGGCTATCAAGGTAGCTCGCTTGTCGAGTGAATAATCGATGAATGATCGTTGCGATTTCATTAGGGTGAAGAATAATCCTAAATTCAGGGATACGCTCTTTCTTATGAGTTTCGCTGGGTTACTTCGACATCCGCGGCTTTCTAGGCTTTTGGCTGTTCGATGGACAGGGCAGATGACCGACGGTGTCTTTCAGAGCGCACTTGCATCCTTTGTTTTGTTTTCGCCAGAACGTCAGGCAAATGCCTTAAGTGCAGCAATTGCTTTTGCAGTTGTACTTTTGCCGTATTCGATAGTCGGACCTTTTGTTGGAACAATTTTAGATCGTGTTTCGCGGCAACGCGCTTTATTTTTTGCAAACCTTGCCCGTAGTGCCAATTTATTGGTAGTTGCAGTATTCGTTTTTAGTGGGGCAACAGGTGTTGCACTTACTGCAGTTGTACTTATTGCTTTTGGAATCAATCGATTAATTCTTGCAGCTTTATCGGCGGGCTTACCTTTGTTGATTGATTCAAAGTCATTGATTACCGCCAATGCAATTGCCGTAACCGGTGGTTCTGTGTTGGTAGTAATCGGTGGCGGCATCGGCGTTGGGGTTCGTGCACTAGTTGATGGCGCAGCCTTGGCAGATCAAGCCGATTCTTTGCTCATCCTGATTGCCGCTGGCGGTTATCTAACCGCTGCACTGCTAGCCGGACGTTTAAATAAGTATGAAATTGGACCGCTGGCACATGAAAAAGCTGCAGCTTCCTTTAGGCAAGGTTTTACCGATATGCGCGAAGGAATTGATTTCCTTCGCAAAAATATTGATACCGCACGTGGAATCACGGCAACTGCGGTACATCGTGGCGGATTAACTGCCTTAACTTTGACTGCCTTGTTGTTAGAGCGCAATACATTTAATGATCCATCACGGCCAGAAGATGGTTTGCAAGGTTTTGGAATCGCTTTAACGATTGCCGGAATTGGTGTCTTCTTAGGTGCTTTCTTAGCCCCTTACGGCGTCGCGCGGTTTGGTCGACATCGTTGGATCAAATTTGCCATGTTTGCAAGCGCGTTTTCACCAATCTTTTTAGCTATTTGGCAAACCCAGGTTGCGTTAGCGGTAACGGCATTCTTAACCGCTTTTTGCGGACAAAATATAAAAGTGACAAATGATGCGCTAGTCCAATCAAAGATTGATGATTACTACCGTGGACGTGTTTTTGCTGTTTACGATGTTGTAGTCAATAGCGCAATTGTTAGTGGTGGTTTAATTGCTGCGCTATTGCTTCCAACTTCTGGCGTAACCGCAAAGGTTCCTTTGTTTGTGATGGGTGCTTATTTATTGGTTGCTATCGTGGTTCTGCGATCAAGCAAGTTTAAAGCTTCCTACTAGCCCACCAATTAAGTAAGGCTTTTGTCGCAGCATCTTCACCGATAGGTCCTTGCTCAAGACGCAATTCCATTAAGAAGTCCATAGCCTGTCCAACTTCACGCGAAGGTTTTAACTTCAAGATTTGCATTACTTGTTCACCATCTAAATCTGGACGAATTTTTGATAACTCTTCTTGTTCCATCAACACTGCAATACGCGCTTCTAATGAATCATAGGTGGCAGACAAACGAGCAGCCTTAGTCTTATTTCTTGTTGTGCAATCCGCACGTGTTAAAACATGTAAATGTGTAATGAAATCGCCGGCATCGCGCACGTAGCGGCGAACAGCAGAATCAGTCCATTCTCCTTCTCCATAGCCATGGAAACGAAGGTGGAGCATTGTTAATAGCTCAACGGCATCGATTGTTTCATTGTCAAAGCGCAATGCTTGTAAACGCTTTTTTGCAAGACGCGCACCAACGACTTCGTGATGGTGAAAAGAAACCCCGCCACCTTCGATAAAGGCCCGCGTTTTTGGCTTACCGATGTCGTGCAAAAGCGCGGCAATACGAATCACAAGGTTTGGGCCACCAAGTCGCTCTTCCAGTGCAATCGCTTGTTCCAGCACTGTAATTGAATGCTCGTAGACATCTTTATGGTGATGATGTTCATCAACTTCAAGACGCAACTTTGGAATTTCAGGCAAGACAATATCTGCAAGACCGGTATCGACAAGAATTGTTATTCCAATACGAGGATTTGCCGACATCATTATCTTTGTAAATTCATCACGTACGCGCTCTGCTGAAATAATCGAAATCCGGTGAGCTAAATCTTTCATAGAAGTTAAAACTTCGGGAGCAATTTCAAACTCTAATTGGCTGGCAAATCGGGCAGCGCGCATCATTCGTAAAGGATCATCATTGAATGAATCTCCTGGACGAACTGGAGTACGCAAAACCTTTGCAGCTAAATCTTGTAAACCATTAAATGGATCAATGAATTCGGGTTTGTCACCTGTTAATTCAAGTGCCATCGAATTAACTGTGAAATCACGTCGTGATAGATCACCATGGATTGAATCACCATATTCAACTTCAGGTTTACGAGATTCTGGATCGTATTGTTCGGTTCGATAGGTTGTTACTTCAACAGTTGTGTCACCACGTTTTCCGGCAACAGTTCCAAAAGCAATTCCGTTATCCCACACATTGTCTGCCCATGATTGCAAAATCTTTTTTGTTTCTAATGGGTGTGCATTAGTTGTGAAATCTAAATCATTTCCTAATCGACCTAAGATCGCATCGCGCACTGGACCACCAACTAAAGCCAAGGTAAAGCCTTGTGCCTTAAAGGCCTGGGCAAGGGAGCTGGCCAGCGGTGCCCGTTCAATTAATGAACGGATCGCTAACTCTCCTGCTGCGCCTAATGCATTACTCACAATAAGTAAGGTTAAAGCACTATCCTTACTTCATGATCCCGGCACCTGGTGCGGGCAGCGAAGGCACGAAGAAAAAACGGAAGCGCAAGCGTTCCGGTAACCGCGGCCCACAACCACAGACTCAAACGGCTCCCAATAAGAGTCCTCAAACAAAGCGCCCGTATGCAAAGCGCGTTGATGAGGTCAGTGCTGGCGGTTTAGTTGTTGATACGACAGGCACTAAAGGTTTATTGATTGGTCGCTACGACACTAAAGATGCAACCGGAAAACGCATTTTGTGGTCGCTGCCAAAGGGGCATATTGAAGAAGGTGAAACCCCAGAACAAGCTGCAATTCGTGAAGTCGCTGAAGAAACCGGAATTACATCCAGTATTACAAAATCTTTAGGTGTTATTGATTTCTGGTTTATGGCCGGTGGCAAGAGAATTCATAAAACTGTTCATCACTTTATGTTTACTGAAGTTGGCGGAGCTTTAGCTGCCCAAGAAAGTGAAGTTGATGAAGTTTCTTGGTTCCCGTTAGATGAAATTGTTGATCGACTTGCTTATCCTGATGAAAAGAAGTTAATCGCACGAAGCGCCGAGTTAACTCCATGAAAAAACTAGTTTTCCTTTTTGTCTCAACTTTATTGTTTATTTTGATGCCGCAAGCACAAGCAGCAGATACGGTTATTAGAATTACAGCACCAGTTAGCCAAACATTTACAGGCGAATTTCGCAATGATGATCTGGTGCAATCACTGACTCCATCAGGTGATTTAGGTTTAAAGGTTTATCAACCAATTGCTAAAAATCGCACCTGGGTAATTGATGCTGCTTTAGTTGATGAAGTAATTCTGATGAGCAATGAATACACCTTGGCAACTGATGCAGAACCTGCAGGAAAAGAGATTGCAACGGCTTGGTTGAACCAATTAAGACGTGTAACTGCAGCAAATGAAGTTGTGGCACTTGCCTACGGAAATCCAGATATTGCTTTAGCTAAACGTTTAGCACCAAGTGAGTTAAAGAATTATTTTGTTTACGGACAAGATCGCTTACAGATAGCACTTGGTCGCATTGTTCGAAGTGAACCCGAAGTTGCGTGGAGTGTAGGAAAATCAGGATTAAGCAACCCGCTACGCAAGAACTACAGCGATAATCGAAAGGCGTTAACCCGTTTATCGCGAGTTGTTGATACCCCTGAATTAATTCAACTTCGAGCGCGATTAGCTCAATTGTTATCACCGACTTTGGATAAAGATTCGCGGGAATATTTTTCACGTAGCGCAACTAATGCAGTTAAAGAAATGGTTAACAAACTACGCATTAATAGTGGCAAGTATCAAATAACGACCGCGTCGGTGAAACTTCCGGTCACTGTGATTAATGAATTTGATGTCGATATCACAGTTGATATTTCGATGATCCCAATTAGTTCACGAATCTTTGTAGATAGTTTTGACAATGTTGTGATTCCTGCACAATCAAAGCGACAGCTCGAAATGCAGGTCGATGTCATTGCTCCTGGCCTAACCACGGTTTCGGCGATGATCACAGGCCCTGAAGATGATTCCGAAGTTGTGCCGCCAGTAATTTTGACCCTAAATTCGACAGTAATTGATTCTAGGGTGACCTGGTTTACTACCGGAGCGGCCATACTTCTCTTATTGGCAGCTGTTGCACAAAGTGTTCGCCGTGTCCGAAGGAGGAATAAATGAAAACTAATGAACTCTTTCGCGCCTCCGGAATCATGGCGCTTGGCACAATCATTTCTCGAATTACAGGTTTTATTCGTGGCATTTTAATTGTTGCAGTTCTTGGTACCGCATTACTAGCAGATACTTACAATGTTGCAAACACAATGCCCAATATTTTGTACAACTTACTTGTTGGTGGTGCATTAACTGCGATATTTATTCCACAGCTTGTTCGATCATTCGAACATGATGATGGGGGCGATGGTTTTGCTTCACGTTTGATTACAACAATCTCTTTAATCCTTCTGGTTTTAGTTACTTTGGGAATGATCTTTGCGCCAGCTTTGGTTCGTTTATATGCGCCAGAATTTTTCACACCAGGTTTTGAAACTGAGCAAGAGATTGCAGTTGCATTCACTCGTTATTGCTTGCCGCAAATCTTCTTTTTAGGTTTGTTTACGATGTTAGGCCAGGTTGCTAACGCCCGGGGTTCTTTTGGCCCACTTATGTGGGCTCCGATCGCCAATAACCTAGTTGGAATCGCCCTTTTCGGTGGTTTCTTACTGCTTTCTCCAGGCGTAAACATCTCAAACATCACGCCTTTGCAGGTTCAAATTTTAGGGTGGGGAACCACGTTGAGCGTTGTCGTTCAAGCTTTGGTGCTTGTTCCGGTAATTAAACGTTTAGGGATCACAATCAAGCCAAAGCTTGGTCTTGAAGGTTTAGGTAAGTCTTTTAATTTAGCTGGCTGGACTTTGGTTTATGTTTTGATTTCACAGCTTGGTTATTTGGTGACAGTCAATGTTGCAACGTCTGCTGCGGTTCGAAGTGCACAAGAGGGTGTTACAACTGGTGTTGGGTATACGCCTTACACCTTTGCCTACTACGTAATGTTGTTGCCGTATTCGATTGTGACTATTTCAATTATTACCGCAATTTTGCCGCACATTTCTAAATTAGCACTTGATGGAAAGCGCGAAGAAGTAAAAGCGCAATTGGTTCGTGCGATTCGCTTGGTTGGTGTAATCACAATTCCAAGTGCGGTTGCTTTCTTACTCTTTGGTTCCTTGATTACCGAAGTGATTATTATTGGCGTTCCAACCGAAGATTCTCGCTACATCGGTCATGTGTTGTCGGCGCTGAGTTTTGGTTTGGTTGCTTTTTCTATCAATTTAATTTTGATCCGTGGTTTTAACGCTTTCGAAGACACTCGCACTCAAGTTATTTCTATTTTAATTATTAACATTATTTCGGTGGCACTTTCTTACTTCTTCTTGTATTTCTTACCAAATCAATGGGTTACCGTTGGTTTAGGTGCAGCTTTCTCTTTCAGTTACTTGGTTGGCTTGCTAGTGACGCTTCGGTTATTGAAGAAACACACTGGCAAATTAGCAATCAGAGAATTTATTGCGCAACACTTACGTTTGTTAACCGCGGCTTTACTTGTGATGCTCCCATTGTTTGCAATGATCGAATACATTAATTGGGTTGGTGTCGAATTAACACCTGCAGCCCGTGCTGGACAGTTATTACTTGTGATGGTTGTCGCATTCTTTGGCTACATCTTTGCTGCTAAAGCGCTGCGGGTTGAGGAGATCTCGATGATTCGCCACTTGGGTAGTTCAATCTCGCGCCGTTCAACAAAACCTGAAGAAAACCATTAGATTTCGGGGTCTAAGGAGCACACATGAGTGAAGTAAGAAATGTCGTAATTGTTGGATCAGGTCCAGCTGGATACACAGCTGCGATCTATGCCGCGCGTGCGCAGTTAGATCCAATTATTTATGAAGGTTCTGTTACTGCCGGTGGCGCGCTTATGAATACAACTGAGGTTGAAAACTTTCCAGGTTTCACAGATGGCGTAATGGGTCCAGATTTAATGGACAGCATGCGCAAGCAAGCTAAGCGTTTTGGTGCTGAGCTAATTACCGATGACATAGTTGAAATGGATTTAACTGGAGATATCAAAGTATTAAAAGATGGTTCTGGAAATACCGTTAAAGCAAAGTCGGTAATCCTTGCGACCGGAAGTGCTTACCGTGAAATTGGATTAGCTAATGAAAAGCGTTTATCTGGCCATGGAGTTTCTTGGTGTGCAACATGTGATGGTTTCTTCTTCCGTGGACAAACAATTGCAGTTGTTGGTGGCGGAGATAGCGCAGTTGAAGAAGCAACCTTCTTAACTCGTTTTGCTGAAAAAGTTGTTTTGATTCACCGTCGTGATTCATTGCGCGCATCAAAAATTATGGCTGACCGTGCGAAAGCTAATCCAAAGATTGAATTTATGTGGAACACAGAAGTAATTGATGTTTTGGGTGAAAGCAAGGTTGAAGCACTTAAGTTGCGTAGCACTGTCGATGGTTCTGAATCCGAGCGTGCTTTCACTGGTTTGTTTGTTGCGATCGGACATATTCCACGCAGTGAGTTAATTACTGGGCAAATAGATTTAGATAATGAAGGTTATGTGATTTGCGAAGGTCGATCCACCCGCACAAACCAAAAGGGTGTTTTTGCGTGTGGTGACTTGGTTGATCACACATACCGCCAAGCAATTACCGCAGCTGGTTCTGGGTGCGCCGCGGCTTTGGATGCAGAAAAGTTTTTAGCCCACTAAGTTTTTCCCTTTACTGATTTAATACCGACAAAAAAGAGGAGTACGACGATGGCAACTAGCAAAGTAACGACAGCAACATTTGATGCAGAGGTTCTAAAGAGCAGCACCCCTGTTTTGGTTGATTTTTGGGCTGAATGGTGTGGCCCATGCCGCGCGGTTGGCCCAATCCTTGAAGAAATTTCAGATGAATACGGCTCAAAGATCAAGATCGTAAAGCTCAATACAGATGAAGAGTCTGCAATTGCAATCAAGTACGGCATTACATCGATTCCTTCTATGTATGTTTTTGTAAACGGCGAAGTTGTCACACAAATTGTTGGTGCTAAGCCAAAGCCAGCACTACTGAAGGATCTAGAAAGCTTCCTCGCATAAAACCATGCCAGATTTAACCGAGTCGGAGATCCGCTCATTTCAACAAGCCCGTGGCCTTGATGTCACGGGTTTTGTTGATGCGGTCACTGCGCGCGCGTTAGAAGAATCCCAGTGGAAACTTGGTGATCGCTCTTTATATCTTCACAATGTGGATTTAATGCGTGGAGATGATGTTGCCGCCTTACAAACCCGATTGACTGAAATGGGTTTTGATTGTGGTCGTGTAGATGGAATTTATGGTCCGCGTACCGAAGCTGCTGTGAAAGATTTTCAAAAATCTGTCGGTGCAACCGTTGACGGAAAATGTGGACCAGCAACAATAATTGCGTTGATCCGCTTAACAAAGATTGTTTCTGGTGGTGTTCCATCTACTTTGCGACAAAATGCAACACAGCAAAGTCGTGGTCCGGCATTAGCAAATAAGGTAATTGTTTTAAATCCTGATTCAGATAATGAAATTGTTTATGATGTTGCCGTTCGTACCGAAGGACGTCTACTTGCATTAGGTGCTTCGGTTTTCCTTACACGTGGTGTTTCAAACAATCCTTCGGAACAAGATCGAATTAAGTTTAGTAACAAGAGTAATGCGGATTTGATGATCGCTTTAAGTCTTGATTCTTATACCAACGAAAAAGCACATGGCGCAGCTACTTATTTTTATGGAAGCGATGCTCATGGAGTTCATTCAATTGTTGGCGAACGTTTTGCTTCACTGGTGCAACGTGAAATTTGTGCGCGAACGGATTTAGCTAATTGCAGAACTCATGCAAAAACTTGGGATTTACTGCGACTTACAACAGCGCCAACAGTAAGAATTGATTTGGGTTACACCAGCAATCCGGGGGATATGTCGCGACTAACTCGACCAGATTTTCGAGACGTGATTGCCGAAGCCTTAGTTATTGCAATTCAGCGCCTATATTTGGCTGCAGAAGATGATGCAAAAACAGGAACATTGAGAATTTCAGATCTTCGTAAAGCTGGTATTCGCCGGTAAATAACGCTCAAGCCAACGCTTGGGTATGGCAGACTTACTACATGTCCGATATCACGCAACGCTTCTCGACGGGTGCTCCGCAAAATCTAGAACAAAGATTTGCATCTCGAGCCGCGCACATGAAGCCAAGTGAGATTCGCTCACTGTTTGCGGTGGCATCTAGACCAGAGATTGTTTCGCTAGCGGGTGGAATGCCAAATCTTTCCGCTCTTCCAATGGGAATGATGGCCGATGTTGTAAATAATTTAGTTCGAAATAACGGACAAGAAGCATTGCAGTATGGAAATGGACAAGGCCATCCAAAACTGCGGGAACAGATTTGCGAAGTTATGGCACTTGAGGGAATTCGCGCAAACCCAGATGATGTATTGATTACAACTGGTTCACAACAAGCACTTGATTTAATTTCACGTATTTTTTTAGATCCACAAGATGTTGTTTTGTGTGAAGCACCTTCTTATGTTGGAGCACTCGGTACTTTCCATCAATATGAAGCAGCTGTTGTGCATGTTGAAACCGACGACAATGGTTTAGTTCCAGCAGCGCTAGCAGAAGCGATTAAGAGTGTGCGTGCAGCTGGGCGAAAAATTAAGTTCCTTTACACAATCCCTAATTACCAAAACCCAAGTGGCGTTTTATTGCCGGCTGGTCGCCGCACAGAGATTCTGTCCATTTGTCGCGAAGCTGGAATTTTTGTTGTTGAAGACAATCCATATGGTTTGTTGGGCTTTGATAAGCCATCACCAAATGCGATGCGCGCTGAAGATTCTGAAAATGTGATCTATTTGGGGTCATTTTCAAAGACAATTGCACCTGGATTGCGTGTGGGTTGGGCGCTAGTTCCGCCATCTTTGAAAGAGAAGCTGGTTATAGCCAGTGAATCATCAATTTTGTGCCCATCTAACTTCACCCAATTAACAATCTCTAGTTATTTAGCTGATCAACCGTGGCGTGATCAAATCGCATCTTTTTGCGAGCTATACAAGGTACGTCGCGATGCGATGTTGGAATCACTTGATGAACATTTTCCTGCAACTGCGCAATGGACAAAGCCTGGTGGTGGTTTTTATGTCTGGGTTACTTTGCCGCCAGAAATTGATACAACCGCGTTAATGCCAAAGGCGATTGTTGCAAAGGTTGCCTATGTACCTGGAACCGCGTTTTACGCCGATGGTTTTGGATCTTGGTCGCTGCGTTTGTCATATTGTTACCCAACTCCAGAGCGAATTCGTGAAGGTGTTAAGGCATTGGGTGGAGTTATCAAACAAGAGATGGCTAGCCGAAAAGGTTTTGAACTAAAAGGCTAGTTTTGAATAGCTCTGGTAATTCGTTGTAAATCTTGTGCGCCAGCAAATTCAATAACGATTGTTCCTTTTTTCGCGCTACCTTGAATGGTTACTCGGGTATCGAGAGCATCACCGATTTGATCTGCGATTTCCTGTAATTCAGGGCTAGCAGATTTCACGCCTTTTGGTTTTTTAGTTGATTGACCTTTTGGTGCACCCGAAGAAATGATTTCCTCTGTTGCGCGGACCGATAATCCTTCGCTAATAATTCGTGCCGCTAATTTTTCAATCGAACCCGCATCACTTAACCCAAGCAATGCGCGTGCGTGACCTGCTGACAAAACACCAGACGCAAGTTTTTGTTGCACCGATGATGGCAAATTCATTAAACGGATTGTGTTAGAAATCAACGGGCGCGAACGTCCCAGCTTTACAGCTAACTCATCATGTGTGCAATTGAAATCTGTAAGTAGTTGCGAATAAGCCGCAGCTTCTTCTAGGGCGTTTAGTTGACTGCGGTGAATGTTTTCGATCAACGCTTCGCGAAGTAATTCGTTATCTGCAGTTTGGCGAATAATAACTGGAATACTTGTTAAGCCAGCAGCTTTAGCCGCACGAAAACGGCGCTCTCCCATGATTAATTCATATTTACCAGTTTTTGTTTGGCGAACGACTGGTGGTTGCAAAATACCAATCTCTTTGATTGATGCAATTAATTCCTCTAATGCAACTGGGTCAAAATATGTGCGTGGTTGGCGTGGGTTGGGAGAAATTGATGAGATGGGGACTTCATTTTGTTGACCAACTTCTTTGTCTCCAACTGTTAATGATGTTGGAATCAAAGCATCAAGGTTTGTACCTAAGCCGCCACGACGTGCCATTAAGCGATCTCACCTTCACGTTTGTAATTTATTGAAACAACATTTGAATCAAACGGCTTTCCGCGTTCTGCTAGTTCGCGCGCAACAGACATGTACGCAACTGCGCCCGGAGAAACAGGGTCGTATGTCATCACTGTTTGTTTAAATCCAGGAGCTTCTGAAACACGTACTGTGCGGGGGATAGGTATATCAATTAATTCATTGGGATAATGTTTTCTAATCTCATTAGCAACATCATTTGCAAGATTTGTGTTGTTAAACATTGTTAATACAAGTGTTGATAATTTCAATATTGGATTCAAACGCTTTTTTACTAATTCAAAAGTTTTTAACAATTGTGATAAACCTTCAAGTGAGTAGTATTCACATTGAATTGGAATTAAAACTTCTTTTGCGGCAGTAAACGCATTGATTGTTAAAAGTCCTAATGATGGTGGGCAATCAATAAAAATGTAATCAATTGTTTCACCTATTGCAGCGCGATCTTTTACTAATTCTTCGATAGCTTCCTTTAAACGCATTTCGCGTGCAACCATCGGAACTAATTCAATTTCAGCTTGTGCTAAAGATGTATTTGATGAAACACATTCGAGTGAAGGAAAGCCAGCAACTTTTTGAATTACTTGCGACATTGTTGATTCACCCATCAACACTTCGTAAATTCCTGCATTATCAAGATGTTCAACACCAAGGGCTGTTGATGCGTTTCCTTGTGGATCAAGATCAATGACAACGACCTTCAAACCACCCATAGATAGGGCTGCTGCCAGGTTCACTGTTGTGGTGGTTTTGCCGACCCCGCCTTTTTGGTTGGCCACGGTCAGGATACGAAGGGCGGCTGGGTGTGGCATCGCCTCTTTTAGGCGACGGGTGCCTATGACCTTCTTTGTTTCACGTGAATCATCCACGTGGGTAGTTAAGCACCTTTTTTGACCTCGACTATGCGGCCGAGCTCGATTCCCTCAAGATTTACTTCGTGAAGTATCGCTTTTGGCACAGAAAGCATCTCTTCTTGGGCTTTCTCGCCCTTCATGGCCAACAATGAGCCGTTGGTTTTCAATAGGTGCCAGCTAATCTTCTTTAGCTTCTCTAGGGGAGCTACCGCCCGAGCGGTTACATAATGGGCGGTTTGCTTAACATCTTGGGATCGGCCGCGGATAACTTCGATATCAAGGCCTTCAACTGCCTCCTGCAAAAACTCCACACGGCGTTCGAGGGGTTCAATCAGGGTAACTTTCAGATCTGGGCGGGCTAAAGCGATCACAATTCCAGGAAGTCCTGCCCCTGAGCCAATATCAAAGACGGTTGCCCCTTCGGTAAACAGGGTTGTGACAGGCAGGCAGTTGAGGATATGGCGCTCCCAAATGCGGTCGGCCTCACGTGGGCCAATTAATCCACGCTCAATTCCGGCTGTTTCTAGGAATTTTGCGTAGGCGTGAACCCGCTCAACATCTGGAAAGTGCCTCGTGATGAGGGTTTCACGTGAAACCTGCATGCGTTTACGCTGGATAGATAACGACGAAACGGTTTGGATCTTCTCCGTCAGATTCTGAGCTCAAACCAAGGTCTTGGATTGTGTCATGGATGATTTTGCGCTCAAAAGCGTTCATTGGCTTCAGTTTGATTGAATTGCCAGTGGTTTTTGCCTCTTCAGCCATCTCTTCAGCAAGCTTCTTAAGCTCCTTTTTGCGGCCGGCGCGGAAGTTATCAATGTCGAGCATTAATCGGCTGCGATCACCTGTTGAGGTCTGAACCGCTAGGCGGGTTAACTCCTGGATTGCATCCAAAACTTCGCCGTCTCGGCCAACTAGGTGGTTGAGCTTGCCGCCCACGATCGCAAGGGATGCGCGGTCGTTTTCCACGTCGATATCGATATCGCCGTCAAGGTCGGCAATATCCAGCAGCGCTTCTAGGTAGTCCGCGGCGATGTCGCCCTCTTCTTCCAGTTTTGCTACGCCTTTTGGTGCCTTTGTAGCCTTTGCACTGGTTTCCTCTGGTGAATCAACAACTGCTTCTACTGTCTCTGTTTTAGCCTTTGCCATGATGCCCCCTTTGTCGGGATTGTAGTGAATTAAACCTTTTTGGGTAGATATGTCCGTTTACTACTTCTTCTTTTTCTTCTTTTTTGGCTGTTGGCGCTGACCTTTTTCCATGGTCGTACCTTCAGAACTCTTGGTCTCTTCTGTTTCAACTACGCCGTTTTTCTTATTGCGTTTACGTTGAAGCTCTTCAAATGCTGGTGATCCTGGTGTTGGGTTTCGCTTAATGACGTAGTACTGCTGACCCCATGTCCACAAGTTTGTTGTTGACCAGTAAATCAAAACACCAACTGGAAAGTTAACACCTGTAATTGCAAAAATAATTGGGAATGCGTACAACATAATTTTTTGTTGTTGCAACATCATGTTGTTTGAAGAATCCATCTTTGGCATTCCCTTTGTCATTAATTGACGCTGGGTTGTAAATGTCGTTAGTGACATAAATGCAATTAGGAATACTGTTACAAGTTTTACAGTTCCAATATCTGAACCTAAAAATGTTTGCGAAATTGGTGCACCAAAGAATTCGGCTTGAGCTGCGCTAATTCCATCCTCTTTTGTAAGAACTCCCTTTGCATCAATTGGGACCTTTCCAATTCCGTTTAGCACTGTAAACAATGCAAAGAAAATTGGAGCTTGAGCCAAGATTGGGAAACATGATGCAAGTGGGTTTGTCTTGTGTTCCTTGTAAAGCTTCATCATCTCTTCTGATTGCTTTTGGCGATCATCTTTGTACTTCTTTTGAATTTCCTTCATGTGTGGTTGAAGGGCGGTTAATGCACGCTGGCTTTTGATTTGCTTTACAAAAAGTGGGATCAAAATAATACGGATGATGATTACAAGACCGATGATTGCAAGTGACCATGAAACACCGCTATCGGTTCCAAAGATTGGGGTTAACGCTTTGTGAATCGTTACAATTACCCAAGAAACCGCTATATATAAGGGGTTTAGGATGCTATCCATTAATCACTACCTTCTCTTTCGAAACTGCATAGTCCACACCACCATGTGACCATGGATTACAACGCAATAAACGCCAAGCACTCATTGCAACTCCTTTTACTCCGTATGCTTCGATTGCAGAGACTGCATATGAAGAACATGACGGGTAGTACTTACAACGCGGTCCAAACATCGGCGAGATCCATTTTTGATAAACCTTGATTGGTGTGATCAATAAAACTCTCACTTTTGTTCAACCTTCTCGGAAAACTTTTTTAGAAGTTGGCCGACAATCTTTGTTACCTCTTGTGACACATCCGCATCGTGCGCGCTGTTAAGTGCGCGGATCACCAATAAACCTCCGACCGGAAGTTGCGGATAGTTATCCCGTAGAGCATGACGAGCTTGACGTGCGATTCGGTGACGAGTTACAGATCCGCCAACATTTTTACTGATAATCAATCCAGCGCGAGCAGGTTGATTTAATTGGGTTGGGTATAGGTATCCAACAAAGTTTGGTGTTGAGAATCTCAAGCCACTCTTTGTTGCACGCGCGAAATCGGCGCTCTCTGTTAGACGTGCGCTTTTTGCAAGCACGGGTATCGGTTATAAACCCTTATGCAGAAAGCTTGGCGCGACCCTTGCCGCGACGAGCAGAGAGAACTGCACGGCCAGCACGTGTAGCCATGCGAGCACGGAAGCCATGCTTCTTGGCGCGACGACGTGTGTTTGGTTGGAAGGTGCGCTTTGTCATGAAAAACTCCTAATAATGAAAATCTACTGCGGGCCAGAAATACGGGGGAAGCAAGGGTGTAACGGTAGAGGTCTGGGGATAAGCGGGTCAAACTGGCTGTTGCAGGGGTGAGGACCGGTCCTAGTTGTGGATAACCAGTTGCTTTTTCTGCCAAACCCCTCTACTTTTCACTCCCGTCCACAGGTATAGCGCCTTTGGTGGGATTTAGCAGGGCTCAACCTGGGGTTTAGACCACAGGGTGTGGATAACCCTGTGGATGAACATTATGGGGCTAATCCCTGAGAAACGAGGCCGTGGTGAACGTTAAGGAAGTCGAGCTAACCACGCTCTGGGGCCGGGTTATTGAAGAGGTTGCGATTAACGCCCCTCAACACCGCGCGTTTTTGCAATTAACTAAACCACTTGGATTACTTCACAATGATGATCAAACAACTTTATTAGTGGCGGCGCCCAACCTTTTCGCAAAAGATGTTTTAGAAAGTCGCCTACGCACGGTTGTTAGTGAAGTTTTAACCCGTGAACTTGGTTCGACCACAAATATTGCGGTAACTGTAGATGAAACCCTTGAAGTTGTTTCACCTACAACGCCAGATATCGAGGTTGAATTTGTAACACCTAAATCTGGAACAGGTCGCGATGACGCACCAGCTTTAAAGACCGTCGATACCTCAACTTTAAACCCACGATATGTTTTTGAAACTTTTGTTATCGGAGCTTCTAACCGTTTTGCACATGCTGCGGCGGTGGCTGTTGCTGAAGCCCCAGCTAAGGCATACAACCCTTTGTTTATTTACGGCGAATCTGGTTTAGGAAAAACACACTTATTGCACGCAATTGGTGCATATGCTCAAGAATTATATGGAAATGTGCGTGTTAAGTATGTTTCATCCGAAGAGTTTACCAATGACTTTATTAACTCAATTCGTGACGATAAAGCATCTGCGTTTCAACGCCGCTATCGTGATCTAGATATTTTGTTAGTCGATGATATTCAGTTCTTAGAAAATAAAGAACGTACACAAGAAGAGTTTTTCCATACATTCAACACTTTGTATAACGCCAATAAACAGATTGTTATTTCTAGCGATCGCCCGCCAAAACAATTAACCACCTTGGAAGATCGTTTACGTTCTCGTTTTGAGTGGGGTTTGATCACAGATATTCAACCGCCAGAACTTGAAACCCGTATCGCGATTCTTCGTAAAAAAGCTGCCCAAGATAAATTAAATGCACCGGATGATGTGCTTGAATTTATCGCAAGTAAGATTTCAACAAACATCCGCGAACTTGAAGGTGCTTTGATTCGCGTAACCGCTTTCGCATCTTTGAATCGCCAAAGTGTTGATATGTCGCTTGCTGAAATTGTTTTAAAGGATTTAATTCCTAATGAGTCCAACCCAGAAATCACTGGTGCGACGATCATGGCTCAAACCGCGGCGTACTTCAGTCTGACAATTGATGATTT
The DNA here is from genome assembly GCA_044348405.1 of Candidatus Planktophila sp. Taxonomy (GTDB): domain Bacteria; phylum Actinomycetota; class Actinomycetes; order Nanopelagicales; family Nanopelagicaceae; genus Planktophila. The sequence goes on from JBIKSX010000004.1 coordinate 19,432, forward strand.
ATGTGGAACTTCACGGTCTCGGGTTTTGGTGAACGCGCGTCAGATCGCGATGTACTTGTGCCGAGAGCTCACTGAGCTTTCCTTGCCAAAGATCGGCCAAACATTTGGTGGGCGTGACCACACAACGGTTATGCACGCTGATAGAAAAATCCGTCAATTAATGGCTGAGCGCCGTTCGATCTATAACCAGGTCAACGAGCTCACCACCCGTATCAAACAACAGGCTAGATAAACCAGGTTGATTTGGGCTATATGTCCGAATTGCCACTCTTTACCCCCAGTTGGGGATAACTTGGGGATAACTTGGGTAGTTTAAGGAAAATCCGTGGATAACCATGGTGGAGAAGAAGTGGAAAGGGTGTGGTTGGTAATGAGCGGTCCTACTACCCATTTTTATCCACATCTTTTCCCTGTTGTTACCCACACCTTATACAAGGCCAATCCCCGCGTTGAGCAGGGGTTTTACGGTTTATCAACAAATAAAAGCTCTAGTTACTACGACTACCTTTATATACATACATCCAGTTACGCGAATAACCTTTCCGTGAACACTTACACAAACAAAGATCTGAAGAGCCGGGGATAGAAATGAAATTTACAGTCGAGCAATCTGCGTTAACTGATGGAGTTAATTGGGTTTCACGTTCACTATCAACCCGACCAATAAAAACAGAGCTACTTGGAATTGTCATCGATGCGACAAACAATGAAGTTTTCTTGTCAGCATCTGATTTAGAAACCGCAAGCAAGGCACATTTTGCTGCTGATGTAAAAGAACCTGGCAAGGTTTTGGTTCCAGGGAAACTGTTAGCTGAGATATCTCGTTCTTTACCAAATAAACCAATTACCTTTGTTTTAGATGGAACACGTGTTTTAGTAACTAGTGGAAGTGCAAAATTTACACTGCCAACATTGTCTGTTGATGAATATCCAAATCTTCCAGAACTTCCAGATTCAACTGGAACAGTTCCAAGTGACACTTTTGCAACAGCGGTCGCACAAGTTGCTGTAGCTGCAGGTCGAGACGACTCACTTCCAACACTTACCGGTGTTCATGTAGAAATAAATGAAGACACAATCACTTTCGCGGCAACAGATCGCTACCGTTTAGCAGTTCGTGAAATCCAATGGTCGCCAAGTGCTCCAAACACCACAACCACAGCATTGCTGCGCGCTCGCACAATTGCAGATGCAGCTAAATCACTAACTGGCTCTAAAGATGTTTCACTTTCTTTTGCACCTAACACAAGCAACGATCGTTTAGCTGGTTTTGCTGGTGATGGAAAAACCATGACATCACGTATGTTAGATGGCACTTTCCCCCCATACCGCCACTTACTTCCACAAGAAGTAACCACAACTGCGTTAATTGAAGTTGCAACACTTTTGGATTCAGTCCGCCGTGTAGCGCTAGTTACGGATAAAACAGTTCCGTTGCGTTTAGATTTTGCAAACAACACTCTGTCACTAGAAGCCGGTGCGGGTGAAGAAGCACAAGCAACCGAAGCAATTGAGATCCTTTTAACAGGCGAACCTATCTCTATTGCTTTTAACCCAACATTTTTAGCAGATGGTTTAAATGCCGTTCAAACTAAGTTTGTTCAAATCTCATTTACAGGGGCAAATAAGCCAGCGATTTTGATGGGTAAAAGCGACAAAGATGGAAAACTGGAAGAAAACTACCGTTACCTCTTAATGCCAATGCGTTACGCCTCATAAAAAATTTCATAGTAAATAAAGGGGTGTCTAGTGCGTATCAACAAGTTAGCGCTCACCAATTTTCGCTCCTATAACGCTCTGGAATTAAAACTAGAACCAGGTGTTACAACTTTTATTGGAGATAACGGTTCAGGAAAAACTAATATTGCCGAATCGCTAATTTATTTAGCTTTTCTTTCTTCACATCGCGTTTCTAACAATGTCCCGCTTATTTCACTTGGAAACCAACAAGCAATTATCCGTGCTGAAGTTCAAAGAGAAGATCGCGCGCTTCAGATAGATTTAGAAATAAATGCTAGTAAAGCTAATCGCGCACGCATCAATGGAAACCCAACCCGTAGCCAACGCGAAATCTTAGGTGCAATCCAAATAGTTTATTTCTCCCCTGAAGATTTAGATTTAGTCCGTGGTGAACCGGGTACCCGCCGCGATTTTCTCGATCGTTTATTAATTACTAGAACCCCCCGCTTAGCTGGAGTTATCACTGATTACGAAAGAGTTGTAAAACAACGTAATGCGCTGTTAAAAACTAGAACATCAGCAGCAGCCTTAGCGCCTTGGAATGAGCAGTTAATAAAACTAGGGGCCGAATTAACTGCAGAGCGCATAACTTTAATTGATGCACTCAATCCATATATTGCTCAAAACTATGCCAATTTAAATGAAATTAAACCCGCATCAATTTCCTATAAATGCAGCACTGAAGGTGTTTCAAGAGATCTTGATCAAAACATCACTACCCTTACAGCTCGTTTAGATGAAGTTGCCTACCAAGAGATTGAACGTGGAGTTTCTTTAATTGGTCCCCACCGTGATGATTTACATTTACAACTTGGAGATTTTCCAGCAAAGGGTTATGCCAGCCACGGTGAGTCTTGGTCTATGGCTATTTCGCTTCGAATTGGTTCATTTAATTTATTAAAATCAGAAGGTGCCTCACCTATTTTAATCCTTGATGATGTTTTTGCCGAACTTGATACTTCTCGCCGGATCCAACTAATGTCTGCCACAAAACTTGCCGAGCAAACTTTTATAACCGCGGCGGTTGAAAGCGATTTACCCGCGGAGTTACTAACTCAAAAGTTCTATGTAACCCCTGGTGTTGTTAAGAAAGGAAAGAGTTAATGACCAAGCGCGACTTAGCTCAAGATCTTTTTAAAACATTTAAAACCGGAGTAACCCGCAAACCAAATAAACCCGCTCCAACACCACGTGTTGGTCAACCAGGTGATCCAGAATTAATTGGTGGAGTTTTAAATGATTTGATTTCAGATCGTGATTGGGATTCAGGACTTGCCGAAGGAAATCTTTTTGTCAATTGGCAAAAAATTGTCGGTGACGAAATTGCACAACACGCACAACCTATTTCAATTTTAGATAACGTCTTAACAATTCAAAGTTCATCAACTGCATGGGCAACCCAATTGAATTTAATAAGTGCCGATTTGCTAGCTACTATTCAAAAAGATGCCACTGGGGTCTTGATTGAAAGGTTGGCGATCATCGGCCCACAAACCCCAACCTGGAAAAAAGGCATCCGCACCATCCGCAACGCTCGTGGCCCTAGGGATACCTACAACTGATCGCGACCCACTAGGAACCCTCAACTCCACGCTCAAAGTTCGTCTATACCCGTCCACAGGGCTTTTTTCGGCTATGTATTCCTGGCATTTACGACTAGGATAAATGCATTCCGAGAGGTAAACCCTCTCCAAAAGCCTTTACAGGCGATTTGACCGATTTAGACGGAAGGGGTTGTAATGGCCGAGAGCTCCTACAACGCCTCCAACATTACTGTCCTAGAAGGTCTAGAGGCGGTCCGCAAGCGCCCTGGCATGTACATCGGATCAACTGGTGAACGCGGACTACACCACCTGGTCTATGAAGTCGTCGATAACTCAGTTGATGAAGCCCTGGCTGGTTATTGCACAGAAATTAATGTCACCTTGTTGGCCGACGGTGGAGTAGAGGTAATTGATAACGGTCGTGGAATCCCAGTTGATATTCACCCAGTTGAGAAAAAACCCGCACTTGAAGTTGTTTTAACTGTTTTACATGCAGGTGGAAAATTCGGCGATGGTGGTTATTCAGTTTCTGGTGGTCTACACGGTGTGGGTATTTCGGTTGTAAATGCACTAAGTACAGATCTTTCAGTGATTGTTCAACGTGATGGAAGTTTTTGGTATCAAGATTACAAATTAGGCGTGCCAACAGCACCCGTTCGAAAAGGCGATGCTTCAAAATCAAACGGAACAACTGTTCAATTCTGGCCATCAAAGGAAATTTTTGAAACAACTGATTTTTCTTTTGAAATCTTATCAACACGTTTCCGCGAAATGGCTTTTCTAAATAAAGGTTTAATTTTAACCTTAACCGATATGCGTCAAGGACATGTGGATGAAAAAGGTGAACAGTTAACAGTTCGCTACCAATACCAAGGCGGAATTGCAGATTTTGTAAAACACCTTAATTCAACCCGTGGTGAAACACATAAATCCGTTATTTCTTTTGCAGCTGAAGACAAAAAGAACAAAATTTCACTAGAAGTTTCCATGCAATGGAACGCTGGTTTTTCTGAATCTGTTTACACTTTTGCAAATACTATTCACACCCATGAAGGTGGAGCACACGAAGAAGGCTTCCGTACTGCTTTAACTTCTGTAGTTAACAAGTTTGGCGAAGAACAAGGCTTTATCCGCAAAAAAGAGGATCGTTTAACTGGCGATGATGTACGTGAAGGTTTAACCGCGATTGTTTCCATTAAATTAGCCGAACCGCAATTTGAAGGTCAAACAAAAACAAAACTAGGTAACTCTGAAGCAAAGACTTTTACCCAAAAGATTGTTAACGAAGAACTAACTACCTGGTTTGAGCAAAACCCTATAGAAGGCAAGGAAATCGTACGTAAAAGCATTGATGCCGCCGCGGCCCGTGTTGCAGCTCGCAAAGCGCGCGATTTAAGCCGTAACCGAAAAGGTTTATTAGAAGGACGTGGAATGCCTGGCAAGTTAGCTGATTGCCAATGGACTGATCCAATTAAATGCGAGTTGTACATCGTTGAAGGTGATTCAGCGGGTGGTTCAACAAAAGGTGGGCGCGATTCGCGCAACCAAGCAGTACTTCCAATCCGCGGAAAAATTTTAAATGTTGAAAAAGCACGCATTGACCGCGTACTTCAAAACAATGAAGTTCAGGCTTTGATTACTGCACTTGGTACAGGTGTGCATGATGACTTTGATATCAACAAACTGCGCTATCACAAGATTATTTTGATGGCAGATGCTGATGTTGATGGACAACATATTCGTACCTTGCTTTTAACTTTGTTGTTCCGATTTATGCGACCATTGATTGAACAAGGTTTTGTGTACTTTGCTCAACCTCCTTTGTATAAATTAAAGTGGGCCGGAAAAGATCCGGTCGAATATGCATTTAGTGATCGTGAACGCGATGGAATGATTGAACTTGGTATAGCTGCAGGAAAGCGTTTACCTAAGGATGATGGAATCCAACGCTTCAAAGGTTTGGGTGAAATGCCAGCTAAGGAACTTTGGGATACAACAATGGACCCAGAGCACCGGGTACTTGTGCGTGTAACACTTGATGATGCCGCTGCAGCCGATGATTTGTTCTCAGTATTAATGGGTGAAGATGTAGAAAAACGTCGCGCATTTATTCAGCGCAACGCCAAAGATGTTAGGTTCCTGGATATCTAATGGATGAACTAAACCCAAACAATTTAGAAAACTTCGACAAGATTGAAACCGTCGATCTACAAGTTGAAATGGCGCGTTCATATCTAGATTACGCGATGTCGGTTATCGTCGGACGTGCATTGCCAGATGTTCGAGATGGTTTAAAACCAGTTCACCGCCGCGTTTTGTATGCAATGTATGACGCGGGTTATCGCCCAGATAAGGGTTATTACAAGTCGTCACGCATCGTCGGTGACGTTATGGGTAATTACCACCCACACGGTGACACCGCGATTTACGACTCTGTTGTTCGTTTAGCTCAACACTGGTCGCTTCGCTACTTACTAATTGATGGAAATGGAAACTTCGGTTCCCCGGGTAATGATCCGGCTGCAGCAATGCGTTACACAGAGGCCCGTTTATCTCCAATTGCCATGGAGATGATGCGCGATATCGACGAAGACACCGTTAATTTCATTCCTAATTACGATGGTCGATCACAAGAACCAACAGTTTTACCGAGCCGCCTGCCAAATCTACTTGTTAATGGTTCAGCCGGTATTGCAGTCGGAATGGCAACAAATATTCCGCCTCACAATCTGCGCGAAATCGGTGAAGCAGTAATTTTCTCACTGGAACACCCAGAGATGAAACAGGATGAACTGTTAAATAATTTAATTAAGATTGTAAAAGGCCCAGACTTCCCAACCAAGGGTTTAATTGTTGGTCGTACTGGAATCGAAGAGGCGTATCGCACAGGCCGTGGCTCGATCACAATGCGCGCAGTTGTACAGGTTGAAGAAATCAACAAGCGCACATGCTTAGTTATTAGTGAACTTCCATATCAAGTTAACCCAGACAATCTGGCATTGAAGATTGCAGAGCTTGTTAAAGATGGAAAAATCAAGGGGATCGCAGATGTTCGCGATGAAGGAAATGAACGCCTGGGTCAACGTTTAGTAATTGTCTTGCAACAATCGGCAATTCCAAAAGTTGTTCTTAACAACCTTTACAAGCAAACACAATTACAGGACACATTTGGCGCAAACATGTTGGCATTAGTTGATGGTGTCCCTCGCACGTTGCGTCTAGATGAATTTATTCGTTACTACATCGAACACCAAGTAGAAGTAATTATTCGCCGCACTAAGTACCGTTTAGCGGAAAAAGAAAAACGCGCACATATTTTGCAAGGGTATTTAAAGGCACTTGATGCACTAGATGCGGTTATCGCATTGATTCGCGCATCAACCACCCCCGAAGAAGCCCGCACAGGTTTGATGAAATTGCTATCTGTTGATGAAATTCAAGCTAACGCTATTTTGGATATGCAATTGCGTCGTATCGCAGCTTTGGAACGCCAAAAGATCAACGATGAATACGACGGTTTAATGGCTGACATTGTCGAACTAAACAAGATTCTTGTAAGCCCTGAAAAACAACGCGAAATTGTTAAGACAGAGCTTGCAGATTTGGTCGCAAAATACGGGGATGAACGCCGCACCCAAATCATTGCAAGTGAAGGCGATTTCAGCGCCGAAGATTTAATTCCTGATCAAGATGTTGTTGTAACTATTACCCGCGGTGGATATTCAAAGCGCACAATGGCCGATCTTTATCGATCACAGCGCCGTGGTGGCCGTGGTGTTAAGGGAGCTGCACTAAAAGAAGATGATGTTGTAGATCATTTCTTTGTTGCCTCTACCCACGACTGGTTGCTGTTCTTTACTAACCAAGGTCGCGTCTATCGCGCAAAGGTTCACGAATTACCAGATGCAGGTCGCGATGCGCGCGGACAACACGTTGCTAACTTGATGGCTTTCAAACCAGATGAAAAAATTGCCGAAGTTTTGTCATTAAAGGATTACACAATTTCTCCGTATCTTGTTCTTGCAACCCGTAATGGTTTAGTTAAAAAGACCCCATTGAATGAATACGATTCACCTCGCACAGGTGGATTAATTGCAATTACATTAAAGCCAGGTGACGAAGTTGTTTCTGCATCATTAATTAATTCAGATGATGAATTACTTCTTGTTTCAACAAAGGGAATGTCACTGCGATTTACTGCAGATGATGAATCACTTCGGTCGATGGGTCGTTCCACAAGTGGTGTGATCGGAATGAAATTCCGCGCCGGTGATGATTTGTTAACAATGGCACGCGTTAATGCAGACCTTGCCAAGGATTCATTTGTGTTTACAGCTACCGATGGTGGTTATGGAAAGAAAACTCCTATCGATGAGTATCGATTACAAGGTCGTGGCGGAATTGGAATTAAAGCCGCCAAAATTGATGAGAATTCACGTGGATCCCTTGTTAGCGCATTGGTTCTTCGTGATGAGGATGAGATCCTTGCGATCACTTCCGCGGGAACTGTCATGAGAACCCCTGCAGCCGAGGTCCGTCAGACTGGCCGCGACAGTATGGGTGTGCGTTTGGTTAACCTTGATGAAGGTGTGAGCCTGTTATCTGTGACCAAGAATGGCGAAGATGAGATTTCCGCGAAAAGTTAGTATGGTTCGCATCCTGAGTTAAACGCTCTAATTTCCAGCGGGTTACGCTCGTTTTGGGAGTTAGTGAAGTTCAAGGTAATCTTGGCACTTCGCGCAATAAAGAGAAATCTTTACTGCGGGCCCATAGCTCAGCCTGGTTAGAGCGCTTCCCTGATAAGGAAGAGGTCGGTGGTTCAAGTCCACCTGGGCCCACCCGTTCTAATACGGGGACCTAGCTCAATTGGTAGAGCACCGCCTTTGCAAGGCGGGGGTTAGGGGTTCGATTCCCCTGGTCTCCACAGTAGTTTTCTTTAGTTTTATAAAGTGCTTAAAAATTCCGCAACTTTGAAATACACCGGAATTCCAATGATTAAATTAAATGGAAACGTAACGCCGATACTCGACATCAAAGCAACTGTTGCATTTGCTTTGGGTAATGCAACATGGACGGCAGCAGGTGCTGCAATATAAGAAGCACTCGCACACAAAACTCCAAAAATCGTGGCCCCACCAATTGAGAGTCCAATCAACTCTCCAACTGCAACACCGGCAACACCAATAATTAATGGAAATAAAAGTCCAAAAACAATTAAAGGTTTGCCAACCTTTCGGACTTCGGAAAAGTTAAACCCTGCCAAGTAACCAAGGTGAAGCAGAAACAACACTAAGAAACCACTTAACAAACCACCAAAAAATGGATTAACTTTGTCATAACCTTCATTGGTTGATACCGCGCCTATAAACAAACCACCGCATAACAACAACACAGTTTTTCCAAGCAAAACTTCTTTTAAAGTTTCACTCCATTTAACTTCAGACACAGAATTTCTAGACCCCAAATAAATACCAACTATCAAACCTGGGATCTCCATTAGTGTCAGCAAAGCTGGTGCAAAACCTTCTACAAAGATCGAATTACTTTCTAAAAACAAAAGCGCTGCTGAAAAAGTCACCAAAGAAGTCGAACCATAATGAGCAGCGATAGAACCCCTATCAACGGCAGACAAACTCTTGATTAACTGTAAAGCCAAATACGCAAACAGCGGGATCAATGCACCAGCAATAACAGTGGTCAGTGCAGGCGTAAGAACTTCCTCCACGGTCACACTTCTTAGGGAGTGGCCGCCTTTAAGCCCGATACCCAACAAAAGATAGATAGAAAGAAACTGATAGATCTGTTCAGGAACCCGCACATCACTTTTAATGCGCGCGGCAAGGAAACCAAAGGCGAAAGCAAGCACACCTACGGAGGAAAGATTCGATAAGGCTAGATCCCAAGAATTCATATAGTCAGAATACATGAAGAATAATTCATGGATTACTGAAAGAATTGGCTGTCAAAACATTAATTACATCATCACTTAAATAGTTTTCACCATCCCACAAAAGCACAACAACCAATCAGTGCATTTCATAGGATTCTTGCTTGATCTTTAGGGTAATCTACCGCCATGACTTCAACAGCGACCCTTCACACATCACTCGGTGACATTGTTATCGAACTTTTCCCAAACCATGCACCAAAGACAGTTGCAAACTTTGTCGAACTAGCAACTGGCGCAAAAGAGTGGACAGATCCACGCACAGGTGACAAGACAACTGCAAAGTTGTACGACGGAACAATTTTTCACCGCGTCATTGACGGTTTTATGATTCAAGGTGGAGACCCACTAGGTCGCGGCACAGGTGGACCTGGCTACCGTTTCGCAGATGAATTCCATGGCGAACTGACTTTTGATCGTCCATACATTCTTGCAATGGCAAATTCAGGACCTGGAACCAATGGTTCACAGTTCTTTATTACTGTTGCCCCAACAACATGGTTAAACCGCAAGCACAGCATTTTTGGTGAAGTTAAAGATGCAGCTAGCCAAGCGGTGGTAGATGCAATTGCAACAGCAAAGACTGGCGCACAGGACAAGCCAGCAACTGACATCACAATCAACAGCGTTACAGTTGCTTAAACGTTCTGCTACTTATTCGTTAATCGCAGTTATCTGCGGTGCTTATCTGTTGCAAATGGTTGTGCCATCTTTACAACAACAATTGTGGCTACCAAGTTTCCAGTATTTGCAATTAACTAATGAGTGGTATCGACTGTTTACAGTTGCACTGACCCATGGCGGAATCCTGCACCTGGGATTCAATATGTATTCGTTGATGGTTTTAGGTAACCCGTTGGAAGAAGCTTTTGGAAAACAAAAATTCCTAATCGTTTTCTTTTTCTCATTGTTAACTGGTTCTTTAACTTCGGCTTACTTTGCATCCCTATACAGTGCCTCAGTTGGCGCATCAGGTGCGATCTTTGGTTTGTTTGGCGCGTTAGCCATCGTTGGCAAGAAAATCGGTGCTGATATTCGTTCTATTGTTGTGATTATCGGAATCAACTTTGCATTTGGTTTTGCCATAGGTGGAGTTGATTGGCGCGCACATCTAGGTGGATTAATCGGCGGGGTAGTAGCTGCCCAGTTAGTTATGGTCCGGCGGTAAGTTATCCACAGGTTTTACCCACATTGTGGATCGAATTACAACGGTGTAATTAGAGGGTAAAAATTAGCGCCAGCGAGTTGCTAGCGAGAAACCCACACCTATAAAGCTAAATCCAACGATCATGTTCCACGCGCCGATGCCAGGGATTGGGTACTGGGTCTGGGTCACATAGAAGGTCACAATCCAGAATAAGCCGATCAAAAAGGCTGCAACCATGGTTGGAGCTAGCCAGCGTGGGCTCTCCAAAGGAACATGGGGGGTCTGGACATCAACCTCTTGATCGTGAGCGCGCTGCTCAACAACCTTTTTACGTAGCTTTGATTTAGGCATACGCGAAAGATACACCATGAGACAGAATGCTCCTATGGCCACCAAGATTCTTGTCGTAGATAACTACGACTCTTTTGTCTTTAACTTGGTCCAATATTTGCAGCAATTAGGCGCTGAATGCACCGTGGTTCGAAACGACGCGGTGGCCGCGGCCGAAGCATCCAATTACGACGGAGTGCTTATTTCTCCAGGACCAGGGACCCCAGAAAAAGCAGGCATCTCGGTTGAGATGATCAAGTACTGCGCCCAGCACTCGATTCCATTGTTTGGTGTTTGTCTCGGACATCAAGCGATCGGTGTTGCCTTTGGTGCAACAGTTTCTCGTGCGCCAGAACTTCTTCATGGAAAAACTTCACTTGTGTATCACAAACAAGAAGGCGTCTTAGCTGATATTCCATCACCATTTATTGCAACCCGCTATCACTCATTATGTGTCGAAAAAGATTCAGTTCCAAATACTTTACACATCACCGGATCAACTGATTCTGGTTTAGTGATGTCAATGCAACACACAACACTTCCGATTCAAGGTGTGCAGTTTCATCCAGAATCAGTTTTGACAGAGCACGGACATCAAATGCTTGCTAACTGGTTAGTAATGTGTGGAGATAAAGGCGCTCGCGAAAAAGCAGTTGGATTATCTCCAGTCGTTCACCGTTAAATTACGGCGCTTTATTAATTGTAATTGTTACTGATTTACCAATGGTTTGTGTTGTTCCACCATCTGGTGCTTGACGAATAACAACACCAATTGGTTGATTGGCATCATAGGCTTCAACTTCGCGCACCAAGAAACCTGCCTGCACTAAAATTGTTTTTGCCTGTAAAGCTTCAATGCCAAGTAAAGAAGGAACACTTACTTCACCACTGGCAATTTGCAATACAACTCCGCTACCTGCAGTAATCGTCGAACCTGGTTCTGGAGTTACCTTTAAAACCGTGCCTTGTAGTTCATCTGAAGGAACTGCTTCTGTTGATGCAACAACTAGTCCAACTGATGCTAAAGCGCTACGTGCATCCAAAAGTGACATACCAACTAAATCAATAGGTACGGTAGAACTACCGGGGCCATCTGAAATAACTAATACAACCCCTGAACCTTTTTGCGCTCTGGTAGTTGCTAGAGGAGATTGACTAGCGACTCGATCTTTAGGAATTCTTCCATCGTATGCTCGAGTAAGCGTTACAACGTAGTCATTCAATAATGCTTTGGCTTCAACTTCGGTCAATCCGACAACATTTGGAAGCTGTGGCAGGTTTGATGTGGCCACATCAGGGCGAGTAAGAAATACACCGGTTGCAAGCAATGCAGTAGCAGCAATAGCGCTAATTGCCCCAATCAAAACTTTACGCCTAGAGACGGCCTGCTTGGCAATTTTTGTGGTGACAACTTCACCGGTTTTAATCTTGTACAAATCATCCAACATTAATCCCGCAGATTGATATCGATCATCTGGATTTTTAGCTAACGCAACAGTTAGCAAAGTATCTATACCGGCAGGAAGATCCGGAACAATTGAACTAGGGGCAACTAAAACACCAGAGACGTGTTGATAAGCAATAGAAACAGGTGTCTCGCCAGTAAATGGTGGTTTACTGGTTAATACTTCGTATAACAAACATCCCGTTGAATAAATATCACTTCGTAGGTCTGCAACTTCACCCAGTGCTTGTTCTGGAGACAAATACTGCGCAGTTCCAACAACATTCCACGTACTAGTTAAAGTCGCACCTAAATCAGCCAAAGCACGTGCAATACCAAAATCCATCACCTTTACATCACCACTATCAGTGATCATGATGTTTGCAGGTTTAATATCCCGGTGAACAATTCCACTGTGGTGCGAATATTCCAGGGCAGCAAGAATACCTTCACCTATTTCAAGGGCCCGCTTTAAAGGAACCCTTTCACCTTTGTGAATTAATTCGCGAAGTGTGTGACCTGAAATCAACTCCATCACAATGTATGGCGCAGGTTCTTCTCCTGAATCATAAACTGCAACAATTCCTGGATGATTAAGGGCTGCAGCAGCGAGAGCTTCTTTGCGAAAGCGTGCAACAAAAGAGGGATCGCGTGCTAAGTCACTACGCAAAACTTTGACTGCAACTTGACGGGCTAACCGCGTATCTTCGGCGACATAAACATCAGCCATACCGCCGGTACCAATCATTTCACCTAATTTGTAACGACCACCGAGCAGCGAATTAATCATGTGCTGCTCCTATCAATGTTGGTTTCGTTTTCGCTTCATCTGAAATATCAGCGATAAGTACAGTGACATTATCAGGTGCTCCGTTGACATAAGTTGCATCAACTAAAAACTTGACCGCTTCATCTTTATCAGATTTCTTTAAACCTATTTTGATCTCTTTTTCCGTCAAAACCCCCGATAAACCATCTGAACACAGCAGGTAGCGGTCGCCTTTTTTAATCTCATACATCTGCAGAACTGGTGTTACATCCCCATCACCTCGCAAAGCTTGAGTCAGCATGGAACGCTGTGGGTGCTCAACAGCTTCGGCCGGTGAAATAGCACCTTGATCAAGCAACTCCTGGATAACTGTGTGGTCATTACTTAATTGTTCTAAGGTGTTTCCGCGCAAGCGATAACAGCGAGAATCACCAACGTGCAACAAAGAGATGTACTTGTCGCGAATAAGTAATGCGGTCAGAGTTGTACCCATTCCACGTTTATCAAGATCTTCATCAGTAACTACCGAAATTTCTGAATCAATACTGTGAAGTGAATGCATCAAAAGGTCTTCAACCGAGTCTTCATCTATCTCAGTTGAAATCAAAGCAGAAGTTAAAGATTGCAGAACTTCAACTGCTATACGAGAGGCAACCTCGCCAGCAGCGTGTCCACCCATTCCATCGGCGACTGCAATCAATTGCGGGGAAACAAAACCAGAGTCCTCATTTCCTTGTCGCACTAAACCAATAGCCGAGCGCGCTGATGTTTCAAAAAAGTGTGCGCTCATGGTTCTAAGAGTAACGGTGTAACCTTCAAAGGTGAAGATTTACGCCCACCGCGGATCCTCGAAACAACACCCCGAACTAACAATGGCTGCCTACAAAGCCGCAATCGATGACGGGGCAGATGGTTTTGAATGCGATGTTCGATTATCCAAAGACAATCAATTAGTACTGTGGCATGACGCGGATATGCAACGTATTGCCGGAAACTCAGCACGCATCGCCGATACAAGCTTTTCAGAAATCAAAAGGCTGTACCCGAAAGCAATTACTTTAGAGGAGCTGTTAACTCTTGCGCGAGATAACAAAAAAGAGTTGGCAATCGAAACCAAACATCCAGTGCCCACTTCAAATGCAGTTGAAAAGAAAGTCATGGATTTGATTGGACAGGAAAAACCAGCTGCTCAGATTTCTGTGATGTCATTTTCATGGCTAGCTTTAGAAAATATTCGAAAGATAAATCCTGATCAACAAACCGTGGCTTTGCTTCATGATAAGTTTTCATTTGCGATGCGCAGGTTTACTTCTGCGCAAGTTATCGGACCTGGGATTTCTGCCTTTAGAAAAAAACCACATTTGAATCAAGATCCACGCAAACTCTTTGTTTGGACCGTTGATGATGCTGACGATATGCGCTTTTGCGCTGATAACGGTGTGGATGTCTTGATCACCAATACCCCGTCATATGCGAGGTCCGTACTCGGGTACCATTAGCAAGTGAGTACATACGCCTATCTCGGTCCTAAGGGAACATTTACAGAGGCGGCTCTTAAAAAGATCACTTCTTCTAATGATCGCCTGATGCCTTATGCAAACGTCACCGCAGCACTTGATGCGGTTCGTTTAGGTAAAGCCCATTTTGCGTTGGTACCTATCGAAAATTCAGTCGAAGGTGTTGTTGCCCGCACACTTGATGAACTTGCAACTGGTGAGCCACTTACAATCGTTGGCGAAGTAACTTTGCCGGTGTCTTTTGCTTTAATGATTAAAGGCGATGACAAAGAGATTTTGCGAATTGCAACCCATCCTCACGCAGAAGCACAATGCCGCAACTTTGTTGCAACGCACTATCCCGACGCAGAGCTAATTTCTACTGCATCAACTGCTGCTGCAGCTGAAGCTATTTCACGCGGCGAATTTGATGCAGCGATTGCAGCCCCGGTAGCTGCCGCCCATTACGGACTTCGCGTCATTGCAGACAATATCGGCGACAACGTCGGTGCAATCACACGCTTTATTTTGGTTTCAAAACCAGGAACTATCCCAAAGAACACAGGGTGGGATCGCACCTCGCTGGCAGTCTTTATTGCGATGGATCATGCGGGAGCACTGCTAGATATTTTGACTGAATTCGCTAAGCGCGACGTCAACCTTACTTTTATTCAATCACGTCCAACCGGACTCGAACTCGGCCACTACCATTTCATTATTGACGCTGAGGGTCACATCGCAGATACATCTGTGAAGGAGGCAGTAGAAAGCCTTCGAGCAATCTGCGAAGACATCCGATTCCTTGGCTCATACCCACGAGAAAAGGCAAGTAAATGATCGACATCAAGTACTTACGCGAAAATCCTGACGCAGTTCGCGCGTCCCAGATTGGCCGCGGAGAAGATGCATCGATCGTTGACAAAGTAATAGCAATTGATGAAGTTCGCCGCGCAGCGATTGAAAAGTTTGAAACCTTACGTGCAGAACAAAACCTTTTATCCAAATCCGTAGGTGCCGCAAAAGGTGATGAGAAAGCCGCGCTCCTAGAGAACGCAAAAGAGCTCGCTACCAAGGTAAAAGAAGCCGATTCAAAGCGCGCAGAAGTTGAAGAACAAAGCAAACAGTTAATTATGCAGCTTTCAAATATTTTAGATCCAGCTGCGCCAATTGGCGGCGAAGCAGATTTTGTAGTTATTGAACATGTTGGCACGCCACGTGCATTTGATTTCCAACCAAAAGATCACGTTGAACTAGGTAAATTGCTAGGTGCAATTGATACCGAACGTGGTGCAAAGGTTGCAGGTTCTCGTTCTTACTATTTGACCGGCGTTGGTGCGATGCTGGAATTTGCTTTAGTTAACTTCGCAATTTCATCAGCACTAAAAGCAGGATTTACTCCTGTAATTCCACCAGTGCTTGTTAATCCAGCTGCAATGGAAGGAACTGGTTTTCTTGGCCAAGCTGCCGAAAATGTTTATCACCTGGAAAAAGATGATGTGTACTTAGTGGGAACTTCAGAAGTTCCATTAGCGGCAATGCATATGGATGAAGTTTTACCAGCAGACAAACTGCCGATTCGTTATGCCGGGTACTCATCATGTTTTCGTCGCGAAGCTGGAACATATGGAAAAGACACTCGTGGAATTATTCGAGTTCACCAGTTCGATAAGGTTGAAATGTTTTCATTTTGTCATCCAGATCAAGCAAAAGAAGAGCACCAACGTTTATTGCAATGGGAAAAAGATTTTCTTAATGCAATGGAGATTCCATACCGAGTTATTGATGTGGCATCAGGTGATCTTGGCTCTAGCGCTAATCGCAAGTTTGATATCGAAGCCTGGATACCTACACAAGAGGCTTATCGCGAAGTTACAAGTACCTCTAATTGCACTGAATTTCAGGCACGCCGCTTAAACATTCGCTTTAAAGATGCCGATGGAACCAAAGCAGTTGCCACATTAAACGGCACATTGGTTGCAATCCCGCGCATGATTGTTGCGATTTTAGAAAATCATCAGAATTCAGATGGTTCAGTCAACATTCCTGCCGCGCTACAACCATTCCTAGGCACACAACGATTTGAGTTGGTGTGAATAAACGCCCTAAATTAATTGCTACAGATCTAGATGGCACGATTGTTTCGCACAAAGGTGTTATTTCTCAAAGAACAATTGATGTCTTTACTCGCGCCAAAGATATGGGCATACATGTTTTCTTTGTAACCGGGCGGCCACCGCGATGGATGGGCGAAATCCGCGAAGCATTTGGTTTCGGTGAAGCGATCTGCTGTAACGGTGCCATGCTGTATGACTTAATGAATGACAAAGTTTTGCAAGAGTGGATGATTACAGTCGAAGATCAATTAGAAGTAGTAAGACGTATGCGAATTGCAATGCCTGAAATGTCATTTGCTGTCGAATCTAATGATCACTATCACCGTGAAATTGCATATGTTCCCAAGTGGGATATTGGTTTAGATAATGTCGGGATTGGCAAAATTGAAGATGTGATTACTCGCCCAGCTTTAAAAATTCTAGGAAGGTGTAGTAACCATGAATTTACATCAGATCAAATGGTTGAAGTTGCACATCGTGAATTACATGATCTTGTAACCGTCACACACTCAACTTCACGAGATTCACTGATTGAAATATCTGCGCTCAATATTTCTAAGGGCACAACATTGGCGATGATGGCAGAACGCGTTGGATTAACTGCCGACGATTGCGTTTCATTTGGAGACAACCCCAACGACTTTTCAATGCTGCAATGGGCTTCTCGTTCTTATGCAATGTCAGATGGACATCCAGATGCGCCATCCTTTGCCACAGCAATCGCAGAACCATGTGAAGCTGATGGAGTCGCAAAGATCATCGAACAACTCTTGGATCTGCCCGCCTAAGGGCTCTCCCATTTTTTGCACCTGAGCCATATTCAGGTAATCTCTCCCACGGAGGGCTCGCATAGCGGCCGAGTGCACCGGTCTTGAAAACCGGCAAACGAAAGTTTCGTGGGTTCAAATCCCACGCCCTCCGCCATTTTTCTTAGCCAAGGGATACCTATCTTTTGTGGCTGAGTTCATACCTTTCAGGCGCAGCTACACCTAGCCACTTTTCGGCCTTAAGAGGACACTTATCCCAGTTGTTTCGCAGTTTCTTCAGAACAAACTGTTAGGGGAGTTGTCAATGTCAGGTGTTTTTTCACCAACACGCGCCAAGATCAAAGAGCGCACACTTCGCACAGATAAGTGGTGGTTGGAACCGCTTTTAACTTTTAGCGTACTGATCTCATTTGTTATCTACGCAACCTTCCGCGCTTTCGAGAACAAGTACTACTTTGTTAAAGATAGCCACCTAATCTCACCTTTCTATTCCCCATGTCTTTCTGATAGCTGTGATCCAGGTGCAACAATTGCAAACTTCACACCAGTAAGTTCTCAGATCTTTAACTTTGCTTTGTCACCAGCATTAATCATTTTGATTTTCCCACTTGGTTTCCGTATGACGTGTTATTACTACCGTAAGTCCTATTACCGTTCATTCTGGATGTCGCCACCAGCATGTGCAGTTGCAGAACCACACAAGACTTACACAGGCGAAACTCGTTTCCCGTTAATTATTCAAAACTCACACCGCTACTTTTTCTATGCAGGTTTAGTTCTAAACGTCATTCTTACTTATGACGCTGTTATTTCTTACAGAAATGCGGCTGGAGAATGGGGCCACATGAGTGTTGGTTCACTTGTCCTGACCCTAAGTGCTGCGATGTTGTGGCTGTATTCGATGTCATGTCACACATGCCGCCACACAATTGGTGGACGTTTAAAAAATTTCTCAAAGCACCCAGTGCGTTACAAATTGTGGTCTTGGGTATCAGTGCTTAACCACTCACATCAACGTTTTGCGTGGTTCTCACTTGCTGCCGTTGCATTCGCCGATATCTATGTTCGCCAAGTTGCATCTGGCGCATGGACTAACTTCTACTTCTTCTAAAAGGAAAATCGACTATGACACTAGAACGCCATAAATACGATGTCCTGGTAATCGGTGCCGGTGGCGCTGGATTACGTGCAGCTGTAGAAGCGCGCGAAGCGGGCTTACGTGTAGCAATCATTTGTAAATCCCTATTTGGCAAGGCTCACACCGTTATGGCCGAAGGTGGCGCCGCGGCATCAATGGGTAACGTCAATGACAAAGATAATTGGATGGTCCACTTCCGCGACACCATGCGTGGAGGAAAATTCCTAAATCACTATCGCATGGCAGAACTACATGCCAAGGAATCACCAGATCGCATCTGGGAGCTAGAAACTTGGGGCGCATTGTTTGATCGCACTAAAGAAGGAAAGATTTCGCAACGTAACTTCGGTGGACATGAATATCCACGTCTTGCACACGTTGGTGACCGTACAGGTCTAGAACTTATTCGCACAATGCAGCAGAAAATTGTTGCGTTGCAACAAAAAGATGGCCGCGAAACTGGCGATATGGAAAGCGGAATTAAAGTTTTCGCAGAGCTAACAATCACTGACATTCTTAAAGAGGGTGGCAAGGTTGCTGGTGCATATGGTTACTGGCGCGAAAGTGGTGAAGAAGTTTTGTTTGAAGCACCTGCAGTTGTTATTGCAACTGGTGGAGTTGGAAAAACTTTCAAGATTACTTCTAATTCATGGGAAGGTACTGGCGACGGACATGCACTTGCATTAAAAGCTGGCGCGAACCTTGTTGACATGGAGTTCTTACAGTTCCACCCAACAGGAATGGTGTGGCCTCCATCTGTTCGCGGAATTTTGGTAACTGAATCTGTTCGTGGTGAAGGTGGAGTTTTAACTAACAACCTGGGCGAGCGATTCATGTTCAAGTACATTCCAGATGTATTTAAAGATAAGTACGCAGACAACGAAGCAGAAGCAGATCGTTGGTACACCGATCAGGACAATAACCGTCGTCCGCCAGAGCTACTGCCACGCGATGAGGTTGCTCGCGCAATCAACAGCGAAGTTAAAGCAGGTCGCGGAACCGAACACGGTGGCGTATTCCTCGATGTTTCAAAGCGCATCCCTGCAGATGTAATTAAGAAGCGTCTTCCATCTATGTGGCACCAGTTCTATGAACTTGCCGGCGTAGATATCACTAAGGAGCCAATGGAAGTTGGACCTACTTGCCACTATGTAATGGGTGGCGTGGAAGTAGAGCCAGATACTGCCGCTGCCGTAGGTGTTCCAGGCTTGTTTGCTGCAGGTGAAGTTGCTGGCGGAATGCATGGTTCAAACCGACTTGGCGGAAACTCTTTGTCAGATCTTTTGGTATTTGGTCGTCGTGCAGGAATGGGCGCAATTGAATACATAAAGAACAACAAAGCAAATCCTGTCAGTGATGAAACTATTCACGCGGCTGCGGCCAAGATTCAAGCACCATTTGATCGCCAAGGTGGAGAAAATTCATATTCACTACACGCAGAGCTGCAAGAGGTTACACACAATCTTGTTGGAATCATTCGAACAGGTTCCGAACTAAAGGAAGCAATTGCAAAGATTGCAGAGATTAGAAAGCGCAGCGCAAATGTTGCAGTTACTGGCGGACGTAAGTTCAACCCAGGCTTCCACTTAGCTTTTGATCTAGACAACATGTTGTTAGTTGCAGAATCAACTGCAAAGTCTGCGGATTCCCGCGAAGAATCACGCGGTGGTCACACACGTGATGATTTCCCAGGTATGAGCAATGAATGGCGACAGGTCAACCACATCTCATCATTTGATGGCGAGAAGGTAAATGTTCGCAAGCAAGCATTGCCTCCGATGCCTAAGGAATTGTTTGAACTCTTTGATGTTCACGAGCTGGAGAAATACATGACACCGGAAGAAGTTTCGAAAGGCGGTTCCAACTAATGGCGCGCAATATTAAACTTCGCATTTGGCGTGGAGATTCAACAGATGGTGGCCTCAAAGATGTTGTTGTAGAAGCTAACGAAGGTGAAGTTGTCCTAGATGTGATTCATCGCGTTCAAGCAACACAAATGGGTGACTTAGCAGTTCGTTGGAACTGTAAGGCTGGTAAGTGTGGATCTTGTTCAATGGAGATCAACGGAAAGCCACGTCTTGCTTGTATGACACAAGTTGCATCATTTGGTGAAGAAGAAACAATCACTGTGACGCCACTTCGTGCATTCCCAATCATTAAAGACCTTGTTACAGATGTCTCTTTTAACTACAAAAAAGCAATGGAAGTACCTGCTTATTCACACCCAGAGAATCTTGCTCCAGGTGAAGCTCGTATGGAACAGATCGATGTGGAACGTTCGCAAGAGTTCCGTAAGTGCATCGAATGTTTCCTTTGCCAAGATGTCTGTCACGTTGTGCGCGACCACGAAGAGAACAAGAAGTCATTTGCTGGCCCACGATTCTTTATCCGAATCGCAGAACTAGATATGCACCCATTGGATACTTTGCGCAACCGCAAGAAGACTGCTCAAGAAGAGCACGGCCTTGGAATGTGTAACATCACTAAGTGCTGTACTGAAGTATGTCCTGAGCACATCAAGATCACTGATAATGCAATCATCCCAATGAAGGAACGCGTTGCAGATATTAAGTACGATCCAGTTCGTTGGCTAGGTTCAAAGATTCGCAAGCGCGAAGGGCTATAATTTCTTCATGAAGTTATTGGTTCGTTGGGGTGCACTTGCTCTATCTTTTTGGGTAGCAACTGCGTTGATTCCAGGAATCGATGTTAAAGGCGGATTTACAACCTACTTGTGGGTGGCTTTGTTGTTTGGTTTACTCAACACAACTCTGGGATCCCTGCTCAAACTTTTAACACTTCCTGCAGTAATTTTAACTTTAGGGCTATTCCTAGTTGTAGTTAATGCTGCAATATTGATGTTAGTTGCACGTTGGAGCGAAAGTTTAGATGTTAATAATTTCTGGTCGGCGGTCTTTGCAGCACTCGTCATATCAATTGTGACTCGCATTGTTACAAGTTTCGACAAGATAGCGCGCCCACACTGAACTCCTTAGTTCTTGTTTCACTTGGCGGTGTTGCCGGAACTTTGGCACGTTACGGAATCGGTGCGTTTTTTCCTGATGATCGCCAAGGGACATTAATTGCAAATGTTGCTGGAGTAGCTTTAGCTTCGGCGCTGTTGGTCTTGATGGAGCGCCGTGGAATCAGCCAATTACGCTTACTTTTACTGCCCGGATTCTGCGCAGGTTTTACTACTTTTTCTGCAGTAACCGCACATTCTCTTGAACCAATTGAAGGCGGAATGCTTTTTCTTGCACAAAACATATTATTTTCATTAATTGCCGTGATTGTTGTTCTTCCCCTGGCCCGCAAAGTGATTCCGGTGCGCAGATGAAAATGACACTCATACTTCTGGGAGCTGCAATCGGTGGTCCAATGCGCTTTGTGGTTGATCAAAAGATTCGTACCTATACAACCAAACCTTATGGAATCTTTGCAGTAAACATTCTTGGGTCATTGCTTCTAGGGTTTACGTATGGAAGAGCCGAAGCAGGTTTTGATTTGTTTGCAATTGGTTTTGCAGGTGCCTTTACAACCTGGTCAACATTTATGCTCGATATCTATTTGGCCTACGAATTAAAGCGTCACAAAGAAGCCATCATCAACCTTGTGATGTCCCTGGGTATTGGATTATTTGCTGCGTGGATTGGAATCCAATTAGCGCAGTGAAGCCATCCACGCTTCAATTTCATCTGGATGATGCGGAATATGCTCACTTAAATTTAAGCAACCATCTTCTGTAACAACAACATCATCTTCAATGCGAATACCGATTCCACGGTATTCGGCTGGAAACAGTTCATCATCAGGTTGAATGTATAAACCAGGCTCAACAGTTAAACACATACCAACTTCAAGAATTCCATCGCGGTACTGCTCTGCGCGCGCATAAGCACAGTCATGAACATCCATACCCAACATGTGGCTCACTCCGTGCAAAGTCCAGCGCTTATGCAATCCAACCGCTGGATCCATAATCTCATCAAGACTCATGGTCAGAATTCCCATATCAATCAAACCTTGTGCCAAAACTGTGTGACTAGCCTTGTTAATACTTAAGAATTTCTCACCAGGTTTAACTGCAGCAATTCCAGCCTTTTGAGCCTCATAAACCAGCATGTATAGCGCGCGTTGAGCCGG
Source organism: Candidatus Planktophila sp. (assembly GCA_044348405.1). Classification (GTDB taxonomy): domain Bacteria; phylum Actinomycetota; class Actinomycetes; order Nanopelagicales; family Nanopelagicaceae; genus Planktophila. The sequence goes on from JBIKSX010000004.1 coordinate 42,011, forward strand.
AGTGAACTTTCCATTAATTGGCAAAGTTCTAGTGATATCTGCCGTGTAATACGAATCAACTTCTACTCCAGCATCAAGCAGCAAGAGATCCCCATTTTTTACATCGCCATCATTGCGATTCCAGTGCAAGATGCAAGCATGTGAACCAGAAGCTGCAATGGTGTTGTAACCGAGATAGTTGCCTTCAATACGTGCGCGACCAAAGAATGCTGCTTCAACAACGCGCTCACCACGTGGTGTTGCAACCGCGGCAGGTAGCGCGCGAATTACATCGCTAAAGCCACGATGGGTTGCATCGACAGCCTTTTGCATTTCATTAACTTCGTATTGATCTTTAATAAGTCGAGCAACTGAAACAAATTCAACAAGTTCAGCATCGCGTGCATGTTCTTTGACAGTTGCATCAACAATGCTGTCAAAGCCGTGAAGGGCTGCAGCTTTTTTGCCTTTCAAAAACTTTTCTAATTCAGCAATTTCGCGAACTTCAATTCCGTAACGCTCTGATGCCTCACCAGTTGTGAAGCGACGCCCTACCCACAATTCACCATTTTTAGCATCGGTATAAAACGCAGATGTGTCACGGGTAGAACGTGGATTGATAAACAAAATTGGATTATGTCCATCATCTGTTGGATCCATAACCAACACCGAATCTGGGTTAGCTTCTACACCTTGGACACCCGTGTAATAAGCAAAAGCGGTGTGTGGACGATACAAATAATCAGTGTCATTGCTGCGCTGCTTTGGCCCACCACTTGGAAGAACTAAACGAAGTCCAGTAAATGCTGCAGATAACTCTGCGCGACGTGCAACACAATAAGTGATTACCTCATCTTGGGTAATTCCAGTTAAAGGTGTTGGTGCCCATCCGGTTTTCATAAATTCAGCAAACATTTCAGAAGGAGCAACATCGTAAACACGCTTAGCGCCGGTATCTAAAGCTTTATCTGAATTCTCCATATATCTAGCCTACAAGTGCGGGGCTGGCGGGGCCAAAGGGTTGCGCTAAACTACGGCTGTAACAAGGAGACGTCGCATAGCCCGGTCGAGTGCGCCTCACTGCTAACGAGGTAAGGGGTTAAACCCTTCAGGAGTTCAAATCTCCTCGTCTCCGCACAAATAATTAAAGGAGCATGCGTGCCGAATTTTAAAGTCGCAATTGTTGGCGCAGGCCCTGCGGGTTACTTTGCGGCACAAGCTTTGCAGAATCTTGCAAACGATGATCGCGTATTTGAAATCGACATGATTGAACGTTTACCAACACCATGGGGTTTAGTTCGAAGCGGTGTTGCACCAGATCACCCAAAAATTAAAACTGTTTCAAAGGTCTTTGAAAAGATTGCAGCACAAGAAACCTTTAGATTATTTGCCAATGTCGAAGTTGGCGACGATATTACAGTTGCCCAACTGCAAGAAAAGTATGACGCCGTCATCATTGCAACAGGTTCTTCACTCGGGAAAAAGCTTGGAATACCAGGTGAAGACCTGCGTGGATCCTTATCTGCTGCAGTCTTTGTGCCTTGGTACAACGCGCACCCCGATTTTGTTGGCGTAGATACACCATTAGATGCAGACACCGCAGTTGTGATTGGCGCAGGAAATGTCGCGATGGATGTTGCTCGCATGTTGGCGTTAGAACCAAGCGAACTAGATCCGACCGATACCGCAGATCATGCTATTGATGCTTTTAAGGAAAGTAATATCCGCAAGGTTTATGTCAGTGCGCGCCGAGGGCCAGAGTATGCAGCATTTACTTCGCCAGAATTGCGCGAGCTTCCAAAACTAGAACATACAAATGTGATTATGAACAAGAGCGATATTGAAGCAGCGGTTGTACGTGCAGGAGATGCACCAGAAAAAGATGTGAAGAGCAACCTGGATGCAATGCTTTTAATTGCAGAAAACCCTAAAACCGAGCATGAACGCACTATGCAGTTTTTGTTTCAACACACTCCAAAGGAGATTTTTGGAACAGATCGTGTCGAAGGCGTTGTCTTTGCAACACCAAATGGTGATGTAACCATCAAGTGCGGGCTAGTTATTACTGCAATTGGTTATCAAGCCGAAGGAATTAATGGCGTTCCATATGAAAATGGAAAAGTTGTAAACACTGATGGTCGAGTAGCGGGCAATATGTACGTTGTTGGTTGGGCAAAGCGTGGCCCTTCCGGAGTAATCGGCACCAATAAATCAGATGCCGCAGCAGTTATTGAGCTATTAGTGTCAGATCTAAAGACTCCAAAAAATGCTGGCGATATTTCAGAACTTTTAACCCACCAAGTTGTTGTTACCCAGGAATATTGGCGAAAGATCAATGAAGCCGAAGTTGCAGCAGGTGAGGCAAAGGGTAAACCTCGGGTTAAGAGTGTGGAGCGTGCTGAATTACTGAAGCACGCTGGAATGTAACTACATTCACTACGACGCAACCATTTCGTAACCTAAAAGTATGCGAGGTGAAATCTTTGCTTGATTAGGATGCGCGTATGAACAAAACCCTCTCTTCACGCAAAGTCTTTAGCTGGGGCTCACTTGCCCTTGCTACATCGCTACTAGTTTCATTACTAGTTCCATCAGCACAGGCAAATACATATTCATTGCCTAACGCTCCAACAAAAGTTACCTCTTATATTGGCGCCAGTGGCGTCGTTGTTCGCTGGGTGGCCGGTGCAGATGTTGCACCAGGTGTCATCGGACACGTTGTTTCAGCAGGTGCGGGTTCATGCCCAATCTTTGTTCCGATTAGAAACAACTCTGTTGTAACAATGCCAGTTGTTGAAGGACAACCAGCAGGTACACCTGTTGTACAAGCAGTTAATGCATATGGTTTCTCAAAGCCAACTGCATCTAACAAGAGCTACACAGCTGCTGAACTTGCAACAGTTGCAAGTTCAAGAAATAAGGCTGTTCAGGTTCTACAACTCAGCGACCTTCATGGTGCGATTGAAGGAACTTCCTTTGGTGCCGCACTGCTAACAAGTAACTGGGCTGCAGATCGTAAAGCAAATGCTGCAACCGTTGCTATTTCAGCCGGTGACAATATTGGTGCAGCTCCACCAATCTCAACAGAGTTTGAAGAGCTTCCAACAATTGAAGCGCTAAACCTTGCAAAGCTTGATGTTTCAGTATTTGGAAACCATGAGCATGATCGCAACATCGATCACGTAAACAAGATTATTGGCGCATCAGATTTTCAGTGGGTAGTTTCTAACTACAGCGAAGGTGCACTAGATGCCCTTAAGTCAGGGGACAAGCAAGCCAAGAACTACACAATCATCAATCGTGGTGGAGTAAAGATCGGTGTTGTCGGTGCAAATACCGCTGAAACAATCGAGCAGGTATTTCCTGGAAACCTTGATTACAAGGATGCATCAGGTGCCAAGAAGACCATCGTGATCAACCCAGGCGTAGCAGGAATAAATGCAGCAATCGTCGAGGCTAAGGCAGCGGGTGCAGATATCGTCATTGCAGCCCTTCACCAAGGATGGTTGGAAAACGCAGATGGTGTTGCAAAGGGTCTATTCAACGAACTTGCATCACAGATCAAGGGTGCGGCAGCAATCTATGGTGGCCACAGTCACCAGACTTTTGCTTCTGTAATCCCTGGCAGCCCACGCGTTGCACCAACTGTTCTTGGACAGACTCGTAACGCAGGTGTTGAGTACACACGCACACAGATCTGTATGCGTGGTGGAAAGGTTGTTGGTCAATCAATTCAGCACGTATTGCGATCAGTATCAGCTTCAATTAATACAAGTGTTGCTGCCACAACTACAACAGCAGATGTAGCAACTGCTGCAATGGTTAAGAAGTACAAGGATCAACTATCTGCAAAGCTTGATGTCAAGATCGGTCAAGTTTCAGGAACATTCCCACGTGGTGGATCACCAGCTGTAGAGCGTTCAGGTGAAACTCCAATGGGTAACTACATTGCAGATGTTATGCGCGCTAAGTACAAGACTGATTTTGCAATTCAGAATGGTGGCGGTATCCGCGACACATTCCCTGCAAGAACATATATTCCAGCAGCTACAGGTCTTGTTCGCACAGGTACTGGTCCACTAGATGTAACACTTGGTGATGCGTTCACTGTGTTCCCATTTGGTAACCAGATTGCAACAACAGTTATAACTGGTGCAAACCTTTGGAAGGCGCTTGAAAACGGTGTCGGTGGTAACTATCCAGGAGATGGACGTTTCCCACAGATTTCTGGCTTCAAGTTCTCATTCGATGCATCAAAGCCAGTTGGTTCACGTATCGTTGAAGTTACAAAGCTTGACGGAACTGCAATCGCAAAGGATTCAAAGGAGTACACACTTACTACTCTTGACTTCCTAATCTACGGTGGAGATGGATACGTCAACGTATTCTCACCATCAAAGGCCAAGGTTCAAGGCGCGCTACTTGATGTATTTGTAGAAGCGCTGCGAGCAGACATGGCTGCTAAGAAGGTAACTCAGGTTCCTGCAGCAGATGGCCGCATTAAGAAAGTTGGCTAATACTTAAGTAAGTAAACAAAGGGCGTCCGTTAATTCGGGCGCTCTTTGTTTTGCCTAAAATACGCTTGATTTATAAGGGTTTTAGAGCATTTGGGCGATGAATAAAAAGCGGGTACTATTGCACTTCACAAATAAATAAGCGTGCGTAGCTCAACGGATAGAGCATCTGACTACGGATCAGAAGGTTAGGGGTTCGAATCCCTTCGCGCGCACAAGTTAAGCTCTCGGTGCCTTTCACACCGGGGGCTTTTCTTCTGCCATTTTCTTAAACCAACACTCAAGGTCACCCTTTAGAGGTGATCTTTACAGGTGAACATCACCCTAAATGGCTGTTTCGGTAGAACCGCTCCTCACCCCACTTTTACGCTTATGGCCTCTCCTATTTACTCTAGTAAAGAGGTAAAAGTGATTCTTGATTTGGTGCGCATAAAAGTTAATGCCGCACGGTCAAAAATTGTCTCGATAGTAATTGCAACGCTAATTTCTGGATTATTAGTTTCAATTCCTACTCCTGCATTTGCTGCGGAATGTATTTCAACTTCTACAGCTGTAGGAAGTGACACCGTTCTAACG
>JBIKSX010000049.1:0-4622 GCA_044348405.1 Candidatus Planktophila sp.
AACCTCCAGTGGTAAGACCTCTTGGCAGAGCGTGCCATTGGATAAGGTGCGAGTCAATGCTGAAATGGGCTTTTTAGGCGTTGTTATAAGACTGTGATGGGGGGTTATTTTTGAAGAAGAAAGGCTCTGGTCCGACCATTGACCTTAAATGTGGGCCAATCTGGGTCCACGGAGAGCATTTTTACGCCTGAATCTGTCGCGACAATGGTGTCTTCGGCTTTCCAACCCTTACCGGTTGGGTTCCAGGCAATTGGTTGGTTGCTAGCTATCAAGCGTGAGCTGGTCTGGTTAGCTGGCCAATCGCGGGGCAAAAAGCCGGTTGGGCCGCCCTGGTGATGCTTGGTCCATTCATCAGCATCAAAGCCATTTGCTGGATATGCCGCAATGGCTGCATTAATTGGATCTGAAAATGGTGCACCTACAACCGTTGCATCTAATAAGGCTGCTTCAACTTTATAGATTGCCGTGTAATCAGAAACCATCTGATCTGTAACTTCGCCGAAAGTCACAATGCGGGTAACAGATGCGATCAAACCTTTGCGCTTTGCACATATTGAGGCAGAGACTCGATTACCCACTATTGCATCCGTTGGTAGTGGGTGTCTGAAAGTGTGCACACGATTTTGGCCAGCAACGCCTAAGAAAGCAATTTCTAAATCTGCCTGCCATAAGGAATGAGTAATTAATCCGGCAACATCAATTTCGCGATCTGAACTTTCTACTTGTTTCATTGCATTACCTAATGCAACGGCAGCATCGACACAAATTTCTTTGAATCGAGCAAGATCTGAATCAATAAGAGATGCCCGGATCATTTCAACTTCAAGGGCCAAATCAATTCGGTCAGCTCCTGGTTGATCGCTTCCCACTTTTGGTCCGGTAGGTAGTAATGGATCTCTGCCTTCGGACCATTTAATTGTTTTTACTGTTACTTCGGCAGGTAATTCTTCAGCAATTAATCTTGGTGCTTCGACAACATTAGTAATCGCTGTTGCCGAATCCTGCGTAATGATTAAATCAAAACAAGCCATGTCAATTGTTGTAGGTACATGAGCACGACCTGCGATAGCCCAGGCAAGGTTTGGATTGCGACGCAGAACAAAGCTATCAAGCCCTTTTCCCGTCATCAGTTCGCGAAGTGGCTGCAGGCGTTCATTAAATGCGCTCATAAGCCGATGCTACAGGCGTCCGGCTTGATGTACCCGCTTTAGAAACTCTTGCGTCTTTGGATTCTGAGGATTATGCAGTACCTGTTCAGCGGTTCCACGTTCGACAATGTTGCCTGATTCAAGGAAGCAAACCTCATCTGCAACTTGAGTCGCAAATCCCATCTCGTGGGTTGCAAGAACCATTGTCATTCCATCGCTCTTTAAATCACGGACGGCGCTTAACACCTCATTAACCAAAACAGGGTCCAGCGCAGATGTGATTTCATCCAATAGCAACAAACGAGGGCTTACTGCTAATGAACGAATAATTGCTACTCGTTGCTGCTGTCCACCACTTAGGCGGTCTGGGTATTGATCAGCCTTGTCTGCTAGATCAAAGCGCTTGAGCAGATGCATCGCATGGGAATTAGCTTCATCTTTACTCTTGCCATGAACTTTGATGGGAGACAAAGTAATGTTTTCCAAAACAGTTTTGTGGGGAAAAAGATTGAACGATTGAAAAACCATTCCCAGTCGACGACGTACTTCATCCACATTTACCATGGGGTCTGAAATTTCTTTTCCATCAAGAAAGATCTGTCCATCATCAATTGATTCCAGCAAGTTAATGCAACGAAGCAATGTTGATTTACCTGACCCTGATGCACCAATCAAAACCGTTGCGGTGTGCTCAGGAACCTTTAGTGATAAATCTTTGAGGACGAGTTCGGCACCAAAAGATTTACGAATATTTACTAGCTCTAGGACATTACTCATTAGATCGCACCTTCAGAATTCTGAGCACTGGTGCGTTGTCTAATTACTCGATCTGTGTAACGGGTCAAGGGAATTGTTATAAGCAAGAACAAAATTGCCGCCACAACATAAGGCGTGTAATTAAAGGTACGGCTGGCATTGATTTGGGCTGCTCGAACCGCATCTGTTACGCCTAAAATCGAAACAAGACCCGTGTCCTTTAACAATGAGACAAAATCATTCAGAAGTGGTGGAACTACCCGGCGAATAGCTTGAGGCAAAACTACAAAACGCATAGTTTGTCCAGAAGTTAAACCTAGCGATCGTGCAGCTGCCCTTTGACTTGGGTGGATAGACAAAATTCCACTTCGAATAACTTCGGCTACGTATGCAGAGTAAGTAAGCACAACTGCAACCGTGCCCAAGAAAATGACGTTGCTGGAAACGCCAGTCAGTCCAAGTGCTGGAACACCAAAACCAACTAGCAAGATGATCAAGATAAGTGGTGCGCCGCGGAAAATATCAACGTAGGCGGTAGCTAAAAACCTAAATGGGGTGAGCGCAGGGGATTTCGTTGTGCGCATCAGTGCTAGACCTAAAGCAATAACTCCAATTGCCGCTCCCCCGATGAAGGTAAGTTGCAAGTTAATCCACAAACCTTTTATAACTGTTGGAAAAACCTCTTTGCCATATTCAATATCAAAGAAAGTTGTCTTAACGGTTTCCCAACCTGGGCTTGTTACAAGAATTACAAACAAAGCCCCCAGTACAAAAATGGATGAAGCCGCAGCAATTGTTGCTTGCTTGCGGCTTATCGCACGCCGAGACTTGCGGCGTTCTAATTCACGTGAGCTTGGCGACCACGCAGAGCTTTGCTTCTCTGACATGGTCGCCAAACTACCGTCTTTACTTCTTAGTTCCTATTAAGGCTTCAACACAGGAGCGCCAGCATCAGTTGCTAGCCACTTGTCTGTAATTGCTGCCAATGTGCCATCTGCAGTGATTGCATCAACTGCGCCAGACACACATGAAGTTAGCTTGCTGCCCTTAGAAAGTAGCAGACCAAACTGGTCTCCTGCTCCTGATGAAGGCAACTGGCCAACAATTAGACCATTTGGAACTTCAACTGCTGATAGGTAGAAAGCAGTTGGTAGATCTACTACTAGACCATCGATCTGCTTGTTCTTCAGTGCTGAAACACCTGCTGCGTTGTCATTGAATACCTGAGGTGTTGAACCAATCTGGTTTTCAATTGCATCAAGTGAAGTTGTTCCAACAGCTGCACCTAGCTTTGCGCTCTTAAGTTCTGCAAGAGTTGTCTTTCCTTCGATCTTGCTTCCCTTAAATGAAACGATTGCTTGTGGCGCTGTGTAGTAAGGAGAAGAGAAATCAACTGCGTTCTTACGCTCTTCAGTGATTGAGAATTGCTGCAAGTTGAAGTCAAAGTTCTTTTCTCCTGGGGTTACAGCCGAGTCAAATGTTGTACGAACCCATGTCACATCTGCTGCATCAAATCCAAGTTGCTTTGCAACTGCATAAGCGACTGCGCCTTCAAAGCCATTTCCAGTCTCTGGCTTGTCATCAATGACCCATGGGTAGTAAGCAGGTTCACCTGTTGCAATAGTGAGCTTGCCTTCAGTAATTGTTGCAAGATCTGCTTTTTCACATGATGCTGCTTCAGATGTTGAAGAATCTGAAGATGAACATCCTGAAAGTGTTAACGCTGCTGCAATGACAACAGCTGAAAATATTCCGAAACGCTTGTTCAACGTAATCTCCTAAAGTGTCAGGGGATCATCACTAACTAAACTAACTAGATCAGAACAGTTAGTTAGACCCACGCTTGCCGACAAAAGTTCTGTCGGCCTGGTCTTCACCCGGAGCACCCCGCCGCGGTGGAGGGTTGCCGTCCAGTTAGCCGGGGCTTAATGCTGGAACTCGTGACCACTGCAAATGTTATTGGTGGGTGTGGAAGTTGTCGACTTGCAAACTAGATGCAAAAGAAAGGTGGTGGCGGGTGAAGGATTTGAACCTTCGAAGGCAGAGCCGGGGGATTTACAGTCCCCTCCCATTGGCCGCTCGGGCAACCCGCCAAGGTCGAACAAGTAGTGCGGCAATTATGGATAGTGCGAGGGGAAAGGATACCTTAGGCGGGTACACGCACAAAATGCGTTTTTAGAGTGAAGGAGCCATCACCATGGCAGCAGATAGCAGTTTTGACGTTACCTCCAAGATCGACCGTATGGAGCTCGATAACGCCATTAATCAGGCGGTTCGTGAAATTGAGACTCGATTTGATTTCAAAAACACAGGTTCAAAGATTGAACTTGAAGGTGACAAGGTGTTAATTGAGGCAGACACTGAAGAGCGCGCAAAAGCGGCTTTAGATGTTGTGAAGGACAAGATGATCAAGCGTGGAGTATCTCTGAAGCATTTAGACGCGGGTGCGCCACAACTTTCAGGAAAGATTTACAAGATTGCTGCGCCATTGAAGGAAGGCATTTCAACTGAGAATGCAAAAAAGATTGCTAAAAAGATTCGTGACGAAGGTCCAAAATCTGTAAAGACTCAGATTCAAGGTGATGAGCTTCGTGTTACTTCAAAAAGTCGCGATGATCTGCAGGAAACGATGGCCATGATTAAAGACGGTGGCTGGGATTTCGCAGTTCAGTTTACGAACTTTAGATAATTGAGTAAAAACAAGCTCGGACTTTTATT
>JBIKSX010000015.1:0-14890 GCA_044348405.1 Candidatus Planktophila sp.
TCACTTCCACAATTGCGCTCGCCAAGGATTGGACTGCAACCAGATTAGTGGCACGGAAAGCAGGCAAGAGGTAAGTTTGCGGCATGACTTTAACAATCGGACAAGCCGCACCAGATTTTGAAATTGCTAATCAACATGGAGAAAAGGTTTCACTGTCTTCATTTAAGGGCCAGAAGAATGTCTTGCTGATGTTCTATCCCTTTTCATTTACTGGAACTTGCACCGGCGAACTATGCGCGTTGCGCGATGACCTTTCATCTTTCCAAAATGATGATGTGCAACTTCTTGCAATCTCATGTGATTCACCATTTACGCAACGCGTATTTGCGGAACAAGAGAATTATCAATTCCCAGTGCTGTCAGATTTTTGGCCACACGGTGGAGTCGCAAAAGCGTATGGAGTTTTTGAAGAATCTAAGGGTTGCGCACTTCGCGGAAGCTTCTTGATCGATAAAGAAGGAATCCTTCGTTGGGAAGTTAAGAATGGCTGGGCTGCGCGTGAAAACGCTGATTACAAGGCGGCAATTGCAGCGCTATAAGCGTGATTTAGGAAATTGCGGGCTCGTAAGTTAAGATTCGAGCCTGCAATACCGGGTGGTTAGCTCAGTGGTAGAGCGTCTCGTTTACACCGAGAATGTCGGGGGTTCGAAACCCTCACCGCCCACAGGATTTTCTCTTGATGTCCGGAGATCATATGTCGCTATTAGTTCAACAAGTTGGTTCCATTTACCTAAACCAAAACGCCTTAGAGATCGCCAAGCTTTTGGAAGACTCATACGAGGGTGATTTTTCAGAGCAAGATTGGCAACACACTTTTGGCGGAGCCAGATTTGTAGGAACACTAGATGACCAAATAGTCGCTCACGCCGCCGTTGTGCCAAGAGAGGTTTTGATTAACGAATTGCCCAGGACCATTGGATACCTTGAAGGCGTTGCAGTTTCACCTAAGTTCCAAAGTCAAGGATTAGGTAGCCAGTTAATTCAACATGTGAGTGATTTTTGTAGATCAAGTTATGAGATCTCGATGCTTTCAACCGATGAATTTGATTTCTATGGCAAGTTTGGCTGGCAAAGATTCAAAGGCACTAGTGGCGTTATGCAGGATTCGGTGAAGTCCTTCACTCCAGAAGAAGATGATGGGCTTATGTATCTTGCTGGAAATTCAACAGACTCGATTGAAATTTCAACTGCCTACTGCGATTGGCGTGAAGGTGATTGCTGGTAGTACTTGCGGGCTAACAGTTAGATTTTCTTAACCTTCTCAAGTTCCATTTCCTGAAAACGAATCAAAGTGAATTCAGCCTGTGTTCGAACTGTTTCATCAGCTGATTGTGCTGCTTGCATGAGCGGAGCAACTATCGGTTGGCCAATTGCGCAGAGAAATCTAGTCAGCCCAAATTGAGTATCCGAATCACCACGGCCTAACTGCGAAATCAAGATTTCAATCAAAGCCGGCTTATCTTTTTCTGAGACAAGAACAGATGCCGATCTCCAGGCAGTAGACGCAACAAAATCATCGGTGTCCAAAAGCAGCTCAGGAGTAATAAGTGAATAGTTTGCTTTGTCACCAATTTTTGAAAGGGTGTGGAGTGCTTGACTGCGTGCTTGCGGATTTGACGATTTCAGTTCTGGAATCAAACGTTGCACAACCAATTCTCGGTCTTGCCGCATCAGTGCCCAGGAAAGGGTGTCTCTTACGAAAAAATCAGATTCGCTTTCACATTGCCTAATCAGAACTTCAATGTGATCTTGATTTGGATAAGTTCCAGCGGCAAGTGCGGCCTTTAGTCGAACAGATTGGTCGGGCGATTTTAGAAGTTGATCTAGAGTCGCCATGTAAAAACTTTACCAGTCCTTAAGTCTAAGATTGATTCCATGAGCCAAAAGCATCACCCGCTACGAGCACTAATGTCATCACCGGCAGGAATGCGGCGATTACTCAATCTTTGGCCACCATTTCTATTTTCTGGAATCACTGTTTTAGAAATTTCAAAAGATTTTCGACATGCAAAGGTTCGACTCAAGAAAAAGTCCCTGACATCTAATTATGTGGGAACTCTCTTTGGGGGGTCATTGTTTGCAATGACCGACCCATTCTTCATGATTATGGTCATGAAGAATCTTGGCAAGAAATACATCGTTTGGGACAAGCGCGGTGAAATCGAATTTGTATCTCCAGGGCGAGAAACTGTTTATGCCAGCTTTGACATTACAGATGAGGATCTAGCAGATATCAAGGTGGAGGTAGAAAAAAGTGGAAAGTATCTGAAGTGGTTTGAGGTTGAACTCAAAACTGCCGAAGGAACGCTGGTTGCACGCGTGAAGAAGCAGATTTACTTCAGAGACACAGCAATCCAGAAAGAAGGTAAACTTTGAGCATGTCTGAGACCGGAACTATCGAGCGCTTACGTGCTTATCGCAAGACATACATTGCGATGCTGGTCTCCTCAATTCTTAGCCTTATCGCATCTCTGGTGCTTTCTATTGATGCAGTTAAGTTAGCTGCCCAACCAACAGGTCAACTTTCTTGCAATATTAATTCAGTGCTTTCTTGTGGCACCGTCGCGAAATCTTGGCAATCACAACTTCTCGGTTTTCCAAATGCATTTATTGGATTAATGACTGAGCCGGTTGTTATAACTGTTGCGATCGCGGGTCTGGCCCTTGTCACTTTCCCGCGTTGGTTTATGCGCGTGGCACATGTTGTGTATGGACTCGGATTAGTTTTTGCGCTTTGGCTGCTATCCCAATCTTTCTTTGTTATCAACGCGCTGTGTCCATGGTGCCTCTTGGTTACTGGATCAACCATCACAGTCTTTTCGACAATAACGCGTGTGGTGCTGCTTGAAAATACCTGGAACTTTTCCCCAGAACGCCAAGAAAAGATTGTTGCTTTCTTGGATAAAGGTTGGGGCCGCGTTATTTACACAGGTGCTTATGCATCGATCCTCATTGCAATCTTTATTAAGTATGGAAACAAGCTGTTCTCATGAAAGCGCCTTCGAGCGATCAACGTTCAATTTTAGATATTGCTCGATTTGATCAACAAGCAAACTCTTTGCGCCACAAGGCTGCGAACTTGCCCGAACTTGCTGAATTAACTAGCACCACAATCAAATCAAATAATGCTCGAGATTTAAGAATTGCAGCCGAAACTGAATTAAATGATGTTAAACGCGAATTACTGCGCGCTGAAGGTGATGTGGAGCAAATTGTTTCACGTATTACTCGAGATGAAGCTCGACTGATTAGTGGCTCGGCTACCCCCAAAGAATTAGAACAGTTGCAGCACGAAGTCGGAACTCTTGGGGTTAGGCGAGCTGAACTAGAAGAAGTCGAGCTAGAGATAATGATGCGCGTGGATGCTATAAACGAGCGCATTACAACGCTGAAAGCAGAGGAAGCTGAATATGCTGCAGTCATTGCTGACCTTGAAATTCGCAAGGAAAACGCTTTAACTGTTATTCATAGTGATCTGGATGCAATCGCAAAAGATCGTGCTGCCACCATCCAAGGAATTGAAAAAGCTTTGGTTGATCTCTACGACAAGATTAGAGAATCAACTGGTGGGGCAGGGGCGGCAGCACTCTCTGCTGGCTCATGTATGGGCTGCAATCTTTCAGTCAACGCTGTCGAATTAAAGCGAATGTCAGAGTTGGCAGAAGACGAAGTTGTTCGATGTGAAGAGTGCCGCTGCATTTTGGTACGAGGAGTTTAAATGTCACGGCATTTTCTTTTAACTGCTGATGGTGGATCTAGAGGCAATCCTGGTCCAGCTGGTTATGGCTCAGTAATTACAGAAAACGGAAAAATTATTGCTGAGTTGTATGACTTCATCGGAGTGGCCACAAACAATGTTGCTGAATACAGTGGATTAATTGCAGGTTTAACTGCAATTAATCAGATCGATTCAACTGCAACCATCGAAGTGAAGATGGATAGCAAACTGGTTGTAGAACAAATGTCTGGTCGTTGGCAGATTAAGCATGCAGATATGCGAATTCTTGCCCAATCTGCGCGATCTGCACATAACCCATCATTGGTTACATATTCTTGGATTCCACGTGATGAAAATTCACATGCTGACCGCCTGGCAAATAAAGCATTAGATCAACAAGCAGGTGGTGGTGAAGTAGTACAGATTCAGCAGAATTACCTCACCGAGCGCTTATTGTCATCGGAAAAAGCAACAACTATTTTTCTGATTCGACATGGTGAAACAATTTTGACCCCGTTTAAAAAGTTTTCAGGCGATGGTCCTTTAAATCCTGAGTTAACCCACATAGGTCTTGAGCAAGCAGAAAGAGTTGCCGAAGCCGTTGCTAAATTAAATCCAGAAGTAATAATTGCCTCACCTTTAAAGCGCACCACTCAAACTGCAGAGGCACTATCACGAAAGACAGGCCTACCAGTCGTTTTTGAAGAAGCCTGGATCGAATGTTCATTTGGCATCTGGGATGGACTTTCGATTGATGAGGTTAAAGAAAAGTATCCGGCTGATTACCAAGCGTGGATTTCATCGACAGGATTTGCACCCCCTGAAGGTGAGTCTTATGACAACGTTGCTTTGCGTATTGATGCAGCCCTTAATCAAATTGCCGCCGAATTCCCGGGCCAACGTGTTGCAGTCATAACACATAACGGCACAATCAAATCGGCAGCTAAAGTGGTAGTTGGTGGACCCGCTGAAAGTATTTTCCACATTGATGTTTCACCGTGTTCAATCACGACAGTAAGTATTTGGCCAAGTGATGGGTTAAGGGCCCTTCGAACCCTGAATGAACAGAGTCATCTTCACTGATTTATTTGCTTACTCGGTAAGTGGCAGTGGTGCGCCGGGTTTCGAAATAGCTTAAGTAGGGATCCAGCAGCGGTGCTCTCTGTCTTAACTCAGAATCCAACACTTAAGCCTAACCAATGGAGTGGCCAGGACGAAATGATGGCTTAGACTTTACCTATGACAACACTTACCGCATTGACTCAAGAGCGTCGGTTGGTTACCGCTATTCCGGGACCAAAATCTCTCGAGGCGCTCAAGCGCCGTACTGATGCGACCTCTGCGGGATTAGGTCTTGCTTTTCCTGTGGTCATTGAACGCGCAAGTGATGCAATTCTTTTGGATATAGATGGTAACCAGATCATTGATCTTGGTTCGGGTATCGGTGTTACTGGCGTTGGTAATTCAGCTCAACGTGTTGTTGATCGTGTAATCGAACAGGTTCAAGCATTTACACATACCTGCTTCATGGTTGCGCCGTATATGGGCTACATCGAAGTCTGTGAAAAATTAAATGCCATGACTCCTGGTTCTTTTAAGAAGAAGTCAATTCTGCTTAATTCAGGTGCTGAAGCGGTTGAAAATGCCGTCAAGATTGCGCGCCTGTACACCAAGCGCCAAGCAATTGTTGTTTTTGAACACAGCTACCACGGCCGCACAAATTTAACTATGGCGTTAACGGCCAAGAACATGCCGTACAAAGAAGGCTTCGGACCTTTTGCCCCTGAAATTTATCGAGTCCCTTTGCCATATGCATTTCATTGGCTAGGCAATCAAGAAACAATTACGCAAGATGCAATTGAAATGATTACCCATAAGATTGAAAAGGAAATCGGCGCACATAATGTTGCGGCAATTCTGATCGAACCAATTCAAGGCGAAGGTGGATTTATCGTTCCACCAAAGGGTTTCTTGCCGGCACTGTCTAAGTACTCAACTGAAAATGGAATTGTTTTTATTGCAGATGAAGTACAAACAGGTTTTGCGCGCACAGGAAGTATGTTTGCGGTTGAACACGAAAACGTTGTTCCAGACATGATCGTGACAGCCAAGGGAATTGCAGGCGGATTACCACTAGCTGGCGTAACAGGTCGCGCAGAGATTATGGATTCAGTGCATGTTTCCGGTCTTGGTGGTACATATGGTGGAAATCCAGTTGCTTGCGCTGCAGCACTTGGTGCAATCGAAACCATGCTTGAAGAGAATTTAGTTGCACGCGCAAATCACATTGGCCAGATCCTTGGCGATGCACTTCGCGCATTACAGGCTAAATACCCTGTGATTGGTGAAGTTCGTGGTCGCGGAGCCATGCAAGCAATTGAACTTGTTGAGCCAGGCACAAAGACACCTAACTCTGCTGCCATGAGCGCAGTAGTTAAGTACTGTCAGAGCAAGGGTGTTCTTATTTTGACAGCTGGAACATACTCAAATGTTGTTCGTTTCTTGCCGCCATTTGTTATTACAGATGAACTTCTAAAGGATGCCTTAGGCGTTCTTGATGAAGCTTTCGCATCACTCTAAAAACTTGCCTTCGCTCTAAATTCCTGAAGCGTGACCTTCGCAACGAGGGTCTGATCCAAATGCAAAGGTTCCGTTATCCAGAACTTGCAACATTTGAACTGATGATCCATGACCCCAAGGCGATAGTGCTTTAACTTCATGCCCCTTTGCACGCAATTGTTCGAAGACTTCATCTGAAACTCGGTTTTCAATCTCTAAGACACCTAGTCCCTTTTCTTCATCTGAACTATGTCCAGGAGCATTTAGATGCTGCCAGCGTGGAGCTTCGGTTGCTTCTTGCACATTCATTTTCAAGTCAATGACATTAACAAGTAATTGCAGATTGCTCTGTACTTGGATATTTGCTCCAGGTGTTCCACCTACTAGAAACAAAGAACCATCCGGCTTTACTGCAGTAAATGCATTCAAGGTATGTGCAGGTCGCTTGCCTGGTGCAATTACGTTTGGCGATTGTGGATCTAGTAAAAATCCGGTTAACCGATTGTTCAAAATGATTCCTGTTTCTGGAATCACCCATGAACTTCCGAAACCATGGAAAACTGATTGAATCCAGGAAACAGCATTACCTTCGGAATCTGCAACTAAAAAGTAGGTCGTATCGCTACCTTCGCTGACAGGTGCAACATCGTGCCCAGCAGAATCCATAGCGATCTGCGCTGCACGTTGATCGATATGCGCTTTAGACAAAATCCTTTCAACGTTAACTGCTATGAATTCTGGATCTCCCAGAATCGCGTTTCGATCTGCAAATCCAATCTTTTTGGACTCAACACCAACATGGATGCGATCTGCCTCTGACAATGATGCAAGATCAAAACGTTCATTGAGCAAGAGTTCCTCCATCAAAATCATTCCCTGCGTTGGAGGAGGTTGTCCGTAAACGGTAATGTCGCGATATTTAACAGTAAGTGGAGCAAGGACCCGGGTTGTGTGAGCCTTTAAATCTTCTTCATTAAACCAACCATCAGAGCCATTGATCAGTTGCTGGGCTATACGCCCTTCGTAAAAAGCTGCGCGTCCATCTTGTGCGATATCTCTAAGTGAACGTGCTAAATCTTTCTGAACAACTAGATCACCAACTTTGACATCAACATTAATACCCATATTTTTGAAAACTTGAGTATCGGGAGTAGTTGCTAAGTGAGCCGCGATTCGCCGAACAAAACCGGTATTTGCAGGAAAGCCATTTTCTGCATAATCAATTGCTTGAGCTAACAGAGTTTCCATTGGTAATTTTCCATAACGCTGATGTGCTTCAAACCAGGTTGATACCAATCCAGGAACAGTTCCTGATTTATAGCCATGCATTGGTATTCCATCTTTGTAGTTTTCTGGGGTTGCAGCATGTGATCCTTCGCCGCTGCCATTAAATGCAAAGTTAGTTTTGCTGGCTGCATGATGGGTAACAAGAAATGCATCTCCACCTAAATGAGATGCACCAGGTTCGACGACACACAAAACTGAACTTAGGGCGATCGCCGCATCAATAAATGAGCCACCTTGGTTCAGGATGGAAATTGCAGCACTTACGGCCAAAGGCTGGCTTGCAGCTGCTCCACCATTTCGCGCATAAACAACACTTCTACCGGTTTGCATTCGTGAACTGTGGCCTATTCGCACGCTTAATACAAGATAAAAACTGACATTTGCGCGTTTCAATTTGCATGCAGATTTCTGCCAACCTACTATTCACCTACGTTAAGGGGAGTACCTCGTTCGGCATCTTCGTCAATACGGATAGAAATATCCCGGAGCTGCGACCACATAGCTAATTAACAGTTTGCGGTTGAGGGAGACCTTGGCACCTTGTCCCTTTAACGAAAATAGGTGTATTCATGGATGTAACCCTTCTTACCTGGGCACTCGTAGTCGGTGCGATTCTGGCTCTGATTGTTGTCGATTTATTAACTGTCAGCCGTAAGCCGCACGATGTGATGTTTAAAGAAGCGGCAATCTGGTCGATCTTTTACATAGGTGTTGCAATCGCTTTTGGTGTGTGGGTGTGGCAAACAGCCGGTTCACAATTTGGAACCGAGTACTTTGCAGCATACTTAGTAGAGAAATCACTATCAGTAGATAATCTCTTCGTCTTTATCATTATCTTGGCACAGTTTGCAGTGCCTTCGATTTACCACCAACGAGTATTAATGTTCGGTGTCATTTTGGCACTGGTCTTGCGTGCGATTTTCATCGCAGTTGGCGCAGCAGCTCTTGCTGCATTTAGCTTTACTTTCGTGATCTTTGGCGCAATCTTGATCTGGACCGGTGTGGGTCTGTTTAAGCACTGGGATGAGGATCCTTCACCTGAAGACAACAAGCTTGTAAAGATCATCAGAAAGCGCATTGCGATGACGGATGAATACCATGGTTCAAAAATCTTTACTCGTATAAATGGAAAGCGCTTTGCAACGCCAATGTTCCTGGTAATGATTGCAATTGCTTCAACCGACTTGTTATTTGCTTTGGATTCAATTCCTGCAACTTTCGGTGTTACTCAAGAACCTTTCCTAGTCTTTGCAGCTAACGCCTTTGCATTGTTAGGACTTCGAGCCCTGTACTTCTTGCTCAAGGGGCTACTAGACAAACTGATTTACCTATCTCTTGGTCTATCAATCATTTTGATGTTTATCGGCGTCAAATTGATCATGACTTACGTACATGAAATTTGGTATGAAGTTCCAAAGATCCCAACCCTTGTTAGCTTGACGGTAATTGCTCTGATTTTGATTGTTTCTACCGTGGCAAGCCTGATCAAGGTTAAGAAAGATCCATCAGCAACAGCACATGCTGGACGCATTACTGGCGGGGACCACGAAGAAAAGTAATCTCAGATTGTTGATCTGTGAGTCCGGGTTTAGTTACCCGGGCTCACAGTCGACATATTGAAATCTTTGATAATCATTGGCGGAACAGACATGCTGGTCACATCCCCAGCCCATTCGCGCGGTTGAGTCCATTCAGTAGCAC
Organism: Candidatus Planktophila sp.; assembly: GCA_044348405.1. Lineage (GTDB taxonomy): Bacteria > Actinomycetota > Actinomycetes > Nanopelagicales > Nanopelagicaceae > Planktophila. The sequence continues at coordinate 9,266 of JBIKSX010000015.1, forward strand.
CAGCGTGTGCAATACGAGATAGCGCACTAACGGGCGAATCATTCCAGCGGAAATTATTTGTTGCTCCTTGAACTTCGCCATCTTTGACGTAATAAACGCCATCGCGTGTAAGACCAGTTAGAAGCAAAGAATTTGGGTCAACCATTCGGATGTACCACAGCGTGGTTAAAAGTAATCCGTTATCAACTTTCTTCACAAGATCTTCTAGATTTCCACTTGCACCATCAACACTCATAATCAAGTTATCGCCAAAAGGTGTGTAAGGAAGTGATGTCAGTTGTGCACTTGCTCGGGTTTGAACAAGAGATTGCAAAACACCATCCTTGATCCAATCAACGTGAGATTGCTTTTGGCCATTATCAAAAACCGAAGTAAATGAGCTACTTGCTGAGGCAGAAACAAAAGGAGAGCCGGCAAGCACCGGGTGATTTGGAGTACTAAAGAGTTGCAAACCTACATTGGATAGTTTTTCACCAACTCGGGTTCCGCCACCTTTCTTCGAAAACACACTTTGGCCTTCGAACGCGTCTCGACCACCAGCAACCCACATCATGTAAACGTAGATGTCAGCAATCGACCCTGAAGGGAAAATGGTGTCATAGCGCCCAGCAGGCAGATCGATCTTCTTTCCTTGCCACTCTAAGCGCTGGCGAATGTTTGCATCAATCTTTGCAACGGATACATCCTTAAAGTCATGGGTTTCGATTCCATCCCAAGTCGAACGGGAACGTTGGTGAGACTTTCCTGTCATTTCTACGCGACCAACTGGTGAATCATGACGCAATCGCATTCCACTCTTTGAGCCCACCCAAATGCTTTCGTGGGTATGTTCGGCGTAACCGAAGAGTTCAATTGCATCGCCCTTAGAACGGCGCATCATGTCACCCAGCTCTGGTGCAAATCCAGCGAAAACTTCTGGACCTGTTGGAGTATGTGGAGCGCTCCAATTTCCAAAAGACACATCACGAGCAATAGGTGCAAAATCTTCTGCGGCCCCGGCTGCTTTTGCAGAAGCGGTAGCTTCCGAAAGAATTGCATCAATATCGCTTTCATCAACGTTGGTGCGAGTAACTGCGCCAGCTGCCATAGAGCCACCGACGGCAACAAATGCGATAACTGTGACATTTCGTTGTGCAATCACGCCGTTAGTTGTCAATGTGCTGCTGGCCCAACGAAGATTTGCTTGTGTGCTGTCTTGAACAACAACAATGCAATCATCTGTTGTAGAACGGGCAAGAATCTTTTCAACCAAATCTTGTGCTGAAATCATTTGCTTGCCTCCGCAACTGTGTTGAGAACATTTACTTTGTCGAACACCGCAGCTGGACAACCATGGCTAACCGCTGCGATTTGTCCGGGTTGTGCTTTACCACAGTTAAATGCACCACCAAGAACATATGTGGATGGACCACCAACTGTCTTCATCGAACCCCAGAAATCTGTAGTTGTTGCTTGATATGCAACATCTTTTAACTGGCCAACAATCTTTCCATTCTTAATTCGATGGAACTGTTGCCCAGTAAATTGGAAGTTATAGCGCTGCATATCAATCGACCAGGACTTGTCTCCAAGAATGTAGATACCGTCATCTACTGATTCGATTAACTTTTCAAGGGTTGGCCCCGTTGGATTTGCCTGCAGTGAAACATTTGGCATGCGCTGAATTGGTACATGTGCTGGTGAATCAGCAAAAGCACAACCATTGCTGCGCTCTTTATCAACTGCTGCGGCAATTCTGCGATCTAGTTGATAACCAACCAAAACGCCATCTTTGACGATATCCCAGCGTTGGGCGGCAACACCTTCATCATCCCAACCGACCGTACTTAAACCGTGTTCAGTATTGCGATCACCAGTCACATTCATCAAGGAAGAGCCATACTTAAGCGTTCCAAGCTTGTCTGGTGTAGCAAAAGAAGTTCCAGCGTAATTTGCTTCATATCCAATCGCGCGATCAAGTTCAGTGGCATGACCGATTGATTCGTGAATCGTCAACCAAAGATTTGATGGGTGGATCAAAAGGTCATAACGGCCTGGTTCTACAGAAGGTGCTGCAACCTTTTCAGCCAACAATGTTGGTAGTTGCTCAATCTCTGCATCCCAATTCCAGATTGAATTACCCATCCATTCCCAGCCATAGCCAGCAGGTTGAGCAAGTGTGCGCATTGATTCAAAACCATGATCGCCAGTTGAAATTGCTTCTATCTGAGTTTGAACTCGTACACGTTGTTGAGTCGTACTTGTTCCAGCAGAATCTGCGTAATGCTTTTGTTCCTTTACATACATGGTGTGAGCACTACTGTGATTAACGCCCTTTGCTGCAAGTAACTTTGAACTTAATTCTGCCAGGCGATCCTTTTTGTCGGAATCTGAAACAGAGAATGGATCAATTTCATATGCAGATACCCAACTCTTTTTTGCATAGACAGGTTCTGGTACAAGTGAAATTTCATCAGTTGATAGCGGCTTTGATGTCTTTGCCATTGCAACCGCAGTTGCCGCAAGTTTCTGCGCAGATTCAACACTGACATCTGGCGATGAAGCAAAGCCCCACGCGCCATTAACGATTACACGGACACCGATACCAAAATTGGTTTCATCAGATTGAGTTTCAGGCTTTGCATCGCGCAGTGAAAGCAAACCTGTTCGAGTCCGTTCGATTCGAACATCTGCATGAGACGCACCTGCGCCAGTGGCTGCACTGAGCGCTGCATCAGAGACTTTTTCAAGTGGGAGAGCTAGGAAATCCGCATCAACTGTCGTAATCATGGGACACACCCTAAAGGAACTGATTACATCCTGCCACTATGCATTTCCGGCAGTCCCGATATTGTTCACCCCATGACTAGCACTCCACGAATTTTGCACGCGGCAACAGGTTCGACCTTGAGCGCTAAAGGTTGGGGACAAGAGGCTGCAATCCGCATGCTTCATAACAACCTAGACCCAGCAGTTGCAGAACACCCGGAAAACTTAGTTGTCTATGGCGGAACCGGTAAAGCTGCTCGCAACTGGCCTTCCTTTGATGCAATTGTTAAGAGTCTTACAAACTTAAAAAATGATGAAACGCTTCTTGTGCAATCAGGTAAACCAGTCGGTGTTTTTCAAACCCATGAATGGGCACCACGAGTATTGCTCGCAAACTCTAACCTTGTAGGCGACTGGGCTAACTGGCCAGAGTTTCGTAGGTTAGAGCAGCTTGGTTTAACCATGTATGGGCAGATGACTGCTGGTTCTTGGATCTACATCGGCACGCAAGGAATTTTGCAAGGAACATATGAAACATTTGCTGCAGTTGCACAAAAGCGCTTTAACGGAACTCTGCAAGGAACACTGACCTTGACTGGTGGTTGCGGTGGCATGGGTGGCGCGCAACCACTTGCTGTGACCATGAATGGTGGAGTCTGTCTAGTAATTGACATCGACAAGTCACGATTAGAAAAGCGAATTGAAACTAGATACCTAGATGAGATTGCAGACAGCGTTGATGATGCAGTTGAGCGTGTACTAAAGGCCAAGAATGCACGTGTTCCACTTTCTGTTGGTTTAGAAGGAAACGCTGCTGAACTATTCCCACTGCTTCTTTCAATGGATGTACCAATCGACATCGTTACCGATCAGACTTCAGCCCACGATCCTTTTTCCTATGTTCCCGTGGGAGTCAATGTTCATGAAGCTGCGCAGATGGCTAGAGATAACCCAGCAGATTTCACCAAACGCTCTCAAGCATCAATGGCTAAACACGTTGAAGCGATGGTCGGCTTTATGGATAAAGGCGCCGAAGTTTTTGATTACGGTAATTCCATCCGAGATGAAGCTCGTCAGGGCGGATTTACTCGAGCTTTTGCTTTCCCCGGCTTTGTTCCAGCATATATTCGCCCGCTGTTTTGTGAAGGAAAAGGCCCATTTCGCTGGGTGGCACTTTCTGGAGATCCTAAAGATATTTACCGCACGGACAAAGCGGTTCTTGATTTGTTCCCAGAAAACGAACATTTAAATCGTTGGATAACCATGGCGCAAGAAAAAGTTGCATTCCAAGGTTTACCTGCACGCATCTGTTGGTTGGGTTACGGCGAACGCGACAAAGCTGGACTTGCATTTAATGATCTAGTCGCACGAGGTGAAGTATCTGCTCCTATTGTTATTGGACGTGACCACTTGGATTGTGGCTCTGTTGCATCGCCTTATCGTGAAACCGAAGCGATGCTAGATGGTTCTGATGCAATTGCTGACTGGCCGTTGTTAAATGCAATGGTCAACATTTCTTCGGGTGCTTCATGGGTTTCAATTCACCATGGTGGCGGCGTTGGCATGGGTCGTTCTATTCACTCAGGACAAGTTTCTGTAGCTGATGGCACCAAGCTTGCAGAACAAAAATTAGAGCGAGTTTTAACTAATGATCCTGGTATGGGAGTAATTCGACATGCTGATGCTGGCTATGACTTAGCTGTAGACACAGCCAAGCATCGCCATGTGCATGTTCCTATGTTGGATACTGAATGACAAGCACGCTTATTCATAGAATTGGTCAATTAGTTACCAATGACCCCCAACATGATGGAACAAAGCTGGGAATAATTGAAAACGCTGCTTTGCTGATAGAAGATGGCGTGGTTGCTTGGGCCGGCCCAGATTCAGATGCTCCAACGCATCACATCAAGCGACGTTTAGATGCCAAGGGTCGCGCAGTAATTCCGGGGTTTGTTGATAGCCATACCCACATGATCTTTGCTGGAGATCGCAGTCAAGAGTTTCGAGCACGGATGTTAGGTGAAAGTTATAGCGCTGGCGGCATTGCTCACACAGTGCAGAAAACTCGAGAAGCAAGTAATGATGTTTTGCGCGCTAACGCGCAATCTCTCTTAAATGAGGCATATTCGACAGGCACAACAACTATTGAAATCAAGTCGGGCTATGGCCTAACTGTTGAAGATGAGCGCAGATCACTTGAAATTGCAGCATCTTTCACTGATGAAACAACATTTCTGGGTGCCCATGTCGTGCCAGTTGATTACAAAAAGAATCCTAAAGATTATGTTGATTTAGTTACTGGGCCAATGTTGGATGCAGCTCTTCCTTTTTCAAAATGGATTGATGTTTTTTGTGACAAAGGTGCATTCTCAGTCGATGATGCCCGAACAATTTTAAAGGCGGGTATGGCTAAAGGTTTGTTGCCACGAATTCATGCCAATCAACTACAAGAAGGTCAGGGTGTTCGCTTAGGCGTCGAACTTGATGCGGCATCTGTAGATCATGTTTCACACCTAAGCGAGAAAGATATTCAAGCTCTTTCGACTTCAAAGACCGTTGCAACTCTTTTACCGGGTGCAGAATTTTCTACTCGCTCTGCCTATCCTGATGTTCGCCCATTGCTAGAAGCCAGTATTACTGTGGCTCTGGCATCAGATTGCAATCCAGGTTCTTCCTACACAACCAGCATGCCTTTCATCATCGCAGTTGCTGTTCGTGAAATGCATTTTTCACCAGAGCAGGCGCTTTGGTCAGCAACGATGGGCGGAGCAAAAGCGCTGCGCCGTGATGACATTGGACATCTTTTTGAAGGTGCTCGGGCTAACTTTTCTATTCTTAATACAGATTCATACATTCACTTGGCATATCGTCCAG
>JBIKSX010000050.1:0-4518 GCA_044348405.1 Candidatus Planktophila sp.
TCACCTTCAAACTGCAAAACAACATCAACGATGTGTTCTAGTAAGCGAGGGCCTGCAATTGATCCATCTTTTGTCACGTGACCAACTAGAAGCAAGGTAATGTCACGATCTTTGCAAATACGAATCAACGCACCTGCAACTTCGCGAACTTGCGTAACACCACCAGGTGCGCCATCTGCTGCAGAGCTACCAATGGTCTGCACAGAGTCAATGATTAGCAACTGTGGCTTAACAGAATCAATGTGAGCAATTACCGCGCCTAGATCTGTTTCGGATGCAAGGAATAATTGCGGATCAATCGCGTTGATTCGCTCGGCGCGAAGTCGAACTTGGGATGCGGATTCTTCACCACTTATGTATAGCGCTGGAATTCCCTTTGCTGCAGTTTGTGCTGCAACTGAAAGTAAAAGCGTTGACTTACCAACACCGGGTTCACCAGCAAGCAAAATCGCAGCTCCTGGAACTAATCCACCACCAAGTACGCGGTCTAATTCTGTGACACCTGTTGGACGAGCATGAGCCGCGGATAGATCTACATCGCCAATAGGTGTTGCTTTAGCGGTTACATTTCCTGCAACAAGTGAAAGTTTTTTAGGTGCAGCAATCTCTTCAACAGATCCCCACGCTTGGCATTCACCGCAACGACCAACCCATTTTTGGGATGTCCAACCGCACTCGGTGCAGCGGAACGGTTCTTTTTCTACCTTGGCCATGAGGTAACCCTATGACAAGGGGCTGACTATTTCTTCTGGGCAGCCAATGTTGCTGGATGCTGGATGATAAATAGTGGAAGCGAGCGGGCAGCAGCATCACGAATGTGTTCCATTCGGACATCGCACAAACGAGCTAATTCAGCGTAGGCATCCTTGCCCATCAAGAGTTCAAGTTCATACTTGTTGGAGATATAAACAGGTTGTGTGCCAACGTGTGCATCGCTGTTACTTGTGCAATACCAATCAAAGTCATCTCCGCCATCGCCCCATGCAAGGCGCTCGTATTCACCAATGACGGTAACTGAATATTCACGTTCACCGTATTCACGAGTTTCAAAGCTACGACGCAAAGGCAACTGCCAGCAAACATCGGGCTTGGTATCGGCGAAGTGCTTTCCATCGCGTTGTGCAACATGGTGAAGCACGCAACCAAATGTTCCGGTGAAACCTTCTGCTTCATAACCTTTGCGGTTTAAGAAAATACAACCATCTTCAACGCGACGAGTCTTTCGTTCGCCATCTTCATCTTTTTCTGAAATTCGTAGTGGTCCACCCGGCTTCTTAGGGCGAGCCTCGTTGTAGAACTGCCACATATCTGGAGTTAAATATGCCGCAGCTTTAATTGTGCGTGCTTCATCATCTTCATCCGAATACATCGCACCTTCAGTGCAACACCCTGAATTTGGCTGATTCTTAAAGACACCTTGGCAACCATCGCCATAAATACAAGTCCAATAGGAAGTTAACCAAGTGAGATCGCACTTAAAGATTGTTTCTGCATCATTAGGGTCAAAGAATTCCACCCAATCACGCGCAAATCCTGCTTTAACTTCTGACATAGTCGCAGAGCCTACAGGCATAAAGGATAGACTTGTTACATGAATCAGCAATCAAAGGTTGCCGTGATCGGTGCCGGTGTAATGGGTGAGGCCCTTATAGCCGCTTTGATTTCATCTGGTGTTAAGTCTGATCACATCACAATCTCCGAAAAGCGTGAAGATCGTGCACAAGAGTTGATATCGAAGTATTCAATCAAGGCTTCATCCCTTACTTCCAATGTTTCAGCTGCTGATGCACTGTTATTGGTCGTAAAGCCACAAGATATGGCAACTGTTCTTGAAGAAATAAAGGGTTCTATTAATCCAAATACAGTCGTGATCACTTTTGCTGCTGGCAAGACAATTTCATTCATTAGCAAAGCTTTGGGTACTGCAAATCCAGTAATTCGGGTAATGCCAAATACTCCAACTTTGGTAGGAAAAGGAATGGCAGCTGCCTCAATGGGTGTTGGGGTCACAGATGCGCAGCGTGATTTTGTTCTTGGTTTTCTCGCAGCAACAGGTAAAGTCATTGAAGTTTCAGAAGATTTGCAAGATGCAGTAACTGCCACCAGTGGTTCGGGGCCAGCTTATTTCTTTGCTTTTGTGGAAGCCATGGTTGCTGGAGCAAAAGAGTTGGGGCTTTCTGAAAATGATGCGACAACACTTACAGTTCAGACAATTCTGGGAGCAGCGCACTTGCTTGAAGAATCTGGAAAAAGTGCAACAACTTTGCGCGAAAATGTAACAAGCCCTAATGGCACAACCGCTGCAGCCCTTGAATCTTTTGGCAATGACAATTTGAATTCTATGGTTGCTAAAGCCATGAAGGCGGCCCGCGATCGTTCGCAGGAATTAGCGTGAAACGCTTACTTTCCTTTGTATTAGTTGCAGCTTTTCTTTTCACTCCCGCAGCACACGCCGCCCCAAAAAAGATTGCCGTCAAACCACTTCAATTACTAACAACTGTCGGCACACCTGATGAAGTAAGTGGAGTAGTGGTTTCTGGAAAAACCTTGATTGTCTACGGCAGTAAAGCTGCCAAAGCATATGCACGCGCAGTTGATACAACGGGAAAAGAGTTGTGGAACCTGCCTTTAGATCAATCCGCAGCTTCAATTGCAACTGCTGCAGCCGTTGATTCAGCAGGAGATATTTGGATTGCTGGAGCTACGCCTTTAGCTTTGGGTTTGGTGTCGCCAAGTCCTACAGCAACTCCAGTTAATCCAGACAACGCATCGGTCTTACCAAATACTGCTGTTGGTAATTTGCAAGCGGTCACGTTGTGGAAAGTTACAGCTGCAGGCGTTCTTGCTGCTACAAACACCTTGCCAACAAGTTCAGTTGTTTTGCCAACAGCCATCGCAGTCGATCGAAACGGTGCATCGATTGTTGGAATTTTTGGAACTAACAAAGGCAGTTCAGGATTCTTTGTAAATACTGACAATGCTGGGTTATTTGGCAAACTTCTACAGATTGGATCTGTTTCGACAACTGCTGACGCGGTTGTTCGTCATACAGATGGAAGTTTTACGGTTGCCGGTTCAAGTAGTGAAACCTTGGCAGGTAAGAAAGTTGCTGGAATAACAGATGGCGTGCTCATTAAGATTTCTAAAGCGCTAAAGATCACTAACGTAGTCCGAAGTTCAGCGGTTAAAGGAAAACGAATTTGGAACAGCGCAACATCTACCTTGCTATTGGGTGGAGAAGTTATTGCTGGTGGAAAAATAGAGGCCGCAGTAACCAAATTTTCAACATCATTTGCTCCTGCGTGGACCTATCGCTTTCCATCTACTGGCCCGGTAATAACAGTGGGATCAACACATGCGTTCTTTATTTCAACCGGTTCAATAGCTCAACTGAACTGGAATCCAAAGGTTGCGACACCGTTGCTTGTGACCTTTGGTGCAAAGGGCGCGATTGTGGCGGCAGATAGTGGGCCAGTAGGCCAGAAAGAAGTACTTGGAGCGGTACTTTCAAAGGAGTTAGGGGTTTTGGTGGTCACATCAAGCGCAGATACGGTTTCGATTTTTACCCTCATTCCGCGGTAACCTAAACCCCCGCACACATAGTGCGTACATTAGAAATGAGAGCGTGACATATGGGTTCCGTAATTAAGAAGCGACGCAAGCGCATGGCGAAGAAGAAGCACAAGAAGCTTCTGAAGAAGACTCGCATTCAGCGCCGTAACGCTAAGTAATAAATTACGGTTTAAGAAGTGCAAGCTTTCCATTAATTGTGGCAAGCACATACTTGGTTTTGTTAACAGTCACCCAAGCGCTCTGAGTTGGTTCAGGGCCTTGGGTGCTGCTAACTAAACGGATAGCAGATTGGCCAAGATCCCGCTTGCTTGTATCTAGAGCACACAATCTTTCTTGGCAGTTGAAAATAATCGTTTTTCCATCAGTCGCCAAATATTTGTCTGGTGTACCAAAGTTTTCGGTGGTTAACTTATAAATCTTGGTGGAATCTTTCAGCCAAGTCCAGCGAACTTGATCAGGCTTTGGAGTAGAGGCTGCAGAAGCGGCCAACCACGTTGCAAATACACCTGATGTAGATCTAGCTAAAGCAACATCAAATCCAAATACCAAAGCATCTTCAGTTGAAACATCAAGTGTTTGATATTGCCATGCCATTGGATCAATTGCTGCTCGAGTTGCAACTCGAACAGCACCCGAAGTTATTTCCTTCTTCTGATTCATTGAAACAACTGAATCATAAGCAACATATGTTGTATTGCCATCAAAAACTGCCTGAATATGGAAGCCAACATCTCCAGTTGTTCGACCATCACTTTTGCGATCGCCATCTACTAATTCATAACGCCAAGAACTTCCTCGGGATTTAACTGCACCCAGCAAAACACCTTGTGATTCATCACGATAAAAGACTTGGATGGCACTAGCCGAAGCAACACAGGCGTTAGCGACACTTACGTCGCTAGATGTGCGGACACGAACCGGATCCTCATAATTGTTTACAGAAGG
>JBIKSX010000051.1:0-4496 GCA_044348405.1 Candidatus Planktophila sp.
CAATTCAGATTATTGCTGCGGCGATCCTTCTCCAAAATGAACAATCAGCTGAGCCTTCCGAAAGTGTTTATCTAATCTCGTTGTTTGTTTCATTTGTGACAGCACCACTACTTTCAATGTTCTATGTAGGTCTGATACGAAAGTTAGTAGAGGAACGACCAAATCTTGTTTCCTGGTTGAAACCAGCCGGCAAAATGTCATTGACAATTTACATTTCCCAATCCGTAATCACTTCGCTGATCTTTGGCCCGTGGGGTTTAGGCTTATTTCAAGATTTGCAAACCTGGCAAGTATTTGTGCTTGCATTTGCGATTTGGCTGTTTCTTTCCTACCTTGCAGGGCAGTGGTTGAAGAGATTTAATCAAGGACCACTAGAAAAATTGGTTGGTTCATTAACGAGAAATCGAAAGGGGAATGATTAAATGGCATGGATGCACCGTCAACTGCACAAGTTTTTGATAGCCGCGATGGTGCCAACCACAGTGTTGCAGGCTAACATCACAACGGTCAGGAATACTTCAGTGGTTTCTGGATTATGAAAGTAGATTCACTTGAAACTGCTCAGCAATTAGCCGCTGAAGGTTCTAGAGCATGTAACCGAAAGGTTGAGCTTCGCCCTTTGTTTGGTTAGCTCTTACTTTCGACGAGCCATCGCTTTCGTTCTGATTCTGGCAAACGTTCAATTGCATATCGCAACATGGTTCGGGGCATTTGGTGAGAGTGTTGCTTTAAAAATCCGCGGAGCAACATGACATCTTTTTTACCAAGTTCTCGAAGCATCCATCCCACAGCCTTGTGAATTAAATCTTCTTTATCTTTCAGTAGTGATTCCGAAATGATGATGGTTGGCTCCAAGTCGCCTGCGCGAATCAAGCCAAAGGTAAGGATGATCGAAACGCGTCGCTGCCACAGAGATTTTGACTTGGAAAGTTTGATTAAAAGTGGCATTGGATCTTCAACTTCAGTCAGGTAAACACCCATCCACGGCGCAGAAACATCAACAATGTCCCAGTTATTGATTCGTTCAGCACGCACCTGTTTCAAGTAAAACTCAAATATCTTCTTCCGATCTTGAAGTGATTTCGCGGCCTTGAATTGCAAATTAAGAATTATCGCTGCGCATAGACGTGCTTCATGAAACGGCGAATTAAACAGTTTTTGAACTTCCGCAAGTTCCATTTTCTTGTATGTGCCTGCAACAGATCGTGTCTGAGGAACTGTTCCGCCAAGAAAGAGATCACCTTCAGCGTATTCACCAGGGCCAGTTTTATAGAAACGCGCAAGGTCGCTGACTCTGCTTCTCTTGCCGTAGCCCTTTAGTTCTTCAAGTGCGAGGCTGGCTTTCATGCCTCAAATATACCTTTCGATGATTAATGCCACTTTGCTCGTTACTATTGGACTCTACGTGTGGATTGGGGGATCAGATGATTGAAGCAATCATTCTTGGAATCATTCAAGGTCTTACCGAATTCCTTCCAATTTCATCAAGCGCCCACATCCGTATTTTCGGTGAATTCATGGATGGCGCAAATGATCCGGGCGCGCGCTTTACTGCTATCACTCAGATAGGTACTGAATTAGCTGTCCTGATCTACTTTAGAAAAGATATTGCCGCGATTCTTCGCTCGTGGTTTGAGCAAGTTGTTCAGCGCAAGGAATTAACCGGAGAAGCCAAGTCGCAAGCCCGAATCGGTTGGCTGATCGTCATTGGAACAGTTCCTATTGTTGTACTTGGATATCTGGGTAGCGACATTATTGAAAACAATCTTCGCTCACTGTGGTTAATTGCAACAACCTTGATCGTCTTTGGTGTGATTCTTGGTTTGGCAGATACATATGGAAAACGTGAGAGAACTCTGGATCAACTGAGCAATCGTCACGGAATCATGTATGGATTAGCCCAAGCTTTGGCATTGATGCCGGGTGTATCGCGTTCTGGTGCCACAATTGCCATGGGTCGATTCCTTGGCTACAAACGCGAAGCTGCTTTGCGTTACTCATTCCTTCTAGCATTGCCCGCAGTATTTGGCAGTGGGTTTTACCAACTTCAAGGTGCGATTTCATCTGAAGAAAGCAATGTTTTCTCCTTGGCTGAAACCGCTGTCGCAACCGGAATTGCTTTTGTTGTGGGATACCTAGTCATTGCCTGGTTGCTTAAATTTGTTTCAACCAAGAGCTTCATGCCATTTATTGTTTACAGAATCGCCTTGGGAACACTACTTCTGATTCTTTTGGGAACAGGTGTCATTTCTGCATAACCACGTAAATTCCGACTTGGATTGGCGTGAACCATCAAGGACTTCTACGATTACGCCGTGTTTGAATTTCACAAGTTCCCACTAACAAAGCCTTTAGCTGACAAGTTTCGGGAAAACGTATCTGGATCTAAAGATGGTCGGCCAGACTGGGTGAATTCAATTGCACTCGGTTCTGGTCCTGGACTGTTTGGACCTGATAGTGCGGTCTGGCAAGTACATGGAACCATCGCAACTTTAGTCGGGGGAGTTCGCGCGCTTTTGTTACAGGCTGCCCACCCTGCACCACTAGCCGGAGTCGCAGAACATTCACGGTATGAGACAGATCCTCTTGGACGACTTGCTGGAACAACAAGGTGGCTAACGGTTACAACTTTTGCCGCAACTGAAGTAATTGAACGTGAGGCAGCGCGCGTTAACGCTATGCACGATCATGTGAAAGGTGATTTCACAAACAAGCAAGGTGGACACCAAAGTTACAAAGCAAAGGATCCTCGCTTCTTGTTATGGGTTCACTGTGCATTTACCGATTCATTTTTAAAGGCCCACCTTGCACTTGGTTATCCAATCGATCAAGGAGCAGATGCCTACGTTGCCCAATGGAGCAAGAGTGCAATTCCATTAGGTTTAACGAATGCTCCAATGTCTGTTGCAGAATTAGAAGCAACCCTTGATGACTTTAGAACAAATGATTTGGCTCGTGTGGAGCGGACAGAAGAAGTAGTTCGTTTCATTATGTATCCACCCTTTGGCGGTGCGGGCAAGTTTTTCTACAAAATTATTGCAAATGCGGCAATAGCAACCCTTGACCCGCGTGAATTAGATTTATTGGGATTGAAAACTCGTTCAAAAATTTGGCTTCGAATTTCACGAATTAGCCTTGATATCTTCCTTGCAATTCTTGGACCAGAACCACCTGCAATGAAGGTAGCTCGAGAGCGCATTGCAAGTGGCACAATAGGTTCATGAGCAGGGATGTAGTCGTAGAACTATTAGCGCCAGATGAATGGCAGCGCCTGCGTTCTATTCGACTTGAAGCTTTAACTGATAGTGGACACGCCTTCGGTGGAACTTATGAGGCAGAGAGTGCTGAAGATGAGAGTACGTGGCGCTTAAAGTTTGAAAAGAATGATTTTCTTATTGCTTCAGTCAATGGTAAAGATGCGGCCATGTTGTACATCGAAATTCTTAATGGAGACTTTGGCGCAACCTGTTGGATCGGTGGATGCTGGAGCAACCCTAAGTTTCGTGGAAAAGGTTTGATGCGTGCATTGTTTACGTACATCGATCGACAAGATAAAGACTGGAAAATTCAGGGCTTAGGTGTGTTTACAGATAATTTCAGCGCGATAGCTGCATATGAAAAGCTGGGCTTTGTGAAGATGGGTGATGACACTGCAAGCACTCGCCAACCCGGCAAGTTTTTTCAGCGAATGATTAGAAAGAGCGTGGTTTAAGCGTTTTCGAGTTTGTAGCCAAGGCCACGGATGGTCTGAATCAATATTGGATTGGCAGGATCTGCTTCAACCTTTGCCCGTAAACGTTTGATGTGAACATCAAGGGTCTTGGTATCTCCGTAATAATCCCCGCCCCACACACGATCGATTAACTGCGAGCGAGTTAGTACACGCCCTGAATTACGCATCAAGAATTCCAGTAATTCAAATTCTTTTAAGGGTAAAGCAACTGGGTTTCCGCTTACAAAAACTTGGTGCTTGCCAATGTTTAAGCGAATAGGACCAACTTCAAGAAGATCTTGATCTTGATTTGAGCCATCTTCACCCTGTCCACGGCGCAATACCGCTTTAATTCGTGCGATTAATTCTCGTGATGAGTATGGCTTTGTCACATAATCATCGGCACCTAATTCAAGGCCTACCACCTTGTCTATTTCGGCATCTTTTGCGGTCAACATAATGATTGGAACCTGCGATTGAGTGCGAATTGTGCGACAGACTTCGACACCTGACACTTCAGGAATCATCAAATCTAGAAGAATTAGGTCAGCTCCATCAGCATTAAACATATTGATTGCTTGTCGGCCATCTTCTGCAATTGCGGTCTCAAATCCCTCTTTTGTCAGCAGGAAAGCCAAAGCCTCGGAAAATGATGCTTCATCTTCAACAATTAGAATTCTGGTCATTCTTTATCCCCCAAAGAGCCACTGTATTCTGGCAACATTAATGTGAATGTACTTCCGACATTTTCGGCGCTCCACACCTTTACATCTCCTCCGTGTTT
>JBIKSX010000052.1:0-4421 GCA_044348405.1 Candidatus Planktophila sp.
CCACCATGATCTCGTCGGCGCGAAACCCAACCAGCCAAAGTGACGGTCTGTCCTGCATTGGATTTACGCAATGATCCAGCTTCATGTGAACGCAACATTTTGCTTCCTAATTCTACTTTTTGAGAGCTTCGAACAATGAGTCAATCTTAACCGAGGTTCCAGTTCCCAATTTCATATCCTTTAACTCAACAGTTCCGCTTGAAATCTCGGCATCACCAAGCACAATCGCATACGTGGCACCGCTCTTATCTGCACCCTTCATAGCACCCTTAAGGGCTCGATCACCAAAGGCGATCTCGACTTGCTTTCCCATAGAGCGCAATGAAGTTGCAATCACAAGTGCTTTCTGTTTTGCGCTCTCACCCAAAGGAATAATGAACAAATCAGAGACAAATGAATCTGAGCCAATTACACCCTCAGCTTCAGCGGCCAAAAGCGCGCGATCGACACCTAAGCCAAAACCGATTCCGGAAAGGGATGCACCTCCCAATTGCTCCATCAATCCGTCATAACGTCCGCCACCACCGATTCCAGATTGGGCTCCTAGCAAATCGTGAACAAATTCGAAGGTAGTCCCGGTGTAGTAATCCAAACCGCGCACCATTCGTGGATTTAGTGTGTAGGAAATATTGAGCGCATCTAGGTAAGCAATTACCTGGTCAAAATGTGCTCGGGATGAATCAGTTAAAAAATCCATCAGCAACGGCGCTTGGGCCATTGCCTTTTTCATTTCTTCGCGCTTATCGTCAAATAATCTGAGTGGATTTATTGCCGCACGGGCAGCTGTAGCTTCATCCAAATCAAGTGTTGAAATGAACTTTAGAAGTTCGACTCGATGGGCAGTTCTGGATGCTGCATCGCCCAGTGATGTGATGTCCAGGCGATACTGCTTAAGACCAAGTGCTTTGAAACCTGCATCTGCAATCGCTATTACTTCTGCATCGATTGCTGGGTCATCTAGACCGATAGCTTCTATACCAACTTGATAGAACTGGCGATAGCGACCGGCTTGCGGACGTTCGGCTCTAAAAAACTGACCTGAATACCAAACCTTAACTGGCAATTGGCCGCGATCTAAACCGTGTTCAATCACTGCACGCATTACACCTGCTGTTCCCTCGGGACGTAAAGTAATTGAACGACCACCACGATCTTCAAAGGTGTACATCTCCTTTGAGACCACATCTGTTGACTCGCCCACCCCGCGCTTAAACAAATCGGTATCTTCGAAAACAGGAAGTTCAATCAATTGATAGCCTGCAAGTCGTGCTGGTGCGATTAGAGATTCACGGACGAATTCAAAGGAACTCGAACGTGGAGGCGTGTATTCACTGACACCCTTAGGGGCAGCTATTTTTTGTTTAGCCATCAGTATCTTCCCACCAAACTCTTTAAGTACGGATTGTTCTTTTTCTCATGAGCCATCGATGTTCGTGGCCCATGGCCGGGTAAAACCTCAAGATGATCGGAAAGTGGAATCACTTTCTTGCGCAATGTCTCTTCCATATCCTTACTAGATCCAGTCGGTAGATCCGTACGTCCTATTGAACCAGCAAAGAGCACATCCCCGCTGACTAATACTTGATCCGAAACTTCAAACATCAATGACCCACGTGTATGGCCTGGTGAATGAATTGCTCTAAAGGAGAGACCCACCAAATCAATTACTTCGCCATTTCGTAGTTCACGCACGTTGACTGGTTCAAGAAAATCCATCGCTGCAACGGTTGCCGCAAACTCGACACCTAAAATCTTTTCCGGTTCAGAAAGATAAGCACGATCCTCGCTATGGATGTAGGTGGGGATTTCGTACCCATCAGCAATAGGTTGAATAGAAAATGTATGATCCAAATGTCCATGTGTTGCGATGACTGCAACCGGCTTTAGCTTATGGCGATCGAGAATCTCTTCTAGGGCGGCGCTGACATCAGGCATACCTGGGTCAATGACTACGCACTCGCTGCCAGGCTCGCTGGCTAGGACCCAACAATTGGTGGCGAACATGGGGGCGGCAAATGAGTCAATCAACAAACTCAGCACCCCTCTCCCACGCTCAATTTTGGTGCGATTGACGCTCACACCATGAGACAGGGTACCTTTTGCCCTACCAATCCACACTCGACCCACGCTTAGAGGGCCCAAATCTTCTAAGCATCGCACCCATACATAGCGAGCCTTACCAAAGGTAACGCGCTGAAAGGATCACTCTCATGACAGATATGAATTTTCCACCGCAGGCTAGCGCAGCAAGTGCGTTAATTGGAGATCCTTCGGCGTTTGGTCGAGTAGCAGAGGATGGAACAGTTTTTGTAAGAACACCTCATGGAGAAAAAGCTGTTGGGTCATATCCAGGAAAGAGTGCAGAAGAGGCACTTTCATATTTCGTTCGAAAGTTTGAAGTCCTTGCAGCTGAAGTTGCACTGCTAGCTGCGCGCATTAAAAGTGGAGCGATGGTTCCATCCGATGCATATGCGGCAGTAAAGAAATTGCGTGAGCAAGTTAAAGAACTAAATGGTGTCGGTGATCTTGAAGCGTTGGCTGCATCAGTCGAACAAATTGAGCCACTAATCGAGGGTCATCGTGAAGCGTATGAAGCAAAGAAGGCTGCTGAATCAGCAGCTAAAGCGGCTCGTCGCGAACAAATTCTCGTTGAAAAAGAAAAGATCGTCGCTGAAGCTGAAGGTCTTGCTCTTTCCGAAAGTTGGAAATCTACTGGCGATCGACTCAAGGTTTTGCTAAATGAATGGAAGGCTGCACCGCGGTTAGAAAAGAAGACCGATGCCGATCTATGGAAGCGTTTTTCGTCTTCTCGTAACAAATTTGATAAGCGCCGCCGCACCCACTTTGCATCTCTTGAAGCTACACAGTCAGTAGTGGCAGATGCCAAAAAGAAAATCGTCGAAGAGGCTGAAAAGTTGGCCACATCTACTGAATGGGTCCCAACGGCTAAGCGCTTTAAGGCGCTAATGGATCAATGGAAAGCTGCAGGTCGTGGCAAGAAAAATGACGATGCAAAACTCTGGTCACGATTTAAGGCAGCCCAAGATCAATTCTTTACCGCAAAGAATGCTGATCTTGAAAAGCGCGATGTGACCATGGCAGCAAACCTGGCAAAGCGTGAAGAACTACTTCCTTTAATGGAGGCCCTGCTTCCAATTGCTGACATCAAAACCGCTCGCAAGGAATTTAACGAACTTCAGCGTTCATGGGACAAGATCGGAATGACTCATCGCGACAAGCGCGCAGCACTAGATGCTCGCGTAGCAAAGGTTGAAAATGCAATCAAGGAGGCCGAAGCTGAGATTTGGCGCAAGACCGATCCTGCTGCCAAGAAGCGCGCGCAAGAAGTTGTTACACAGCTCACCGAATCAATTGCTAACTATGAAAAAGCTGCTGCAAAATTTGCTGCGACCGGCAACACCAAGAAGGCAACTGAAGCTGCTGAATCAGCTGCTGCTCGTAAAGTGTGGTTAGCAGAGGCAGAAAAAGGACTTTCAGAGTTCAACTAATAGCTAGAACTAGTTGTTGGTAGTTCTATAGACATCGTAAACACCTTCGATGCCGCGTACCGCTGCCAGCACTGCATCTAGATGGGTTGCATCTGCCATTTCAAAAGTAAATCGTGAAAAAGCTGTGCGGTCTTTTGAGGTGCTGACCGAAGCGCTCAAAATGTTTACATGTTGTTCAGACAAAGTCCTGGTTACATCGGCCAATAATGAAGCACGATCTAGCGCTTCTACCTGAATGTTGACCAAGAAAATCGAAGCGGCTCCAGTACGCCATTTAACATTGACTACTCGATCGGCCTGATGGTTCTGTAGATCAGATGCATTGGTGCAATCAGAGCGGTGGATCGAGACTCCACTCCCCTTTGTGATGAAACCCATGATCGCATCACCTGGCACCGGTGTACAACAGCGGGCCAACTTAACTAAAACATCGTCAGTTCCTTCAACATCAATTGCATTGCTAGAACGTCTAGTAGTCGGCGCACGATTAGGTAGCACATCCATAGTTGGCTCTGGATGAGAGTCTTCCGCCCCCATAGATGCAACGAGTTTGTCGATGATTGATGCAGCCGACACATGACCATCGCCAACGGCGGAATACAAGCCGTCAATATCTGAATAACGTAGGTCGTGTGCAAGTTCAAGCAATGAATGTCCCGCAAAGATCTTTTGTAACGGTAAACCAGCTTTGCGCATTTGGCGAGCTATAGATTCACGGCCGGCATCTATTGCTTCCTCACGACGTTCCTTGCTAAACCAGGCCTTAATTTTTGAACGAGCTCGAGGACTCTTAACAAAGTTGAGCCAATCTCTACTTGGTCCGGCGTTCTCACTCTTGTTAGTAACGATTTCGACAACATCGCCATTGTTTAATCGAGATTCCAGCGGAACTAGACGACCATTAACTTTTGC
>JBIKSX010000053.1:0-4413 GCA_044348405.1 Candidatus Planktophila sp.
GTGCGTACTCAGTTAACCAGCCCGCAAAGAACTCTTTCTGAGCATTTGGATCTGTTGTCCAATTTGGCATCAAGATTCCAAAGACAATAGCTGCGGAAACATAGATGACTGTCCATATTCCAGCCTCGGTCATTGTGGTCTCTTTGTTGCGACGAACAATCGCAAGAGTTAAGTCAAAGAGAATTACAAGAGAGAGAATTCCAATGGTCAATAGCCAAGTAGTCGTAGATTCCATGTCGGTATTGTGTCAGTTAGTGATGCACCCAGATGGTTGAAATGGCCGGAATTGTTAACTTTCCATCACGTGCATCAACTGTTCCTGCGCTCACAATCAGCAATTTACCGCTTATTTCTACTTCAACAGCAGAATCGGACAAATTCATATAGACAGAAACATTGCCACGACGAACCGCCAACAATGAATCGCTCTCAGACCCATGTTCAGGAGATTCGAGCCAGGTGATTGAACCTTGATCTATCAGATGGTCTGCACGCAGTTTTAGGGCGGTTCGGTAGAGATTGAGCGTGCTTTTTGGATCAACATTTTGCTTTTCGACAGTTAAATCTTTCCACTTATCCGTTAATGGCAACCACGGAGTACTACTTGTAAAACCAAATGGAGCTGTCTCACCGCTCCAAGGAAGCGGAACGCGTGCCCCATCGCGACCCTTTTGAGACCCTTTTGTTCTGAAATAAATTGGATCCTGTCGCGAGCTATCTGGAATTTCACCATCAGGTAAACCTAATTCTTGTCCAGCAAATACATAACAAGAACCCGGCAATGCTAAAACAAACAATGCAAGTGCTCGTGCCTGAATTTCACCGATTCGTGAGGCAACACGAGGAGAATCATGATTGCTTAGAGCCCAAGTGGGCAGCGCTCCAACAGAATCCATTAGCTCAATTGAACGAGTCACAACTCCATAGAGAAAATCAGCTTTGAAAGGCGCATCCAATAAATCAAAGTTGAATACTTGATGTAATTCATCACTTCGGACATATCGCGTTGCATTTACTGGAGGATGAACCCAGGCTTCGGCAACAGCCATGATTTCGCGATCTTTATAAGAATCAAAAAGTTTGCGCCACTGCCGATAAATTTCATGCACACCTTGACGATCAAAATAAGGAACTGTTGGAAGAAGGGCATACCGAATTTCAGGATCCATAGAAACATCTAGGCGCAGCGCATCACTAATTCCCTGGGGGTCAGGATGGTTTGTTAATAGATTTTCTTTCACTAAGCCATGTGCAACATCAATTCGAAAACCATCAACTCCAAGATCTAACCAAAAACGCAACGTACTTTCGTAATCGCTGACTACTTCAGGATTGTCCCAATTCAAATCAGGTTGCGAAGAATCAAACAGATGCAAGTAATACTGACCATCTTCTACTTGCGTCCACGAAGGTCCACCAAAAAGTGAGATCCAGTTGTTGGGTGGAGTTCCATCTGCATTTGGTTCATGGAAATGAAAGCGCGCACGCTCAGCAGAACCTCTTCCTGCCTTAAGTGCTTGTTGGAACCAGACGTGTTGATCGGAAAAATGGTTAGGAACAACATCGACAATTACTTTTAAGTCCAAAGAATGTGCAACATCAATAAGTTTTTTGGCATCAGCTAAGTTTCCGAATCTCGGATCAACATCACGTGGATTAGCAACGTCATATCCGCCATCCTTATTTGGAGATGTGTAGAAAGGGCTTAACCAGATCGCATCAACGCCAAGTTCTTGGACATATTGCAGTTTGGAGATAATTCCTGGCAAATCACCTTCGCCATCCCCATTGCTGTCAAAAAAGGACCGCGGATAGATTTGGTAGATAGTTGCGTGCTTCCACCAAGGTGCGGCTGTCATGGTGTCAGGCTACGGAATTAGCAATCGCCGGACAATGTAAAAAGGATGTAAGTAACCCTCGTATGTTTCTCTTTTATAACGTTTGTTCATGCCGTTACACTTAGCGCATGGATTTCCTTTATCTAGCCCTTCTTTTCCTAATTCTGCTCGGAACTCTTTATTGCATTCGCTCTTTGCGAGCCCTGCATGGCAAAGTTTCAAAGAAGAGTGAACAGATATCCCGAGAGATTCATAAGGCTGCTCTTGAGAGCAAAAAGAATTCGATGACGGCTTACCGTCAGACTGAGGCGTTTATTCAGCTCAATAATTTGCTGCAGTTTAAATCTGCAATTCCAGCTACGCGCAGTTGGGCAGCATCACCTGATCTTTTGCTTTTAATTTCAGAAATTGTTAAGAAAAACAAGCCTTCATTAGTTGTAGAACTTGGATCTGGAGTCTCAACATTAGTAACTGCCAAATCTGGTGCTCGCAAGGTTGTGAGTATTGATAACTCAGAAGAGTTCGGTGCAAAAACACGTGAGCTTCTGAAAGAGCATAAGGCTCGTGGAGTAGAAATTCGCATCGCTCCATTGCGCCCATATGCAAATGGTTCAGAATGGTATGACGTTTCAACACTTAAAGATTTAAAGAAAATCGATTTGCTTATTGTTGATGGCCCTCCAGGTTCCAAGAATCCAGAGGCTAGGTATCCTGCGCTAAAAGAATTTAAAGATAAATTGTCAGCAAAGGCCATTGTCATTATTGATGATGTGAACCGTGATGGAGAGCGTAAGTTGGCCGAAGATTTTGCCAAGGCGCTGCCCAACCACGCTTTAACTATTCTGGATCATGAAAAAGGCACAGCGGTAATTGCACCTCGCTGATTAAATGCCAATTACCCGTGAAGAGGCTTTCAAAGAGGCTGCCTCGAAGATTCTAGATACATCAACTTTTGTCCGTGCCGTTTTGTCCGGCCGCCGCAGAAACATGAGTGTTGAATTTGAGCGAGTGGATATTCGTCTTGTTGAAATCAAAGGAGTTCTGCACCTTCAGTTGATGCAAAATGATGGACGAGCAACAACCACCAAAAATCTTTTGCCTACAGTACTTGAAGTAGACCAACTTCTAGATAGTGGATATGCAAACATTATGGTCGAAAGCACCAGCCAGGCATATTCCATAAGAGTGACAAAGAGCGGGGATGCACAAGTACACACTGAAAATCGCAAAACTGAGCAAAACCTGGCGCACGATAAGAAAAAGGAAAGATTGCTTGATTCCAATGATCCTTTCTTGCGCGAAGTGGGAATTGCTGACGCAAAAGGCGTTATCAAGCCTTCGCGTCAAGATAAGTACAAGCAAGTTGAAGAGTTTTTGCGTTTGCTTTCCCCGGCACTAAACGCAGCAATCGAAGCTGGTCAGATTCATAAACCAACACCAACACAACCGCTTCGCATAACTGACCTTGGGTGCGGACATGCATATTTAACTTTTGCTGCACATCAATTTCTGATGAACTCTGGAATGCCAGTAATTGTCACAGGTATTGATGTTCGACCTGAATCTAGAGATCGCAATAATTTGATAGCCCAAAAGCTTGGCATTACTAAAACTATTTCATTCAAGGCTGAAGAGATTTCAAAGACAACAGCTGAAATGGCAGATATAGCTATAGCTTTGCATGCGTGTGATACCGCAACTGATGATGCTATTGCGTGGGCAGTAAACGGAGGATCAAAACTTTTGCTTATTGCACCATGTTGTCATCACGATATTCAAAAGCAAATTGACGCAGCACCTGAACCGTGGGGTGCGCTAACAAAGTTTGGTTTAATGAAAGAACGTCTGGGAGATTTACTTACTGATTCATTCAGAGCGCAGCTGCTAAGACTTGCTGGCTATCGTGTTGAAGTTATTGAATTTATTGGGGGAGAACACACGCCTCGTAATTTGATGATCCGCGCAGTAAAGACTGATGCAAAGCCAGAGCAGTTAGATATCGATAGATACCTAGAAATTACCGCTCAATGGGGTGTGAAGCCTGCTTTAGAGAAGAAACTTTCGACGCTTAACATCCGTTAGACTTAGGACATGTCTAAGGTCCTTGCATCTCTTCCAGTTGGTGAAAAGGTTGGTATCGCATTTTCTGGCGGTCTCGACACATCAGTGGCAGTTGCCTGGATGCGCGACAAAGGCGCAGTTCCTTGTACCTACACCGCAGATCTTGGCCAGTATGACGAGCCAGATATTGATTCAGTTCCAGATCGGGCAAAAGAATATGGCGCAGAGATTTCACGCCTTGTTGATTGCAAAAATGCACTAGTTGAAGAAGGTCTTGCAGCGATAGCTTGCGGAGCTTTTCATATCCGTTCAGGCGGAAAGCAGTACTTCAACACCACACCTTTGGGTCGCGCAGTTACCGGAACCATGTTGGTGCGCGCGATGCATCAGGATTCCGTTGAAATCTGGGGCGATGGATCTACTTATAAAGGTAATGACATCGAACGTTTTTACCGTTACGGGCTTCTTGCTAATCCCAACCTAAGAATTTATAAGCCTTGGCTTGATCAAGATT
>JBIKSX010000054.1:0-4207 GCA_044348405.1 Candidatus Planktophila sp.
CCGCTTAATAACCCAGCAGATCGCGATCACTGTATTCAGTACATGGTTGCAGTTCCCTTTATTTTTGGTCGCTTAACTGCGCGCGATTATGAAGAAGACATCGCAGCAGACCCACGCATTGATGCTTTGCGTGAAAAGATTGTGTGCGTAGAAGATCCTGGCTATACCGCCGATTATCACAACCCTGAAAAACGCTCGATTGCCAACGCAATAACGGTTGAATTTACCGATGGCACCGTGTTTAACGAGGTAGCCGTTGAATACCCAATTGGCCATGCTCGTCGTCGCACCGACGGTATTCCGCTATTGATTGAGAAGTACAAGACCAATCTTGCGCGCATTTATGACGCAGATAAGCAGAACAAAATCCTTGATTTGTGTCTTGATTACAACAAGCTGGCAGCAACTGCAGTAAATGAGTTTATGGATTTGATGGCTCTTTAATGAGCGACATGTCGGCACAGGTGCGACGTGCGCTAGATGTTGCCGTGCAAGCAATTGGTGGCTCACCCCGCGAAGGCCAGATTGAAATGGCCGAAGCGGTAGCTAACGCACTAACTGATCGTCATCACTTAATGGTGCAAGCAGGTACTGGTACCGGTAAATCCCTTGCCTATTTGATTCCCGGAATCGTGCATGGACGCAAAGTCTTAGTTGCAACTGCAACCCTTGCCTTACAACGCCAATTAGTCGATCGCGATCTACCGGCAGTTGTCCCAGCGCTGGAAAAAGAGTTAGGCCGCGAAATTTCTTACGCAATTTATAAAGGCGTCGGCAACTATGTCTGCCTGCAAAAGATGAACAGCGAAGAGATTGATCCAGATACCGAGCTAGTGATGGAAGTTTCCTCACTTGAAAAAGATGCTAAACGGCTAATTGCCTGGGCTAAGACACCAGGCGTCACCGGAGATCGTGATGATGCCCCCGAAGTAGACCGACGTGTGTGGGCAGCAAACAGCACATCTGGTCGCGAATGCGTAGGGGCCGATGTCTGTGCTTTTGGTTCGCAGTGCTTTGCAGCCAATGCGAAAGCTAAAGCCCAGACCGCCGATATCGTCATTACTAATCACACCTTGCTTGCCATTGAAATTGTGGATTCACACCCAATCCTTCCTGAACGCGATTGCGTGATTTTGGATGAAGCCCACGAATTTATGGATCGCGCAACACAAGCTGTTACCGATGAACTAACTTCTAACCGAGTTCTGCGCGCGGCAGCAATGGCCCGAAAATTCATGCCAGGCAAGCTTTCAGATGCATTCCACAAAGCAGCTAATGATTTTCACGAATCAATGGTCGACTATGGCGAAGATGTGAAAGGGGATCCCACTGCGCAAGGCCGGCTGGAAGAGATTCCACAATCACTTGAATTTTCTATTCGAAAGGTAATGGAAGCGTCTAAGGCCATTGTTCAGTTCATGACTGCAGATGATGAAATCATCGATACTGATGCTTTAGCAGAGCGCGCACGGGTAAAAGGCGCGGTCAATGAAATTGCAACAACTGCCAGCACCTTGCTGAAAATGGGTGATGGCTTAGTGCTCTGGTATGAACCAACTTTCTCAACGCTCTACCTTGCACCACTTTCAGTATCTGAAGTTCTGCGTGAAAACCTTTTGACCCGAACTCCTGTGATTGCAACCTCTGCGACTTTAACTATTGGCAAAGGCTTTGATTCGATGGCCAAGAGCATTGGCTTCTTGGTTAATGAAGAAATGAATGCGGATTTAAAAGATGGAGAGGTAGATCCAGCAAATGTTCAGATGCTAGATGTTGGATCTCCCTTTGATTTTGCTAACCAAGGTGTTTTGTATATGCCTAAGCATTTGCCAGAACCAGGTCGAGATGGCCCAAGTCTGGATGTCTTAACTGAACTGGGTGAACTCATTGATGCTGCAGGCGGGCGAACCCTTGCGTTATTTTCTTCTTGGCGCGGCGTAGAAGCGGCAGATTTACATTTGCGCAAAGTGTTAGCCGAGCTTCCGATCAAGATCATTACGCAAAAACGCGGCGATGCAGTGGGCCCACTTGTAGCCCGCTTTGCCAAGGATGAAACGTCAGTACTGCTTGGAACTATGTCGCTCTGGCAAGGTGTTGATGTTCCTGGAAACAGTTGCATTTTGGTTGCTATCGATCGCATACCTTTTCCACGCCCCGATGAACCGGTCATGAGTGCGCGTGCATCTCAAGCAGATGCTGCGGGTGGTAGTGGCTTCATGCAGGTTTCCTTGCCACGGGCTGCGTTATTGCTAGCGCAGGGCACCGGTCGCTTGATTCGATCAGTTGATGATCGAGGAGTCGTAGCGATCTTAGACTCACGAATTGTCACTAAAAGATACGGGAGTGTTCTACTGAACTCTATGCCACCACTCTGGCGAACCTCAGATCCTGCAATTGTGCGCGACTCATTAAAGCGATTGAAGGAGGGCCTTTAATTCGGGCCATGATTTTGCAAAGCTTGGATGCAAAGGTAGTTCTTCAACTTTTTCAATATCTACCCAGCGGACTTCGTGGGATTCATCATTAACTTCATGAGCGACTAATCCATCTATGGCTCGGGCGATAACGGTTTCGTACTTCCAATCTCCGTGATCATCGGTAAAAGTATGCAGGGCGGTAAGTAGCGAGGTATCAATTCCGGTTTCTTCAACCGCTTCCCGAAAAGCACCTTCAATTGTGCTCTCATGTGAATCTCGTGCGCCACCTGGAATTCCCCAGGTATCACCGTTGTGTACCCATGGCGCGCGGTGCTGCAACAAAATCTGGTTTCCGCGCACAATCAAAATTCCAGCGGCGCCATTAAGACCCCAATGCTTGTTTCCGCAGGCGCAATTAACCCATCCATCTCCATCGCGCGCTGTCATGTTCGTAGCCTGTCACAACTATCCACAGTTAGCGCAGTGACTTCGCTGTTGCTCTGCTGCTCAATTTATGGTGCCGCACATGATTACTTTGATTTTGATTGGCTCACTTGTTTTTACCGCTTTGATGACCCCAGCACAGGCTGATGATTGCGCCGAAAAAGCCTGTATCAGTGTGTACACCGAGAACAACCAAATCATTATTGAAGCCAAAAGGGGCAACACAACTACTAAGAAAGCTATTGCCCAAGCACCCAAAAAATCCACAGTAAAGCCAACCCCCAAACCAACTGTGCGACCTTTGTTTTTTCCACCTGTGCCAGCCAAAGTTGTTGTCACAAAGCCCTACGTAAAGCGCACCTATAAGCCACGTGTGAAAAAAAGTACAACATCAGTAAATCTGAGCGATCGATTAACAAAGCTGGTTCCAACTGCAGGTGTGGCCTATCAACCCGAATTTGAGCCACTCGTAAAAACTGATGTTTATTTCTGGTGCGACTTGCCAAGTATTTTTCAAAGCCGAGTCGACATCATCGGCGAAATTGTTGATGTCACCTTGCGCCCCTCATTTACCTGGAGCTTTGGCGATGGTGCTGTCTACACAACCACAGAAAACGGGGCCCCATATCCCAATGGAACTATCCGGCATTCATACGCAAGACCCGGAAGTTATGTTGTAACTCTTTTGACCACTTGGAATGGTAGCTATACACATAACGCACAGGTACGGGCAGTTACAGGAACAGTAAAGAAGATTTCAGTTGCAGTAATAACAGTTGTTCAAGGGCCAACCCACTTCACACCCAGCAAAGGAAAATAATGACTACCGAAAACATCTATGTAAGTGTAATTGCATTGCCATTGGCAACTGATGGCGAATTTATAGAAAGCGTCAACACCTTTGCGCTAACGCCAGATATGGCAGATCTCAATCTCTTGCAGCGAGATGGCGCTACCGCGGTGATTGATTTATCGATGCAGTTTGCTGATCGTGGTTATAACTGCGATATCGAATTAATGTCACAAGTAGTTGGCAGGCTTTCCGATATTCAAGTTCGGGATTTCGCGCTGGGGACACACAATGCGCAAACCTTTGATACCTATTGGAATATGTGGCTGTATTTGCTTCGAGTTGCACCTGTTGGTTATGTCGCCCCTGTTGCTTGCTTGTTTGCGACTTTGGCTTACGAGCGCGCAGATAGCGAGCTGGCGTATCGCGCATTAGATCGAGCAACTGCCGATGATCCAAAGTATGCGTTGACTATTTTGTTGCGCCGAGTCTTTGGTTCAGGCTGGCCGGCCGCGGCTTTTGCCGCAATGAGAATGGAACTTCACCCCAAAGTAAC
>JBIKSX010000016.1:0-13938 GCA_044348405.1 Candidatus Planktophila sp.
GCTTGAAACAAGTGGATAAATGAGGATGAAAACTGTCCCCCACCAATTACGGCTACACGTAACTTCTTCACTACTGGCTCCATCTCCAAAGTTTAGTGAAGAAGATTCTACCTACTTATGACAGTTTTGTTGTCGGGCCTGCTGGTGAGTTAATCCACGTTAGATAACCACCATCAAGATTTACTGCATTAAAACCGAGCTCTTTTAACAACATCGAACCGGTGTGACCACGTAATCCAACTTGGCAATTCACCAATAGATTTTTGTTCTTTAATTCTGAATATCGAGCGCGAATTTCATCAACAGGAATATTGATTGCTCCTGGAATGATGCCACGTCCACATTCTTGTTCAGATCGAACATCCAGAAGTTCAAATCCTTTTTCGCGATACTCATCGATCTCGTGCCATTGGGCTACTTTGCTTAAGCCTGAAACAACATTTTCTGCCACATACCCCAACATGTTTACTGGATCCTTCGCTGAACCAAATGGTGGTGCATATGCCAGTTCTAGATCGGCAAGTTCTGGCGCCGTAATTCCTCCGCGCATTGCTGTCGCAATTACATCAATACGCTTATCGACACCTTCGATTCCAACACCTTGAGCGCCGAGAATTTCACCTGTCTTTGGATCAAAGATTAATTTCAAAGTCATTTGCTTAGCATCTGGGTAATAACCAGCATGTGAATTTGGATGAATATGAATCACCTGATGAGGGCGTTCTGCGGCCTTCAATCTCTTTTCATTCCACCCAGTCGTAGCAATCATTAAATCAAATACTTTTACGATTGCTGTTCCTATTGTTTTAACAGGTCGAACTTTCAAACCGCTTATGTGATCAGAAACAACCCGACCATGTCTATTTGCCAGATTCGCTAGCGGTACCAATGTTGCACTGCCATCAAGTGCATCAATCTTTTCGGCAGCGTCTCCTACGGCATAGATATCTGGGTTGCTGGTGCGATTAAAGTCATCAACTTTAATTCCATTGCGCGTACCGATTTCAAGGCCGGCAGCCTTTGCTAATCCGATTTCGGGGCGAACTCCTATTGCCAAAATAACCATTTCTGCTGGCAGCACCGCACCATTTGAAAGTTCAACTGAATCTGCATTGATTTTTACAACACTTGCACCAAGATGAAGATCTACACCGTGCGTACGCATCTCTTTGGCAACCAAGGTCGCTAGTTCTGGGTCTAGTGGCATTAATACTTGATCTGTTGCCTCAACCAAGGCGGTAGGAATCTTGCGATGAATCAAATTTTCTGCGATTTCAACACCGATGAATCCACCACCGATTACAACAGCGCTAGCTGGATTCTTTCCAACACTAGTAGCGATCTTTTCAACATCTTCAACTGTGCGAAGTGTCATTCCTCGTTCGATGCCAGGAATTGGTGGAACAACAGGTGATGCACCTGGACTCAAGATCAACTTGTCATAATCAAGTTCAGAAGTTTGACCATTTACAAGATTCTTGATTGCAACAACCTTCTTGGCAGGGTTGATCGCTAGTACTTCGGTGTTGACTCGAATATCTAGACGAAAGCGAGCATGAAGCGAAGCTGGAGTTTGTAAAAGTAAATCTTTTTCATTCTCAATTACGCCACCGACGTAGTACGGCAAGCCACAGTTTGCATATGAAACATGGCCACTTTTTTCAAGCACAATTATCTCTGCTTTTTCATTTAAGCGGCGTAGACGAGTAGCTGCAGACATACCGCCTGCAACACCTCCGATAACAACAATTCTCATTAGTTATTCACCAGTGGTAATCCGGCGTTGGCCCAATCGATAACTCCACCGTTCATATTGAAGACATTGGTAAAACCAGCATCTTGCATGACTTTCACGGCTTGACCCGAACGGTTTCCACTGCGGCAGTAGACCGCATACGTTGCATTCTTATCTAGTGCTGCAATCTCATTTTCAAAGTTGCCGCTTTGGAAATTAATCAAACGCGCAC
The DNA here is from genome assembly GCA_044348405.1 of Candidatus Planktophila sp. Taxonomy (GTDB): domain Bacteria; phylum Actinomycetota; class Actinomycetes; order Nanopelagicales; family Nanopelagicaceae; genus Planktophila. The sequence continues at coordinate 1,968 of JBIKSX010000016.1, forward strand.
CTTTGATGTAGCCTTCTGCAAATTCACCAGGTGTTCGCACATCCAGAGTGATTACCCCCACTTCTGCAATCTTGGCTGAAAACTCGGTGACGCTTAGATCACTTGCAGTAGTGCTTGATGAGCAACCCGCTAGCAGTAGCACTGATGCGATTAATGCGATGATTTTTTTCATGAAATTCCCCTAGGCCAGACTTAGAAACAGTTTTTGTAATTGTGCAGTCACTGCATCCGAGTTGTTCTTTCCTTCAACGATACATTCTTTTAAACTTGCTGAAATCAAAGTAAAGGCCGCTGTATTAACAGCTTTTGACACTGCTGACATCTGAGTCACAATCTCATCGCAGTTTCTTCCTTCTTCAAGCATGCGAGCTACAGCGCCAAGTTGGCCTTGAGCTCGCTTGATTCTCTTTGCAATTGCGATGATTTGTTCTTCATCTGAAAGAACATGCGTAATTTTTTTGGTAGCCATTATTAGCAGGAACAGCGATCTGCTTCAGCTACACCAGCTAATGCCTGCTCGATATGCTCTCCGCACCCTGACCAAGTGGCTTTCTTGCAAACATGACATGTAACTCTTGAACACATGGTTTAACTCCTTAGTTGTTTTGACTAAGGAAAAAGTACCATACCCCCGGGGGTATCTGTCAAAGACCCGTTACCTTAACGGCAGCGAGTGCTACCCCTGCTACGACTACCCAGGCCACCATTCCCATGGCCATGGGACGCGGACCAATAGCGCGAATTGCCTTCCAGCGCACCCCTGAACCCAGCGCAACTAGGCCAGCTCCAAGCATTAACTTGCTGAGCAAAACAATGTTGTCATGCAAGCCATCATTGATATCAACAAGGTTATTTAGAACCGCAACTGCAATGAAGCCAAGTACAAAGAATGGAATAAGTGGAACCTTTGCAGATTCAACTTCTTGCTTGCCCTGCGAAGTTAACCAACGGCGATGGCGAATTGAAAGAATCAAAACAATGGGTGCAAGTAAACAAACCCGCGAAAGCTTGATCACGATCGCATACTTGTCTGCATCATCTCCCCACACAGATGCTGTTGCCACCACTTGACCAACATCGTGGACCGCAGCACCTGCCCATGCACCAAATTCACGGGTATCCAATCCAATTACATGCCCAATAAGTGGAAGCATGAAAATAGAAAGGGTTCCACACAGTGCGATCAAACCAATTGCATAAGAAGTTTCTTCTTCGGTAGCTCGTGTCTGCGGACGTATCGCAGCAACTGCGGTCGCACCACAGACTCCAAAACCAACACCGATAAGCAAACCAAGTTCGCCAGACATTCTAAAAAGTTTAGACAAACCCAAAATCCCAAAGATGGTGAAGGTGACCACGATAATTACTGTGATCACACCTTTTAAGCCAATTTCCTTTAATGAAACAACACTTACTTGAGCGCCTAGTAGCGCAACACCAATTCGCATGATGGTCTTGCTTGATAACTTAGTTGCGGGGTTTGCAAATTCTGGCCACTTAACAAGGTTTGCAACAATAAAACCAAAAGCTACGCATAAAGCCAGTGGACTAATTGCAGATTGAAACTGATTTATCTGAAATGCAACAGCAACAAGTGCGCCGATTAATGCAAAACCTGGCACGTATGTTTTAACCACTTAGAAACCTAACTGTCCAAAGACTTGATCAGTGATTGTGATTTCATCATTAAGATTTAACTTCTCTGGGTTAACTCGGTTTGAGCCCGGCAAGCGCCCGCCTGCAGCAGTTACTTCTGCGGCAAATTCAGCTGTTCGGCCATTGTTCCCATCAACTGACAGCTTGGCAGCATCTATGGCGATGATGAAGTGAGAAATCTGCTGCGGTAATGCATCTTGGCTAGCGGCAAACATATCTGGAATGTTTTTTGCAAGTGTTGGTCCAATCAACATTCCGGTAAGAGATTCAACTAAGACTGCAACGGCATATCCCTTAACTCCACCTAATGGTGCGAGCATTCCTGCCAGTGCTTCTTTTGCATCAGTTGTTGGTGCACCATCTTTTGTAAACGCCCATCCTGGTTCAAGCTCTGCTCCTGCTTGTGCTTTTGCTTGAATCTTTCCGCGTGCTACTGCACTGGTTGCAAGATCAACAACAGTTGGAGGATTCGTCGGAATACCTGCCGCAATTGGCGAAGTTGAAAGCAATGCTTTGTTTCCACCCCAAGGAGGCATCACTGCAGGGCCCGTGCTAAACGCAATTCCTACTAAGCCACGATTAATCATGGGCCACACATAAATACCTAACGCACCGCAGTGATTAGAACGTCCAACACCTACAGCTGCAACACCATTAACTAATGCACGCTCTGATGCAATCTCTGCAGCTTTTTGTAGCTGCCAATGTCCAAGACCATCATTGCCATCAAAGACAACAAGACTTGGTAAATCTGTAACAGTTTTTAGTTCTGCATTCGGATTGATTCCACCAGCATTTAAACGAGAGAGATAAAAAGGAAGGCGCATCAAACCATGGCTTCCGATTCCCCAACGATCACTTGCAACAATGCATCTAGCCGTTGTTTCAGCTTGCTCTGCGGGAACGCCTGCCGCTTGCAAAAGTTGCTGCGCTTTAGCTATCGCTGTTCCAACCGTTAGCTGTGGCATTTAATTATTACTTTCCTTTAATGCGCCAACTGCGTGTGTGGCGGGCTTTGAGTTCAAAACTAATTCAATGTTTGCCGTCAAAATTTGATTAATGCGAAGTTGGCTTTCCTTGGTAATGCCGGCAACATGTGGGGTTAGGATCAAATTTGGAATTGTTTCCATTTCACCTGTTGTCGGAGGCTCTTGCGCTCGTACATCAAGTGCTGCTCCGGCAATGGTTTTAGCCTTTAGCGCCACAATTAGGTCGGCTTCATTGATGACTTCTCCACGACCAACATTGACGATGATGGCATCCTTCTTCATCAAAGCAAGCGTTGCTGCATTGATGCTTCCATTTGTTTCAGGCGTTGATGGCATATGAATACTGACAACATCACTTCGCTTTAGAACATCTTCGAAAGAAGTCAGTTCTACGCCTGCAACATTTTTTGCATATGGGTCATAACCCAACACTGAACAGTTGAAACCTTGAATCAATTTAGCTGTTGCAACACCGGTTGCACCACAACCTAAGAGGCCCCACGTTAATCCAGACAATTCGCGACCAGGAGTACGCACCCAACCGCCATCACGCGTAGCCACATCATGGCTCGGAACATTACGAAGTAGCGATAGTGCAAGACCAAGAGTTAATTCGCCAACGCTAACTGCGTTAGCTCCAAGTCCTGCAACAACTACAACACCTGCCGCATCTGCAGCCTTGATATCAATATTGTCTAAGCCAACACCTGCGCGCGCTATAACTTTCAGATTGGGTGCTGCAGCGATTACATCAGCAGTTACCTTTGTACGGTTGCGAACAACAAGTGCCTTCATATCCTTTAGGGCAGCTTTAAGTTCTTCAGGGTTATTCCATAATTCATCATTACGCGTAATGGGAAAACTCCCTTCCAGTGTTTGGAAGGGAGTTCCCCATACATCTTCAGAAATCAGAATCATTATGCAGAGATGTACAACTTTGTAAATGTGAATTCACGGTGACCCATGACTTCAGCCTTGCAGAGACGACCATTTACAGTGTCATAAATGACATCCATCATCATGTCGCCAGCTTTGGTTAGGTCGTATTCGTAACGAAGCAAACCTGAAACATCTAGATCGATGTGCTCAGTCATTGACTTAGCAGTCTTGATGTTTGCCGTTAACTTCAGAACAGGAACGATTGGGTTTCCAATAACGTTGCCTTGACCTGTTGGGAACAAGTGAATGACAGCTCCGCCAGCAGCCATCAGAGTTACGCACTCAGCTGCAGCCGATGATGAATCCATGAAATACAAGCCAGGGTTTGCTGGGTTAGGCATTTCAGCAGGCTTAAGGACGCCAACAACAGGGACAGAACCAGTCTTGGCAATGTTTCCAAGTGCCTTTTCTTCGATAGTTGTTAAGCCACCAGCGATGTTTCCTTGTGTTGGCTGTGAACCAAGCAAGTTTGCACCAGTTGCTTCAATAACTTTGATGTAGTTGTCATATGTAACCTGGAACAGATCGCGAGTTGCTGCATCGATGCAACGTTCTGCAATCAGATGCTCACCGCCAGTTAGCTCTGAAGTTTCACCAAAGAAGACAGTTCCGCCGGCTTCAACCCAACGGTCAACAGCTTGTGATGTTGTTGGGCAAGAGCCAAGACCAGAAGTTGTATCTGATTCTCCGCACTTGATTGACATAATCATGTCGCCCATTTCAGCTTCAGTGCGAACAAGAGCTGATGCATCTTGTAAGAACATTGCTGCTACGCGGCTAGCTTCTTGAATAACTTGTAGATCGCCCTTACCTTCAATTGAAAACGCTGCAACTGGCTTTCCAGTCTTTGCAATTCCATCTGCAACACGTTGTGTCCACTTTGGTTCGATACCAATCACAACAACTGCTGCAACGTTAGCGTTAACGCCAGTTCCAATAAGTGTGTCGAAAGTTAGTTGTAGATCATCACCAAACTGCAGGCGACCAAAAGCGTGAGGTAGTGCCATTGTGCCCGGAATAACTTTTGCGACCGCTTCTGCAGCTGCATTCGAAAGATCATCGAGAGGCAAGATAATTACGTGATTGCGGATACCCATAGTGCCGTTTTCGCGGCGGTATCCAGTTAAGCGCGGCTTGCTTCCCATCGATAACTCCTCATGTTGTGTGTGTGAATGTAATCGCCCTTTTTAATGGCAGCTGATGCAAGTCCGACTTTGATGCCGTACTTAATAATTGCGTCGCCCTCAGCAAGATCTGTGAGTGCAAATTTATGACCTAGCGGAATCGCGTGATTAAGCACTGCAGTGCCCTCGGTTCCTTCTTTTACGGAACGGCCTTTAAGAGTTCCTGGTTGCAGATCTTCCATCGCAACAGCAACATTGTCGCCATCATGATGAAGCAGATACTGCGGCGGAGTTATTGCCATATCTACACATGCCTCTCTTCGCATATAAATGGGTAGTGGTCTGACCTCTTGCGGGAGTCTAGGACAGTTGAGCGTGTTTCGTCTACCCCCCTGCCCAAAATTCTCTCAGTGGTCTAACCTGTTGCCATGAAAACAGAGCTTCGGTACGGGATTATCGGTGCGGGCAGCATGGGCCGCGAGCATATTGAGAACATCAAAGTCATGGGTGGAGCGGCTGTAACTGCGATCAGCGATCCCCATAAGCCATCTCAAGATGCCGCCCTTGCCATGGCACCTGGAGCCGCCGTTTTCTCAGACCATCGCGCTTTGTTGGACTCTGGACTAGTTGATGCTGTTGTAATCGCCACTCCAAATGACACACATGCAGCAGTTTTAAAGGATGCGCTCGCTACTGATTTGGCTGTTTTTGTTGAAAAGCCACTTGCCACAACAGTTGAAGATTTGAAATCAATTCTTGCCTGGGATGACAAGCGAAGTGCAATGACGTGGATGGGTCTTGAGTACCGTTTCATGCCACCCGTTGCAGAAGCAATCGCGCGCGCTAAAGAGGGAGAAGCTGGCACGATTCATCAAGTTTCTATTCGTGAACATCGCGAGCCTTTTTATCCAAAGGTTGATAACTGGAATCGTTTTGCAGAACGTACGGGCGGAACTCTGGTTGAAAAGTGTTGCCACTATTTCAACTTAATGGACATCGTCATTGGAGAAACTCCGGTACGTGTCTTTGCATCAGGTGGTCAAAGCGTTAATCACTTAGATGAAAAATACGATGGCAAGCAAGCGGATATGTTGGATAACGCATATGTTGTTCTCGAATACGCTAATGGTGCTCGCGGAATGTTAGATCTGTGTATGTTTGGTGAAGGTTCATTTGATAAAGAGATTCTGACAATTGTTGGCGATGAAGGAAAGATCGAATCATTCTTGCCTTCTCAAGTTGTACGTGCTTCTCGTCGTGATTCGATTGGTAAGTTAACTGGTTGGGCTCGAGGAGCTAGCCGAGCACGTGGAAATGAACAGAAAATTGTTCACAACTACGATGTTAAGTACATGGGCCACCACTACGGAGCTTCTTATATCGAACACACAAAGTTTCGCGATGCGATCTTGAACTCAACCCCAGCAGAAATTACCTTGAAAGATGGAGTAACTAGCGCTGTAACTGGCCTTGCTGCTCACAAGAGCATCAAAGAAGGCCGAGTAGTTGAAATCAAAGAGCTCTGGGGCTAATTACCAACTGCTCCAAGGCTTTGCATGAGTATCAACGATTTCAGCTAACTGTTCTAAGCGTGGAATCGAGATTTCGCGAAGGGCCTTTGGAATATCTGGTGAACTGACAATGTCGGCCCAGACCGCGCGTCCTGCAAGGAAACCACTGGCACCACCCATGGCGCACGCTTTGACCGCATCATTGAAGAATGGTTGTTTAACACCATTTGAAAGAACTACCCATGGCGAACCAATAGCCTCAGAAATTCTTTCAGCATTCTTGGTTACAAGATTTAAATCTCCCTCACCGTGGAATGGAACTTCTGCCTTATAGAGATCTGGCTTCCAAGCTGCTGCTTCACGTGCAGCGATCACCAACTCTTCTTCACGATTAAAGCTGCGCGAAGAATCTGTTGGTGGCTTAACAATGATTTCGATAATTGATGGCAATCCTGAAACTTCACACAACTTATTGAAATCTTCAACTAGCTTTGCACGCGCATCTGGAGACTCATCATTGCGCCATAAAACTAGAAACTTCAAACCCACGCTTCCGATATCACGCATCCGAATTGGATCAACATCTGGATCCACTGCGGTATCTGTCGCAGCACCGCCAGCAGGTCCAACTAACAAATCAGCTGCAGCAATCAATCCACATCCACTGTTTAACGCCTTTTGATCGATGATTGCATCGATTCCAAACTCTTGGTCTACCAATAGCGCAGATGCAAATGGTGAAAGTTCGCGTGCAACATCGACTTTGAACTGCGTCAATTGTGAATCAGGAACTGGAGTACTTTGGTGGGGAGCGAACATTCCACGAAGTGCTTCACGTTGATCAACTGCAACCATGGCTAGCGCCCCAGAAGGACGAGCCAATTTAGTTAATGGTTTTCTCATCAATGTGCCTCCAGGTATGCGTTTAGTTCAGTTGTAGTTGGAATCTTGGATTGCCCATCTAGTCCCCTGCAGGAAAGTGCGGCTACAGCGTTAGCTCTGCGCATTGCTTCTTGCAATGGATGTCCCTGAATTAATTGAGCAACTAAAGCTCCATGAAAAACATCTCCTGCGCCAAGTGTGCTAGTTACATCGACTTTGAAACCAGGTGCCGAAACCAGTCCAGTTTCAGGTGAAAAACCAGCACTACCTGCTGATCCTTGGGTGGCAACAACTGTGTTTCCAGCCTTGATTGAATCATTTTCTAACGCTACGGCAAGGTCTACACCTGGATAGCGCAGCGCCATCTGACGATCAGTTGGGACGAATAAATCAACAACTATTGGATCAAAGCTCTCGACACCATAACCAGCATCAAAAGAAATTTGCGGACCATTTCCTCGCGAAACTCCCATTTCCGCTAAACGTTTGACTCCCACATGATCAACATGTAACCACTGGGCACTTGCAATCAATTTCTTGGCCGCTTCATTAATTGGTGCTTGCACTACGGGCTGCCTGGTGCTTATTGCGCGGGCGCTATGTTCTTTGGATGCAACAATCACGCTTCCAGCTGTTGCTGTTTTACCTATTGAAATTCCCGAAGTATCCACACCTTCTTGCGCGAAGATGCGCAGTACTTCTTTACCATCAGCATCATCACCAATTGTTCCAACGATTGCACTCTTGATACCAAGTCTGCTGAGCGCCACAGCTGCGACGGCTGCAGGTCCACCGCCAGCGCGAGTAATTGCGTCAGCCAGGATGCGCTCATCTTCACCAGGGTACTTATCAACAAGAGCGATTGTGTCGATAGTAATGACGCCAACACATACCGCTTGCACAGAATTCAATTGTTATCTTTCTTTTTTGCATCTGCTAAAGCAGTTGCGCGAGCACCAGTAATGTGTTGAAGCGTTAACTTAGAAGCCAAGTCTCCATCTCCACTTTCAATCGCTTTCAATATTTCATTGTGTTCATTGCGGGAAATTTCAGAACGACCGGGCAAACGCAAAGTGGTTTCCATCGACATTCTCATTACATCTTGCAAGACGTTTAACGTCTGATTAATGAAGCGGTTGCCTGCAATTCCAACAATCGTTAAATGGAACTTGGCATCTAGCGACTGTAGTTGATCAAAATCAATGGGCTCAATTGCTGTAACTGTGTCGATTTGATTCAAAGTAGCGCGTAGTAAACGAATATCCTCTTTGGTTGCTTTTTCTGCGGCCCATCTAGATGCTGGAACCTCAAGGACTTCACGAGCATCGAATAGCTCATTAAGTCCGTGGGTTTTGGTCATTACTGATGCGCGTAACTCTTGAGCAACCACCGGTTCCTGAACAAAAGTTCCTTGACCATGTTTAATCTGAACTAATCCTTGTGCTTGCAAGATATGAAGAGCTTCTCGCAAACTTGGGCGGCTTACTTCGAGCAGGTCAGCAAGTTGACGCTCTGGTGGCAACTTATCTCCCGGCGAAAGTTTTTGAAGTTCTATTAACTCCATTAGCTGAGTTGCAATACGTGCAGCTCTTTGAGGGGCTAATGGCGTTACGGCGCTCATGATTAACCCTTCACCGCACCAGCTGTTAAGCCAGCAATAAATGATCGTTGCATAAACAAGTACATGATGACCATTGGGAGCGAAGCCACCATAACGGCGGTAAACAGCATCGAGAAACTCACGAAGTACTCACCGCGATAGGCCAACATTGCAAGTGGCAAAGTTTTCTTTTCTGACTCCTGAATCAACAAGAGCGGCCACAATAGGTCATTCCAGTTAATCACAAACAAGAAAATTGCAGTTGCACCCATAGCAGGTCTAGATAATGGCAAAGCAATCGAGCGATAAATGCGCAAAGGTGATGCTCCATCAACTTCTGATGCTTCGTACATTTCCTTCGAAACTTGCTTGAAGAAAGCGCTCAAAATGAAAATCGATATTGGCAATGTTGTTGTCACATTAATCAGGATCAATCCCACAAATGAATTCGTAAGACCAAGGTCTCTAAAGATGTAATAGATCGGCACCAGGTTGATCTGGGCAGGAATAGCCAGGCCAAGGGCAAAGAGTCCGGCCAGAACCTTTCCAGAAACCGTGATCATCCTTGCAATCGCAAAAGAAGCCAAACTAGCCAAAATCAAGGTCAGAACTACCGAGGTAATGGTGACAAAGACGCTATTTCGGAAGCTGACATCAAGATCGCTGTCACTTAACAAGCGGGTGTAATTATCCAAACTCCAAGACTCTGGGAGTGAAAGAGGCTTGTTGTAAACCTCGGCGTCAGTCTTGAATGAGCCTAAAACCACAATAAGTGAAGGCAAAATGATCATTAATGCGAAAGTTGCTAAGGCTACAACTCTAGATACTTTATACATTTTGAGCCTTTCTCACTTTTCATACCTCTTACCAAAAGTTTGACGCTGCAACCAGGTAATCAGAATCATCACAATAACCATGAAGATAGTTTGCGCAGCAGCGTATCCAAGTCTGAGTTCATTAAAGAGGGTCAAATAAATCAAAGTACTAAAAATGTTTGTGGAATTGTTTGGTCCGGCGGTTGAATTTGTCATGACCATAATCAAGTCAAAGGCACGGAAGGATTGAATCGTTGTGTAGGCCATAACAACTAATGTTGTCGGCATCGACATTGGCCAAGTTACATTTCTAAACTGCTTCCAGCGAGAAGCGCCATCAACTTCTGCGGCTTCATATAGTTCCTTTGGGATCTGCTGCAGGCCAGCGATATAAACCACCATCATTTGACCTGTGTGGAACCACACCTGGGTAAAGGCGATCGCGTACAAAGCGCTTTTCTCATCACCCAGCCAGTTAAGAGCGAAGGAACTCAATCCCAACTTATTAAAAAATAGGTTTAATGCTCCAAAATTAGGATCGTATAGGAATAGCCAAATCATTCCGACAGAGACTGAGCTGAGAATGGTTGGAAAGAAATAAAGGGTTCGAAGTGCGATGTTAACTTTTGAATTGTTTACTAAATAAATTGCAAAAAGCAAAGCAAACATGGTCTGGAAAATTACAACGAGAAAAGTAAACTCTAAATTGTTTCCAAGTGTTTTGTAGAAAAGATCATCATTAGTAAGAAGGTTGGTGAAGTTTCTAAAGCCAACGAATTCAGGCTCAGTAATGCCGTCCCAGCGACGAGTTGCAAACTGTAAATTCTGTAGAGCTGGGTACAAATAGAAAGCTAAAAACAAAAGAAGTGCTGGAAACCCCATCGCATAATAGGTAAAGGAATCCTTTTTTCTCTTCTTTCGGGTACCCAAGGAACCGCTCCCACCAGTGGTGGGAGCGGTTCGCTTAAGGGTTAACTTATTAATTACCCAGCCAGCTTTTGCTTAATCTGACGTGAGAAATCAGCCAGTACATCATCAGTGTTTTTTCCACCGACAATCTGGATAAGTGCATCTTGAGTCAGATCTGATACTGCTGTATTCAGAATCAAGAATCGAGGTGCAAGCATTGTGTTCTTTCCTTGGAAAGCAGATGTGTTTAGTAGGTCAACGTTTGTGTATTCAACGTTAAGTACGTTCACATGCTGTGTAGTTGCGTTTCCGTAGATTGCTGCAACAGGTCCTGTCGCAAGATATGACAAGAATGAAAGAGCAATCTTTTGGTCACGAGAAGATGACTTAGCATTAACGCTTAGGTTAAATGTGTTGTTCATGATTCCTTCAGCGACAACCTTGCCATCTGTTAGGACCATGCTCATCAAGTTCATCTTTCCAGTTAGTGCTGGATTTAGCGCCTTAACTGCACCCATTGAGAAAGTACCTGTTGGAAGAATTGGTGACTTTCCTGTTGCGAACAAGTTAAGCGCTGATGCTTCTGTAACTCCTGTTGGGTTATCTGGGAAACAACCAGCTGTGCGAAGCTTGACGTAGATATCTGCCACACCCTTGAACCAAGGTGAAGTTAGGTCAATCTTTCCAGAGTTCAGATCTGCAAGATTCTTTGAAAGCTCTGCATAACTTCCTGCAGAGTTCATCAAAGCAGAGTTAGAGATCTGTGCTGCTTGTCCACGAGTAGCTCCTGGCCATGCAAGAGGAACATATCCCTTTGCCTTTGCATCCTTACACCAAGCGGTCCACTGAGTTAAGTTCTTTGGGAATGTCCACTTCTCTTTAGCCCAAATATCTGTGTTATAGACAGGATTGTTAAATAGGTAATGATAAGGAACACCTAGAACTTTGCCGTCAACAATTCCAGCAGTTAGACCTTTAGCTACAAGGTTCTGTTTGACGAAGCGCTGATTTGAGATGTCTAGTGTCAAACCGCTGTTTACGAAATCGTTGAAAATTGATCCACGTGCAGTTGCAAATAGAGCTGCGCGAGGGTTAGCCAAGATCTGTACGCGAGCAGTTGCGTTGTAATCTGTTGTTGTCTTGATTACCTGAGTGATCTTTGTACCAGGGTAGCGAGTTTCGTAGTTTGAAATAATCAACTCGAAATGTGCCTTGTCTTCTGGACGGTAGTGCCAGAATTCAATTGATCCCTTTGGAGGAGTTGAAGCTGCAACTGGATTTGCATTTGTCGCAGCTAGACGTACACGCTGCCAAGTTAGCTTTCCACTTGCACCTTCAGCACAGATTAGAGACTTTGAGCTTGTTCCAGTGCTAACACCTTCTGTTGTACAACGCTTTCCGAATGTTGGAACTTCGTTCGCGTTAGCAACTGCAAGTGGAGTGATAACAAGTGCCGCAGCAACTGTTGCAACTACACCAGCACGGAGTGAAGCAAAGGCTTTGTGTCCTTTAGTTTTCATTTTTATCCTTGCTTTCGAGGGTTGGT
>JBIKSX010000055.1:0-4160 GCA_044348405.1 Candidatus Planktophila sp.
GCTGGGATTTTTCAGGCCTAGTCGCTAGAATTACACCGTTCACGAGTCCTACGTATTAGCCCCGGCTTAGTAGGCGGCAACCCTCCACCGCGGCGGGGTGCTCCGGGTGACGAACAGGTCGGACTAATTGCAACTAATGCAAAAAGTGCGACAAGTGTGGCTAAGGATATTTATTGCAATGGTTTCAACAGGGGCATGGCTCGAAACAGATGATCCAGGTGAGCGTCAATTTATTTCAATTGGTTCTTTACTTCTTGAAAATGGCGAAACTTTGCCTAATGTCACTATTGCATATCAAACATGGGGTCAATTAAACGCTGCAAAAGATAATGCGATTTTAGTTAATCATGCGATGACCGGTTGGTCTGATGTTCCAGGGTGGTGGCCTTCTATGGTCGGACCCGGAATGCCCTTTGATACTGATAAATATTTTGTTGTTTGTCCCAATGTCATTGGTGGTTGTCAGGGATCAACTGGGCCGTCATCAATTGCACCTGATGGAAAGCGTTGGGGTTCGCGTTTTCCAACGGTAACGATCAGAGACATGGTCAACGCCGAAGTTGCATTTACCGATGCGCTGGGAATTCAAAAGTACAAACTTGCTGTCGGTCCATCACTCGGTGGAATGCGCGCATTGGAGTGGGCGGTGCAATTGCCGGATCGGGTTGGTGCTATCTGCACCATTGGCTCATCGGCAGTTGCAACAGGTGATCAAATTGGTACGGCATCGATTCAAATTCGAGCAATTAAATCCGATCCCAATTTCAATAAAGGTGATTACTACGAGCAAGACCGTGGCCCTGATGAAGGAATGGGAATTGCCCGGCGGATTGCGCATCTGACGTATCGAACTGAAGCTGAAATGGATATTCGATTTGGCCGCCAGATGCAGGGCGATGACACGGGACGCTATGCCGTTGAGTCATACCTGGACCATCAGGCCAGCAAACTTGCACAGCGCTTTGATGCCAATACTTATATCGCCCTGACTGAGGCGATGAACAGCCATGACATTGGACGCGAACGCGGAGGAGTAGCCGCAGCTTTGGCCACAATCAAGGTTCCAGTGGTCGCGGTATCGATTGACACCGACCGATTGTTTCCAGTGCGCTTACAGGCTGAAATTGCTGATTTAGCCCCAGCGGCAGCCCCCTTAGTGACCATTTCGAGCCCATTTGGCCATGATGGCTTTCTAGTGGAGGTCGAAAGTGTGGGAAATGTGATCAGAGCGGCTTTAAATCTGGCCAAATAGTGGGTTTGGATGTGCATTTACCCCTGTGGACAAATTATAATATAGCCATCGCTTCAGCGGCTTCGCTGAAATAAATCAAAGGACAATTGTGGCTGTATTTAGTGCGCTCAAAAACAAGGTGAAGGCTAAGACTTCTTCTAAAAAAGAAGCACCTGTCGCTAAGAAAGCACCAGTTAAGAAATCAGCACCTGCGAAAAAGGCCGCGCCTGTTAAGAAAGCGGCAGTAAAAAAGGCAGCACCTGCGAAAAAGGCCGCACCAGTAAAGAAAGCGGCAGTAAAAAAGGCTGCACCGGTTAAGAAAGCCGCACCTGCAAAGAAAATTGAACTTAAAAAAGATTTAACCGCTAAAGATGTGCAACAGATTGTTGATGCCAAGAACGCTGTTCTTCGCCAAAACGAAGTGCTTGCCGAACTTGATGCACGCGGTGTTACTTCGATTAACCGAATTCCAAAGAAGGCAGATAAAGATTTAGTTGATGAGGCACGTGCGCTCGCAACTGAAGTTCCAGTATTAGTCGAGAAGCTTCGCAAGTCTGGTTTAGGTTCACCATCTCGAATCCTGAAAAAAGCCGAATACGAACTTATTGCGCCAAAGCCAGAAGCAGTAAAGCCGGTTGCTGCACCAAAGATCGATGCAAAGACCGGCAAGGCCATAGTTACAAAAATTGATGGCGAAGAAGTAGAACTTGAAGAAGTTGAATTAGAGGATGTTGAAACCCTGATTAAAGAAGTTGTCGAAATTATCGATAGCGAAGAAGAAGATAAGGGAAATCAGCCACGCGTTGTAGATCTAGCAGCAGAAGATGCAAATCAAGGAAATGAAGAAAATGCATTTACGCTAAAGGCATCTGAAGAAGATGACGCACCTGCGCAGACAGTTATGACTGCCGGTGCGACAGCAGATCCAGTTAAGGATTACTTGAAGCAGATTGGCCGCGTTGCGTTGCTGAATGCAGAGCTTGAAGTAGAGCTTGCAACACGCGTAGAAGTTGGTCTTTTCGCTGAAGAGAAGCTCAAGCATGAAAAGAAATTAGATAAGAAGTACAAGCGCGAACTTGAATGGCTGGTTGAAGATGGAAAGCGCGCAAAGAATCACTTGCTCGAAGCAAACCTTCGTCTGGTGGTTTCACTTGCAAAGCGTTACACCGGCCGAGGCATGTTGTTCCTGGACTTGATCCAAGAAGGTAACTTGGGACTTATTCGTGCGGTTGAAAAGTTCGACTACACAAAGGGTTATAAGTTCTCAACCTATGCAACCTGGTGGATCCGCCAGGCGATTACACGTGCGATGGCTGACCAGGCTCGTACGATCCGTATCCCAGTTCATATGGTTGAAGTTATTAATAAGTTGGCTCGTGTACAGCGCCAGATGCTTCAGGATCTTGGTCGTGAACCGACCCCTGAAGAGCTAGCCAAGGAACTTGATATGACACCTGAAAAGGTGGTCGAAGTTCAAAAGTATGGTCGCGAACCAATTTCACTTCATACCCCACTTGGTGAAGAAGGCGATTCTGAGTTCGGTGATTTGATTGAAGACTCAGAAGCGGTTGTTCCAGCCGATGCAGTTTCATTTACTTTGCTACAGGAGCAGTTGCATTCAGTGCTAGACACCTTGTCAGAGCGCGAAGCAGGCGTTGTTGCAATGCGATTTGGTTTAACTGATGGACAGCCAAAGACACTTGATGAGATCGGAAAGGTTTACGGAGTTACACGTGAACGTATTCGCCAGATTGAATCAAAGACAATGTCAAAGCTTCGTCACCCATCACGTAGCCAAGTTCTTCGCGACTATCTAGATTAAGAACTAGTTGTGAGCAACCCAAAGGTTTTCATTAATCCAAAGAGCGGATCAATTCGCTTAACTGGAACGGTGGACATTGTTGATTCTGAAGGCAATGTCATTGAGACAATTGAAAACCCAAAGTTTTGCGGTTGTGGCCACTCACAAGAAAAGCCCTTCTGCGACGGTTCGCACAAGGGCTTTCTCGATAAAAAAGATTAGTTTTTAGATTCGATTAACTTTTCAGTTTCATCTTGAATCTTTGCGGCAATCGGCTTTAGCTTTTCAGCGTATTCCTTGCCATGGTGAGCACAGAACATCAATTCTCCGCCGTTAAGAAGCACTGCACGGACATATGCCTGTGCGCCACAACGATCGCAACGATCAAGGGCGTTAAGAGGTACTGATTCAAGCAACAACTGTTCTGTCATTTTTCTCTCTCCGTTTCCGTGTACTGCCTTGCTTCTATGGAACAGGAAACCACATTTATTTATTCCCCGCTCGTTAATATTGATTTAATTTCACTAATTAACGCTGAATTAACACTGAGAGTCGACAAATCCCAATATCTGAGAACTTTTTGGGCGCGCTTACGCTGAAAAATGGGGTGAGACGGATAATCTTTCGCCCCATGGCCGAGAAAGATGCAACTGCGACCCCTTTGCAAGATAGCTATACCGCAAAAGATTTAGCAGTTCTAGAAGGCCTAGATGCTGTCCGCAAACGCCCCGGAATGTACATCGGATCAACTGATTCACGTGGCCTTATGCATTGCCTCTGGGAAATCATCGATAACTCTGTCGATGAAGCTTTGGCAGGACATTGCAAGAAAATTGAAATCAATCTTGAATCAGATGGATCTGTTGAAGTCCATGATGATGGTCGCGGAATTCCAGTTGATAAAGAACCAAAGACCGGTTTAACAGGTGTTGAAGTTGTTCTGACAAAACTTCACGCAGGTGGAAAGTTTGGTGGCGGATCATATGCCGCATCCGGTGGTCTACACGGTGTGGGTGCATCAGTTGTTAACGCACTTGCATCTCGTTTAGATGTTGAAGTTGACCGTGATGGCAAGATTTACTGGATGTCATTCCAACGTGGAACTGCCGGAATCTTTGATGGTGATGG
>JBIKSX010000017.1:0-13373 GCA_044348405.1 Candidatus Planktophila sp.
TCATCTTCAACAATTAGAATTCTGGTCATTCTTTATCCCCCAAAGAGCCACTGTATTCTGGCAACATTAATGTGAATGTACTTCCGACATTTTCGGCGCTCCACACCTTTACATCTCCTCCGTGTTTGGCAGCTACGTGTTTGACTATTGATAAACCCAATCCAGTGCCTCCCGTTTGTCGGGACCGTGCAGGATCAACACGATAAAAGCGCTCAAAAATTCGAACTAAATCTGCTTCAGGAATACCAATTCCTTGATCGGTGATTGATATTTCTACAATGTGATCTTTGACCCGACTGATAACTGCAACCTTGGTATTTTCTGGCGAATAATTGATTGCATTATCAATAAGATTTTGCAAAGCCATGATCAGTTGGTCTCTATCGCCCAAGATCTTTGCTTCTGATTCATCATGAAAAGTAACGGTTACGCCGCGATTTTCTGCATTGATCTGAGATTGATCAATTGCTTCCTTTACCAAATACGCAACTGAAACCTCGGTTGGCTCTTGCAAAGGATCAGAATCTTGTAACCGTGAAAGGTTGATAATCTCCTGAACTAAATCAGTTAATCGCTTTGCCTCAGATTGCATGCGTGTTGCAAATTTAACGACTGATTCAGGCTCATCTTTTGCTCCAAGAACTGCCTCGCTAAGCAGCGATAAAGCACCAATAGGAGTCTTTAATTCATGAGAAATATTGGCGACAAAATCTCGACGCACATCATGAATTCTTTGAGCTTCACTTTCATCTGAAATCAACACCAAGACATACTGGTTTTCGGTTAGCGGTAGAACGTTGACCGTTAATTCATGTTTGCCTTCACCGATTGGCCCTCGGGGCAAATCAATCCGTCCAGTTTGTTTCACATTTGATCGTCGTACAACTCTTACTGTTGCAAGTAGCTCTGGATTCTCAAGTCTTCCGTCCCGCAGAATTCCCAGTTTTTCAACACCAGGAGTTTTGAAGGTAGCCACATCACCCGGGGCAAGAATTAGTGAGTCTCCATCAAGATTTTCTAGGGTTTGTAGCAGTAATTCGGGCAAAGCGACTGTGGTAGAGGGTTCGACCACCTGTCGCTTAAATAGCATGCCGAAACTGTATCGGTACAAAACCCGAGTTAACCGTCCGTTTACCCTTTAGATTGCGTATGTTCAGCATGTAGCCCTATCTTTGGGCCATGGCTCTTATCCGCTCGGCATACCAAGATGAATTAGATGGTGTTTCTCAGTCATTAGTTGACCTGACAAACATGGTGACCGCTTCGATGGTCAAGGCCTCGAAAGCAGTTCAATCTGCCGACTTAACTTTAGCTGAAGAAGTCATCGCCTCAGATTTCAAGATTGATGATTTTCAGCATGAACTAGATGCCCGAATCATCGACATCATTGCCCGCCAGCAGCCAGTGGCCACAGATTTGCGTGCGCTAGTAACTGCCATGCGTATGAGCGCAGATTTAGAGCGCATGGGCGATTTGGCTCACCACATTGCAAAGGTCGCCAGACTGCGACATCCAGATTGTGCGATCCCAGAATCACTGATTTTGCCCTTCACTGAAATGGGCCATGTGGCTGAAAAGCTATCGATCATGGTCGCGGCGGTAATTACTACCCGTGATACCGAGATGGCTATGCAGGTTGAAAAAGATGATGATGAGATGGATGACCTTCACAAAAAGGTGATCGCAACTATCATCAAAGATGAGAATGGTTTGAGCCTTGAATCAGCTATTGATTTGACCCTGCTGGGCCGTTACTACGAGCGATATGCAGATCATGCGGTGTCAGTTGCTCGCCGCGTTTACTTCTTGGTTACAGGAACTTTCGCCTAATTAAATAACCCGCACAACTCACCCCACTTGGGGTGATGTCGCCTTGCCACGGGCAAGCTCAAGCATCACCCTTAAGCCATGAGCGGCACAGAAATTCTCACCCCTGCGATTGATCGCTCGCGCTTGGTGCCACCGGCTATTCCGACGACCGCAATCTCGCGAAAACACCTTTTCCACTTATTTGAAACCGACCTTCCTGGTGTCACTGTCGTTGCAGCACCTGCCGGTTTTGGAAAGAGTTCATTGGTATCGCAATGGGCACAATCAGTCGAACGTCCAACTGTGTGGCTTACCGTGGATCCGCAAGATTCAATGCAAAGTTTTTTTGCTCATGTTCTGGAATCAATTCGAATTGTTTTCCCAGGCTTTGCCGCTGACTTTGAAAACGAACCGAGCCCTAACGCCCTTCACAACATCAGAAAACTAACAACCGCCGTTGCAACAATAAAGAGTGGGTTCAATTTTGTTCTCAACAACGGCGCTTTAGATAATCCCCAGATCACAGATTTCTCTCAAGCCTTAATTGATCAACTTCCAGACAATGTTCACTTAGTAATTATTCGACGTGTCACCCCCGCAACATCGCTAGCTAGATATGCAAGTCTGGGAAATCTCAGTCTGATCACAAGCCAAGATTTAAAATTTTCGCCAGAAGAAGTTTCTAGAATTGCTGACCTTAATGGTGCAGATATTAACAATGATTACTCGCGCAAATTGCTCCAGAAATGTGATGGCTGGCCGGCAGCGGTTCAGATGATCACTCGATCGATTGCCAGAGGTAATCCAAGTTCAGAGTTTGAAATTGAATCTGGATCTAGCCCACTTGCAGTGCTTGCTCTTGAAACTATCAACTCACTTAACGCCGAAAACAAGTCAAAGATTTCACGGTTGGTTTTACTCTCTGAATTTGATTTAGAAACCGCGGCAATAGTGCTGGGGGAGGATTTCTCTGAAAGCTTTATCAATAAGCTGGCTACAGATGGGCTCTACATGAGTGTCTCTTCTGGACTCAACCGAGTATATAAATTCAACGCCATCGTGTACGAAGTCTTGTCTCAGCAAAACTTTGGAGATCCTGAAGAAAACAAGAAAATTCACGAAAAACTTGCCACACATTTCTGGGACAAGAGAGATTTTGGAAAAGCTCTGGAGCATGTTTTCAAGTCAGGGAACAAGGAAAAGTTTCAAGTTTATTTTGATACCAGCGTTCGACATATGGCAGTTATTGGTCGAGGAGACCAGCTAATAAAATGGTCTGAGTATTCAGGTGATTCATCGCCCAGCGGTGAAATGATGAAAAAGACAATCAAGGTTGTGGGGCACCTTGTAAATCTTGAATTTGCACGAGCCGAAGCTTTGGCAACAGAGCTTGAAATTATTTCTGAACAAAGCAAGGAACTTGAATTCCTTACTCAACTTACCTCTATGGCTTTTGCTCATATCTACTTTGCGCGGGGAGAGTTCACGCGCTCACTTGCGATGATTGATCGAGCTCTTTCTACAGACACCCCATTTGAATCCATCGAAAACACTGATCGCATCGCTTTGCTGCGACTAAAGGCTGGAATTCATTTTCTTTATGATCAACCAGAGGAGATCTATGAATGCCTCAAGCAAGCCCGTTCACTTTTAAATTCTGGCAATTTAGTCAACGCCCCGTATTACATAACCTGCATCACTTCACTTTCATTGTGGTGTGAAGGTCGCTTTTTTGAAGCTGCAGAGCATGCTTCAATCGCGATCAATCAAGCATCCATGATCGGCTATGCAACGATTAGCGCGCCTCTGGATGCCTACATGGTGTTAACCCGTTGCCAGCTTGAACTTTCACAGCTAGATAAAGCGGTCGAAACATCCACACTGCTTTTTGAAAAAGCTACTGATTCAAATATTTGGCCCTGGGCGCTGATGGCCGAAGGTACACGTGCGCGAATCAACATCACCAAGGGTCAAGTTCCTCAGATGATGGAGATAGTCAAACAACAGCGAGAAAGATTGGCCACATTAAAGTCGCCACATGAACTTAGCTGGCTAATTGACGTCACCGAACTCTTCTTGCGTTTTGTGCTTGATGATTGGGAAAGAGCCGAAGAGCTGCTGCGTCGAATGCCTAAAATTGAAATGGTTCGACAAATAGATTTAAACGTTAAGTTTCAAGCTGACCCAAAGAAAATTCCTGCCATGGTTGAAGCTTTTCCAGAAACTAACCCTCGCGAAAAGGTCAATAAGTTTCTTTACCTAGCAACTATCAATATTGATAGTGAAAACGTCGCTTTGGGATACCTGAATAAAGCACTTGATGTAGGGGCAGAAGTTGGGTATCACGAATATTTTGTAAGGCAACACCGTCTGTACTCCATCATGGTGAAGGCAGCTGCTGCCCAACCAACTGTATTCAGAGAAAGCGTGGTTAATGAAATGACAGAAAGAATTCAAGCAATGAATTCAGATACTGGAGCACTGGAAGAAAAGCTAACCACAAGAGAGCTAGAGATCTTGAAGCACTTAACGACAGGTGTTCCATTAAGTGCAATTGCAAAGCAGCTACATATTTCACAAAACACTATGAAGACACATTTGCGCAATGTCTATAGAAAACTAGGCGTGGATGGTCGCCATACAGCGGTAGAAAAGGCCAAGAAACTACTGCTCATTTAAATAGATGCAACTGCTTTTTAAGTCGATGGGCTAGGGTTCTAGATATGGGTCCAGCATTTAATCGTTTATGGGCTGGAAGCATTGTTTCTAACTTAGCTGACGGCGTTTTGATTGCCGCAGCGCCGTTATTGGCGATCACTTTGACTGATAGCACCGTGCTCATTTCGATTATTGGGGCGATGGTGATGTTGCCTTGGTTGCTCTTTGCAATTCCTATCGGTGCCATGGTGGATCGGGTGGATCGCAGATTCATTTTGGCGGGTTCCAACGCAATCCGTAGCGCGGTGATTGGAGTGATGGCCCTTGGTATCGCAACCGGGCATGTGACTATTTATTGGTTGATTTTTTCCGCCTTTGTTATTGGCGTTTGCGAAGTTGCAACCGATACAACTGCCCAATCTTTGATTCCACAAATTCTGGATGAAGAGCACTATGAAAAGGGCAATTCAAGACTTCAGATTTCAGAGACAGTTATTCAAGGCTTCATCGGGTCACCTCTTAGCGGCTTTCTTTATGCCCTGGCTATTTGGCTCCCATTTTTCATCAACAGTATTGGCTACGCAGTTGCCACAATTTTAGCTCTATCGATTCCGATCCAATATTTGCAAGATGTCCGAACTGAAAGTGCTAAAGAGAATAAGCCACACTTTATTGAAGACATTAAATTTGGAATCAAATACTTGTACAACCACAAAGTCTTAAGACGTTTAGTAGTAACCACCGCAACCATTGGTGTTTGCTATTCGATGGGAACCGCGACCATGGTTTTGTTCATCATTAAAGAGTTAGAACTTGAACCCAAATACTTTGGTGTCATTCTTACGATTCAAGGAATAGGCGCATTAGTTGGCGCAATTGTTGCTCCAAGGGCTTCCAAGAAATTTGGCCGAAGCATCATGATGACTATAGGAATAACCGGCAGTTCAATAATTCTTTTGGCGCAAGGATTTTCCCCAAACATCTATATTTTTGTAGGACTTGCGACTTTAGGCGGCTTTGCAATTGCGCAATGGAACATTTTGTTGATGGCTACCTATCAGGGCATCATTCCTAATGAGCTGTACGGAAGAATTCATGGCACTCGCCGAACATTGGTGTGGGGCATGATGCCAATCGGTTCAATTCTGGGCGGCGTACTTGCGCACTTTAGTTTGCGATTACCTATGTATGTCGGCGGGATTATCGCCTCCGTCATTGCCATCAGTTCGATCCAGTTTTTTATGGGAATTGCCGGTCGGGTAGAGGCGGCTAAGTAGCCCATTTCTCACCCCTGGGGCAGCCACATTCGGCGGATTACTCAGCCAAGGGTTACAAAGTTGTTATCAAATCAGGCTCATACCCATTGTTTACTTCTTGCTCATTTGCCGTTCACTAGGGCAGACTTCACCCACCAAAAGCGCCTTCGGGGTTGGTCGACTCTCCGCAGACGCTTTTCTTTAACCCTCAAGGAGGAACTATGAAGTTCACACGTAGCGCAAAGCTTGCGCTCGCAACTGCAGCTTCAGCGGCGTTGGCGGTTTCACTGCTATCACCTGCTCAAGCGAATACACGTTCGACAGTGGTTATCCACCACACGAACGTACAGACTGGTCTTAACTGCAGCACAACAACTACAAACAGCACTGTTTGTACTGATCAAGCTGCATTGACTGGAATGGGCTTTAACTATTACAACGAAAAGAAAGAACTAATCAAGAACACAGTTTTTGGTAACTACAAGGTAACTAAGAACTCACGTACAGATTTCCGTGTTCAGTACACAGTTAACCCAGGTCGCGTATGGTCAGATGGCACACCAATTACTGGTGTAGACCTTCTTCTATCGCACATCCTTGGTAGCGATGATTACTCAAAGGCTGCAGGCCTTGGTGATCCAGCAGATAAGAAGACTCCTCCAGCATTCAACGGTCTTGGATACTCAAGCACCTACCACAAGAACATTGTGGGAGAGCCAACTCTTTCTGCAGATGAAATGACAGTTACATTGCGCTACAAGAGCCCAATTGCTAACTGGGATCTATATGGTCCAGGACCATCTCCAGTACACGCAATGGTTTTGATGGCAGAAGGCAAGAAGGAATTGCAGTCAGCTTCAGCAAACCTTGCAGCGAAGGAGCGCTTCCTTGCAGCATTCAAGTCAAAGGACACAGCTCTTCTTAAGAAGATGGGTGATGTTTGGTCTAAGGACTACACAATCACAACAATCAACAAGGACACCAACCCATTGCTTCTAATCAGCAACGGTGGATTCATTGTTGACAACGCTGTTCCAAAGACATCACTTACATTGAAGTTGAACCCTAAGTACAACTCAGGTCCAAAGATGACTGGTTCAATTGACACAATCGTGTTCAAGGTCATCACTGATGGAACTGCTGCAGTACAGGCACTTGCAAACGGCGAACTTGATGTTTACTCAGGACAGGCAACTGCAGATGCAGTAGCTAACCTAAAGAAGATCACAAACATCAACATCACAGGTGGCGAGCAGGCTGTTTATGAGCACTGGGATCTACACGTCGACAGCGTCGAAGGTGAGCCTCCATACTCAGGTCTGTTCTCAATCAAGGATGGCGCAAAGTCAAAGGCTCTTCGCCAGGCATTCCTACTAGGTCTACCTCGTGATGAAATCATGGAGAAGATCATTGCTCCAATTAACGGAGTATCAAAGCCACTATGTACTGCTTGGGTTGCTCCAGGTTCAGCTGCATACGACAAGATCTGTGCTGTTAACGGTTCAGCGTTCTACACACGTGGAACACAAGAGTCACGTAACAAGTCAGCTCTTGCATTGGTACAGAAGTACTACCCAGATGTACTAAAGAAGCCTCTAACTGTGAACGTTCTTGTTCCAGGTGGAAACGCACGTCGTGCAGCACAGTTCGCACTTGCAAAGGCAAACTTGGCAAAGGTCGGCTTTAACCTAGTTGGCGATGTCCAATCAGGTTGGGGTGGATTGCTAGGTAACGGCAAGTATGACGCGTTCTTCTTCGCATGGGTTTCAAGCTCAGTGCTACAGAAGCAGTCATGTTCTGTTCTAGAGACAACTGGTGGTTCAAACTACGTTATGGGTTACTCCAACAAGATCATTGACCGCGTCTGTGAAGAACTAGACGTTGCAATGAAGCCTGAACAACTAGTACAGAAGTACATTACAGCTGACCGTGCACTATTTGCCGATGCTGTAACTATTCCTGTATTCGTTCACCCTGGAGTTACTGCAATTAACAAGAACCTCAAGGGTCTAAAGCCAGCTCCATTGTCACCACAGTTGACATGGAACTACTGGGAGTGGACATACTAAGGATTTAACCCCTTAGTTAGTTCTATACATTCAGTCCAAGGGACGCTCGGAGATTAAACTCCGAGCGTCCTTTGACTGTATAGTCGGGCAGTAATTTAAAGTTTTTTAATCGAGGGGAATGCACATAACATGACAGCGTTTGTTCTTAGACGGCTTGGAGTCTTAGGTGTCATCCTTTTCGGTTCAAGTTTCCTTTTGTACAACTTGGCAGCGCTTTCAGCTGATCCACTAGAAGAGCTTCGTTTAAGTACAGATCCTTCGCGAGATGCACAAATTGCAGCATTGACGCGCGAACTTCAATTAGATGTACCCGTTCCACTACGTTACTTTTTATGGCTCCGCGGAGTCTTTGGAATTTTTGTTGGTCAACCAAACTTTGGAACTGGCCGCGATGGCTTAGCGGTCATTGACGCGCTAGCTCTGGCAATTCCGGTAACCCTTCGCCTAGTAGCCGCTGCGACAGTAATGGCCGCCGTGCTCGGCATCATGATCGGAATCGTTACAGCACTTCGTCAGTACAGCCGTTTTGACTACTCGATGACATTTGTTGCTTTCCTTTTGTTCTCACTTCCTATTTTTTGGGTTGCAGTTCTTCTCAAGGAATATCTTGCGATCTCATTTAACAACTTCTTAACTAATCCGCAGATACCAATTAATTGGATAATCGGAATTGGCCTAGTGAGCGGCTTGTTCTGGGCAGCGGTCATAGGTGGATCTAGAAAAACATATTGGATCACTTATGGTGTTGCTTTTGCTATTTCCAGTTCACTTGTAGCGATTATTGGCGCAACCGGCTGGCTACTCAATCCATCACTGGGACCGATTGTGATTTTGCTGCTATCCATCGGTATCGCTTATGGAGTTACACAACTATCAGTTGGCGTGACAAACAAGGCAGCGCTTCGGGCATCACTAGTAATGGGTGGTCTGTCCATTGTTGCTTATTACCCAGCAAACTGGGTCTTTGATAACTACCCAGGAAACTTCACTATTTTCCTAATGATCTGCGTTTTGATTACCACGGCAGTTTTTGTTGGTTTAGCTTTTTCAAAAATCGACCGTGCCCCAATTGTTCGTACTGCAGTAATCACGGCGGTTCTTTCTGGTGGACTTGTTTTTGTAGACAAGTTGATGCAGACCTGGAAGCCATACATGGAAACAGATGCGGTTAATTACCGCCCAGTTCCAACGGTTGGTGAAAGAAGCGACCTTATGGATGACAGCGATTTTTGGATCACAAGTTTGGACATTGTTACGCACTTATTCTTGCCAACACTTGCGCTAACTTTGATTGGTTTTGCTGGCTACATTCGATTTGCTCGCGGAACACTGCTCGAAGTTCTGAATCAAGATTACATTCGTACCGCTCGGGCTAAGGGCTTGACCGAGCGCACCGTAATCATGCGCCATGCTTTCCGAAACACCATGATCCCTATGGCAACAATTTTGGTAGCAGATTTTGCTGGTGTGATTGGTGGGGCGTTCATTACAGAAAGCGTATTTGCCTGGTCCGGCATGGGAACTTTGGCGCTTACGGCGATCCGAACTCAAGATCTGAATTTGCTTATGGGTGTTTTCTTTGTGACTGCAACTATCGCGGTCCTAGCTAACTTTGTAGCAGATTTGTTGTACTCAGCCTTAGACCCACGTATTCGAGTAGGAAGTGGTGCATAACAATGGCGCGCAAATCAAAAGCAAGCGTGGAATCAACCGAGGTCTTGAGTGGTGAAAATGCGATTCAAAACAAGGAGATCGAAGGCTTAAGCCAAGGTCAGATTGTTCGTAAGCGATTCTTTCGCCACCGTGCAGCCGTTGTTTCACTAATCACGATCAGTTCAATCGTTGTTCTAGCCTTTTCGGCCTTGGATTGGAAACTCTTTGGCGTAATCAAGGTCCCTGGTTGGTGGAAGTGGACCCCAGAGGAGCTTCCAGAGCTACGTTTTGGAGATTGTCCAAATGACACAATTGGTTGTCCAACGCTTTCCTTGCGCCCTAAGTTTTTAGGTGGTGCTGGAATTGGTTTAGGAACTCACCCATTTGGTCAGGACGATATTGGCCGTGATTACTTTGCGCTAGTTATGAAGGGAACTCAACGTTCTCTTTCAGTAATGGTTGTTATCGGAAGCATTGCAGCAACTCTTGGAGTAGTTGTTGGCTCAATCGCAGGTTTCTACCGCGGTCGCATCGATGCAATCTTGATGCGCTTTGTAGATTTCATGATCACAATCCCAGTAATCATCATTGGTTCGGTTGTTGGATACCGTTATGGAAATCTAGGTGCGGTATTCCTTGCGGTACTACTTGGTTTGTTTGCCTGGACTGGACTTTCACGTCTTGTTCGCGGCGAATTTTTAACCTTGCGTGAACGTGAATTCGTGGATGCTGCCCGCGTTGCAGGTGCAACCAATAAGCGCATCATTTTCAAGCACATCCTGCCTAACGCAGTTGGTGTCATCATCGTTTCGGTGACTTTGTTGCTTTCGGGCGCGATCTTGTTAGAGACAGCACTTAGCTACATTGGATTTGGTGTTGTTCCACCAGATGTTTCATTGGGACTTTTGATTAGCCAGTACCAGGACTCATTTACTACTCGTCCGTGGCTTTTCTGGTACCCAGGTCTATTTATTATCTCTATCGCTCTGAGCATTAACTTTATTGGAGATGGTCTGCGTGATGCATTTGATCCACGTCAACGCCGTCGAATCTCCAAAAAAGAGCGTCAAGAATCAGCTACCGCTAGAAAGTTAGCGCAGGCCAATGATTAATTCGCTAAATGAAAGCCGCTGCTGCCCCGAGCAACAGCAATGCTGCAATGACAAACAATCCTCGGTTGTCTCGCAGGATCTCAAACTCGCTGGCAGCACCAGCAACGAAGTTTTTCTTTCGAATCTTGGCCATGTAAGCACAGATTCCAGAGTCACTCTTAAGCGAGTCACCCACTCGTCGCGGGTCATCCGCACCGGGAAGCAGATCGGTCTTGTGCATTCTTCGACTGTGACGACCACTCGGAGCTGGAGCAGCCCAAGCGTAAAAACTCTCGCCTCTGATCTGGATGGACATGCTGTACTTGGTTTCAATCTCTTCAACCAGGTCCCACGTAGCGGTGATCTCTTTGGTTGGGTTGATGATCTTGATTCCTTCATCAAAGAGAAGAACATAGGGCTTCAAGAAGAGCAGGTAGCTACCAACCGCGCCGGCTCCACAGATGCCAATGTTCATGACAATGTCACCGCCGTAGAAAAAGCTTTGCACAATGAATCCGATAAAGAAGGCGATCAGAATCCAGCCACTGGCAATCGCGCTTCCGGGTCTGAACTTTTCACTATTCGTCATCTCGTAAGTTTCTCACAGATAGGGTCAACCAAATGAGTAAGCCAGTCTTAGAGATCAAGGATTTTAATGTTGATTTCTGGGTAGACGGAGTCTGGTACCCAGCAGTTATTGGTATGAACCTTTCACTTGAGCCAGGAAAAGTTACAGCGATCGTTGGAGAATCAGGTTCTGGTAAGTCAACTACAGCACTTGGTTTGATGTCTTTGTTGGCATCAAATGCGCGCATGTCTGGATCTGTAAAGGTTAAGGATCAAGAGATGCTTAACGCAAAGTCAGTTACTTTGCGAAAGTTCCGCGGCAAAGAGGTTGCGTATATTTTCCAAGAGCCAATGACTGCGCTCAATCCAATTTACACAATCGGCTTCCAGATCATGGAAACTCTTCGCAATCACTTTGATATGGGTCCAAAAGAGGCACATGCACGTGCACTTGAACTCATCACAATGGTTGATATTCCAGATCCTGAAAAATCAATTGAAAAGTACCCACACCAACTTTCAGGTGGTCAGCGCCAACGCGCAATGATCGCGCAAGCCCTTGCTTGTGATCCAGGTTTGCTTGTGGCTGATGAGCCAACGACAGCTCTGGATGTAACTGTCCAAGCTGAAATCCTTGACTTAATGCGTGGCCTAAAGGACAAGCTAAATTCTGCAATCCTTTTGATCACACATGACATGGGTGTAGTTGCAGATATGGCAGATGAAATCCTGGTTATGAAGGATGGCATCACCGTTGAATCAGGAACAGCAGATCAGATCTTTAACAAGCCAGTACATCCTTACACTCAACAACTTCTTGGATCTGTGCCAAAGCTAGGATCTAGTAAGAAGCGCGAACTTCCATACAAGGAAAGTGCTAAGCCCGCACCAGTATTGAAGTTGGACAATGTCACAATCGAATATCCAAAGCGTGGACGAATTCCAGCTTTCGTTGCGGTGAAGAACTTTAGCCTTGAGATCTACCCTGGTGAAATTGTTGGCCTAGTAGGTGAATCCGGTTCTGGAAAGACCACTGTTGGTCGCGCATCAATTGGTTTGCTTCCAATTAAGGAAGGAAAACTAGAAATTGTTGGCAAGGACATTAGCCATGCAACGCAAAAGGATTTGTTTGCAATTCGCCGTCATACCGGAATTGTTTTCCAGGATCCTGCTTCATCTTTGAACCCACGTCTTCCAATCGGTGAATCAATTGGCGAGCCGTTGTTCTTGGCCGGTTTGGCAAAGGGCCCTGATCTTGCTCACAAGGTTGAAGATTTGCTTGATCAAGTTGAACTTCCACGTAGCTATCGCAACCGTTACCCACATGAGCTTTCAGGTGGACAGCGCCAGCGCGTAGGTATCGCACGTGCCTTGGCGCTAACGCCAGATCTATTGATTGCTGATGAACCAACTTCTGCACTCGATGTATCTGTGCAGGCTCGCTTCCTTGAACTGTTGCAAGAACTTCAGGGCAAGTTGAACTTTGCATGTTTGTTTATCTCGCACGACTTAGCTGTTGTTGACATCTTGTCGCACCGAATTGCAGTTATGCAAAATGGTTTGCTTGTCGAAGCTGGCGATCGTGATCAGATTTTGAAGAATCCAAAAAATGATTACACCAAGCGCCTTATTTCAGCTGTTCCAGTGCCAGATCCAAAGGAACAAAAGATTCGTCGCGAGGCTCGTTTAGCTCTTAAGAAGTAACCCACCGTGGATCTAGACCATTTAGTCTTTGGTCTTGACTTAGTTTCAACCTTTGCCTTTGCATTAGTTGGGGCAAGAGTTGCAGCCAGCAAAGGTTTAGATTACGGCGGCATTCTTTTCATCGCAGCAGTTGCATCAATTTCTGGCGGCACCCTGCGCAATTTGTTCATGGGCCAGCAACCGCCATGGATTCAGTACCCGTGGTTGTTCGCACCGATCATCGCAGCATTTTTGATCACTATCGCTATGGGAAAGACCCAAGAGGTTGGCCGCTTCGCACTTTCCCTTGATACTTTGGGACTTGCTGTTGCAACGGTTTCAAGTGTTCAGTTTGCACTTATAAACGATGCACCACTTGTAGGGGCTGCAGTTCTTGGATTAATTGGCGCAGTCTCTGGTGGTTTGTTCCGAGACATCATGTGCCAAACCGAACCCGTCCTGCTACACCGGGAAACTATTGGAACCGCCTGTCTTTCGGGTGCGGTTGCTTATTTAGCCCTTGATGCCATGGACCTTAATGAGGCCTTAGTTGTGGCGGTGGCCGGCCTTGTTGTGGTGCTGGTCCG
>JBIKSX010000058.1:0-4008 GCA_044348405.1 Candidatus Planktophila sp.
GAAGAACCTTAGGTGTTGCCGATTTCATTCGTGTGCCTTCACCGGCGGCGAGGACGATCACGGTTTGTACGGTCACGAGTGAACTCTATCGGAGATGAAAATCTTGGTGATAGTGGTGGCTCCGCCATTCTTTACGGCTTCGCTTGTCGCTCCGCCACCAGGTATCGATCCTGGACCCTGGGCTTCAAAGGCCCATGTGCTAGCCACTACACAATGGCGGAACGCATATTCTCCCTCATAAACAGTGGTGCTGGCGACCATTGGCCATCAAAAGGGACACAAATGGAAAGGATTTACGAGATTACCTTTGCCCCTGCTACAGGCCCATACGCACGAGCAACGCTGCCAACTACCCCGCTTGAGGTTAAAGCAACCGCTAAATCAAGGCCCGCCTCTTCATCTTCGACTAAAAATGCAACTGTTGGACCCGATCCAGAAACAATCGCCCCCAGTGCGCCGTATTCCTGACCAACATCTAAAACCAAGCGAAGTGCTGGTCGCAAAGAACATGCTGCCGCTTGTAGATCATTAACAAGTGAAGCACCAACAGCAGGTGCATCTGCGGCAAGCAATGCCTGCATAAGTCCTTCATGTGTTTGTGGTTCGACAATTTCTAGTTCTGCTCGTAAGCGATCGCATTCGGCATACACCGCAGGAGTCGATAAGCCGACTGTCGAAAGTGCAAGCACCCAGTGATACGTTCCACGCGAAAGTGCTGCCGTTAATTGATCGCCGTGGCCACGTCCAATTGCAGTTCCGCCACTTAACATAAACGGAACATCACTTCCTAATTGAGATGCAATTTCAAACATCTCTTCTCTAGACATTCCAAGTGAATACAAATAATCAATTCCAACAATTGTTGCTGCCGCATCTGCACTGCCACCGGCCATTCCACCTGCTACTGGAATTGATTTCTTGATTTCAATATGTGCATCTACGACTAAGTCGTACTCTTTTGAAATTAATGCAACCGCTTTGGCTGCCAAGTTATTGACATCTGCAGGGACCCCATGCGTTTGCTCACCTGAGATTGAAATAGTTAAGCCGGCACCTGGTTCGGATAACTTAATAGTGACATCGTCATAAATTGAGATAGCCTGAAATACTGAAACTAGGTTGTGATAACCATCTGACTCTTTAGGCCCAACAGATAACTGCAGGTTGACCTTTGCAGGTACGCGCACGGTCACACTTTTTACAGGCATGCGGTGACCCTATAACTGCCGTTAGAAAATGTCAGGTGCAACGGCTGCTATCTGACAAAAAGATTTCACTTCAAGGGCTTCGCCTCGCAAAGTTGGATCAATGCCAGCCTTTATTAAGATTTCTTCTGCGGCAGTTGATGATCCGTACAAGCTAGAAAGGGCTGATCTGAGCATCTTTCTACGCTGGGCAAAGGCTGCGTCGATGATTGTGAAAACTTTTTCGCGCATTTCTTCACTACCAGCAGTTTCGCGACGGGTAAAGCCAACTAACTTTGAATCCACGTTAGGTGCTGGCCAAAAGATTGATCGTGAAACGGTTCCAACATTTTTTACATCAGCCCACCAGGCCGCTTTGACACTTGGAATTCCATACTCTTTGCCACCAGGTTTGGCAGCTAAACGATCTGCGACCTCTGCTTGAACCATCACAACACCTGTGCGAATTGTTGGAAATTTTTCGAGCAAGTGGAGCAGAACCGGTACTGACACGTTGTATGGCAAGTTGGCTACCAAAACCGTTGGAGCAACTGGTAAATCATGGACTGCAAGTGCATCCTTATTGATAACAGTTAAATTTTCGGGATGGGCAAAGTGTTGTGCAACTGTAAGTGGAAGCTGCTGAGCAAGACGCGGATCGATTTCAACTGCAATTACAGAATGTGCAGCTTCTAACATAGCAAGAGTTAATGAGCCGAGACCTGGTCCGATTTCTAGTGCGATGTCTTGTGCAGTTACACCTGCAGTTCGTACGATTTTCGTACAAACATTTGAATCAATAACAAAGTTTTGCCCCAAAGACTTAGATGGTTTTAAATCAAGCCGAGCTGCAAGTTCGCGGATCTGTGCCGCACCAAGCAATGTCATGGTGCGAAAGACCCAAAGATTCGCTCTGCATTAACGCTTAGGGCAGTTGCAAGTTCAGCTACATCTTGATTTCTCTCTACCGCCATAGCCCGCACAATGTTTGCAATCTGAGCAGGCGTATTGCCAGCTCCACGATGTGGTGATGGTGCCAAGAAAGGTGAATCTGTTTCTACTAGTAGCTGATCAAGAGGGACAAGTTTGACGGCATCACGAAGTTCCGGCGCGTTTTTGAAGGTCAAGGTGCCGGCAAAAGACAAGATATAGCCACGTTCAATGCAGAGTTTTGCCATTGCAACATCGCCTGAAAAACAATGAAAGACAGTATTTTTCGGCGCACCAACTTCAAGCAAGACAGACAAAACATCATCGTGTGAATCACGGTCATGAATCACCAGTGCTTTATTTGTTTTCTTAGCTAATTCAATGTGCCACTTAAATGAATCTTGCTGGCGCTGACGAAGCTCTGGTGGTGTTCTAAAGTAATCCAAACCTGTTTCACCGATTGCGCGAACGCGTGGGTGTTGCGCCAGCTCTTCAATTATCTTCAAATCCGCTGCAAGATCTGCAACAACCGGTGCTTCGTTGGGATGTAATGCCACGGCTGCAAGTACCGATGTATTCCATTTTTCTGCCGCAGCAACACACCATTTAGATTGTTCTGCTGAATACCCAACTTGAACAATTCGATCTACATTTACTGATTTGGCCTCGGCAATGACATCTGCAACTTCTCGGGAATCAAAAGCTGCATCGGTAACGATTTCCATGTGGGCATGTGCATCAACTGTTGGAACCGGAAGCGGTTCTGGAAGTGGTGCGCGAGGTCGATCGATATCGCGGTTGTGGCGATCAGCCATTTTTTAAGATGCAGGAGTTTCTAAACGAGGGAACAAAACTGGAGTTTTGGTCACGGTTGCACCTTGTGGAAGCTGTCCCCAAGTGGCCACATCTGAAATCTTTTGTGCAGCTAAATCTCCAAGAGCTTTTTGTGCCCCAAGGCTTTCCCACAAAATCTGGCAGGTATGTGGCATCACTGGATGCAACAGCACTGCAAGGGCGCGAAGTGATTCTGCGGTGTTGTACAAAACTTGTTCAAGTACGGCCTGGTTGGCAGGATCTTTCGCAAGAATCCATGGCTCTTTAATCGTTACATAGCCATTTACCTGCTTGCAGAAATCCATGATTGCCATGATTCCGCCCTGAAAATCAAGTGCACACATTGCAGCATCAGCTTTTGCAACGGTTTCCTTAAGTGCAGCTTCTAACCCTGCGTCATGGCTGACCGCTGGAAGTGAGCCCGCACAATACTTTTCGACCATTGCTGCACTGCGAGAAGCAAGGTTTCCAAAGTCATTTGCTAACTCTGATGTGTAACGCGCGCTCATGTCTTCCCATGAGAAAGAGCCATCTGTACCAAATGGAATCGCACGTAAGAAGTAATAACGGAAAGCATCGATTCCAAAGTGATCAGTAATGTCTTTTGGTGCAATACCGGTCAACTTGCTCTTGCTCATCTTCTCGCCACCAACTAACAACCAGCCGTGAGCAAAGACTTTCTTAGGAACATCAAGACCGGCAGCCATCAACATCGCTGGCCAGATAACTGCGTGGAAACGCAAAATATCTTTTCCAACTAGGTGAACATCGGCGGGCCAGGTTTGTGCAAACTTCTTGCCATCTTCAGAATCTGGTGCATCTGTTAAACCAACTGCAGTTGCATAATTAAGCAGCGCGTCAAACCACACATATACAACTTGATCCGTATCCCATGGAACCGGAATACCCCAATCAAATGTTGAGCGAGAAATTGAAAGATCTGAAACGCCACCTTCGAGAAAGGACACAACTTCATTGCGTGCACTTTCTGGTTGGCATGCATCAGGATTATTTTTGTAATGCGCAATTAATGGTTCCACAAAAGCTGAAAGTTTGAAGA
>JBIKSX010000059.1:0-4004 GCA_044348405.1 Candidatus Planktophila sp.
GTCCTAGCTTCGCGCGTAGGCGGAATCCCAGAAGTTGTTGCTGACAAGGAAACTGGCGAGCTAGTTGATTACAACGGCGAAGCAACACCATTTGAAAAAGCTTTAACCGAGTCCATTACTCGTTTGATGTCACAACCTGAACTGCTGAAGAAATACGGAGCTGCAGGTCGTCTGCGTGCTCAAAAACTATTTGGATGGGATGCCGTTGCAGCGTTGACTGTCGATCTCTACCGCAAGGTGATTGGATAAATGAGTCGTAAATCGCTGTTTCACTTCGTTTTGGTTGGCTTTTTATGGGGAATTCCTTACCTACTTATGAAAGTTGCCGTTGAAGATTTTCCTCCTGCAGCTGTTGTTGCTGGTCGTACATTGATTGGCGCGTCAATCTTGATTCCAATAGCCATCTATCGCAAGAAGTTTAAAGGTGCAGTACTTGGATTTAAATATGTTGCTTTTTATGCCTTGCTTGAAATGATTGGCCCGTGGATATTAATCACGACCGCAGAACAGAAAATTAATTCTGGCCTTGCAGGACTGCTAGTTTCGACAGTACCCATCTTTGCAACAATCATTACCTCACTAAGAGGCGACCATTCTGTGTGGCAGTTCAAACGGATCGTTGGAATTGTTGTTGGATTCTTGGGATTAATTTTGGTCGTAGGTATCGAGAGCATTACTGGATCCAGCGATCCACTTTCAATTGCAATGGTCATTCTTGCATCTATGGGTTATGCCTACGCCGTGATAATGGTGACCTCAAACCTACCTTTGGTAGATGGCATTGCAATTAATGGTCTTGCCATGGCACTAACAACAGTTTTCTGGGCGCCAGTTGCAATCGCTCAATGGCCTTCAAGTTTCTCCATGAACTCAGCGCTATCCCTTATTGCACTTGGAATATTTAGTACTGCATTTGCATTTATTCTGTTCTTTAAATTGATGGATGAGATTGGTCCAGCCCGTGGCTCTTTAGTTACGTACTTGAACACTGCCGTAGCAGTAGTTCTAGGTGTGATTATTCTGAAGGAGCCGCTGACTGCAGGAATTATCCTTGGATTACCTTTGGTATTGATCGGTTCATATCTAGCAAGCCGTAAGAGCCAAGTAATTTAGGTATTACTTTTAAGTCCTGTCGCCGAACCCAAGTTTTGCAAGAAGTTTTGGATCCTTTTGCCATTCCTTTGAAACCTTAATGTGAAGCCCAAGATAGATTTTTGCCGCAAGTGCGCGCTCAATATCTGCGCGAGCTCGGATTCCAATTTCTTTCAATCGAGCGCCTTGATGGCCCAGCAAGATTGCCCGTTGAGTGTCGCGCTCAACGTGAATAGTGGCGTGAACATCAAAGAATGGACGGGAACCTTTTTCCTCGCGCTCACCAAATTCATCGATTGTTACAACAATTGAATGCGGAAGCTCTTCACGAACATCCTGAAGCGCAGCTTCTCGAATGAATTCACAGATTAACTGTTCGATTGCTTGATCACTAGTTGTTCCTTCAGGATAGTACTGAGGACCTGTGGGAAGGTTTTTCCCAATAAGTTCATTGAGTAGATCTACTTGATCGTGAATAGCCGCCGATACCGGAATGATTTCATCCCAGACAAAGCCTTCGGCAATCTTCATTATGCCTAGTAAGCGAGCTGCTAGTTTTTCTTTTGAAATCAAATCTGTTTTTGTTATGACTGCAAACTTCTTTGCCTTTGGGTGCTTGGCAATTTCGGCAGCAATAAATGTGTCTCCTGCGCCTGATGTCTCATCGGCTGGAATACACATAATGACTATGTCGACTGAATCCATGCTCTGGTCAACAACTTGATTCAAACGTTGACCCAATAATGTCTTTGGCTTGTGAACTCCAGGTGTATCCACAAGAACTGCTTGAAATTCAGGGCGATGAACTATTCCACGAATCGCAGTACGAGTTGTGTTTGGGTGATGTGAAGTAATTGCAATCTTGCTACCTACGAGTGCGTTAATCAAAGTCGATTTTCCAACATTTGGGCGGCCAACAATGGCAACAAAGCCCGAACAGAAATCACTCATAGGCTTATTCTCTCATCAATTAGCTCCCACAAACTCCACCGCATCTGCCACAGATGTAACGATCTCGGCTGCGCGCTCACCAATTAAGCGATGACAACCTTCGCTTGTAGGTGAATTAATTGGTCCTGGAATCGCCATCACTGGGCGAAAGATCTCTGCAGCATCACGTGCGGTGCGTAATGAACCACTGCGAAATGCGGCTTCAACAACAAGAGTTGCTTTCGATAAGGATGCAATCAATCGATTACGAGTTAAGAAGCGATGCGGAAGCGCACGGTGTCCTGGCATGAACTCGGTAACAATTGCTCCTGACTCACAAATTTCGACAAATAGTCGCGTATTTCCAGCAGGATAATTAATGTCAATTCCAGATGCGATAACTGCAACTGTCACACCTTCTGCAATCAGTGCGCCTTTATGTGCATAGGAATCAATTCCATATGCTCCCCCACTAACTATTGCCCATTCACGGTCGGCAAAACCTGCAGCAAAGTCACCAGCTATTCGCGCTCCATAGGATGTTGGATTGCGGGTTCCAACAATTGCAAGAGATGGTTGATGCAAAGCACTGATATTTCCCTTTAGTATCAAAGCGATCGGTGGTGCAGCTAGATCATTGACCTGTAGGGGCCAATCTTCATCAACTGGAGTAATCAGTCGTGCTTGATGTGCATCAATGATTGCTAAAACTTGTTCCCCGCTCATCTGACGAATTTCGGAAATTAGCTTTTCATTTTTAATCGAGTCATACCCGCCAGACAATAATCTTTCATGCACAGCAAGTGCACCCCTAGTAGAAATTTCGGAGGACCAAAAGGGATGTCCTGCCTCTATTGCATTAAACAGCGCTGCGCGTGCTAGTTGTTCTGTCACGCTTCGACCTTGCCTCTCATGGTGTGAGCGGCCATAACATTTTCTAAAGTTGGTGTTGGGTTATTGTGCAGATCAGCAAAGCTCCAGGCGGTACGAATGATCTTGTGTAAACCGCGGGCAGTAATGTGTTCACGATCTAGTTCATCATGTAGAAAATTCATTGCACTTCTTTCAGGCTGAAACGTTGAACGCAAAGCACGTGCCGGTATCTGCGAATTCAAACTCCAGCCCATTCCAGCAAAACGTTTTTTTGCTACCTCTCGTGCTGTAATCACTCGGGCACGAATTACCGTGCTGCTTTCTCCTAATTCATCCCGTGCCATATCCACACGTCCTACAGGATCTACCTGAACTCGCAAATCAATTCTGTCCATTAAGGGTCCCGATAACTTTCCCAGATAACGCCTGACCTGTTGCGATGTGCAGGTGCAGTTATGGCCGCGTCCAGTGAACTTTCCACATGGACAAGGATTAGCAGCTAAAACCAAAAGAAACTGTGCTGGAAAAGTTAAGTTTCCGACGCTACGCGCGATCGTTATGGTTCCGGACTCCAATGGTTGGCGCAACGCATCTAGAACACCAGGCCCACATTCTGGTGCTTCATCAACGAATAAAACACCGTAATGTGCAAGTGAACATGCACCGGGTTTGATCGCATGCGATCCGCCACCAACCATCGCGATGCGCGTAGTTGTGTGATGCGGTGACACCATTGGCGCAAGTAGCGATAAGGGTGAACGTTGAGTCAAAGTGCCGGCGATTGAATGAACTGCAGTCACTTCTAGTGCTTGATCGATGCTTAGCGCGGGCATGATTGTCGGAATTCTTTCGGCAATCATGGTTTTTCCAGCACCTGGTGGGCCAATCAACAAGATGTGATGTCCCCCAATAGCAGCAATCTCTGCCGCTAAACGTGCGGTTGATTGTCCGGCAACATCTGCAAAATCCAAACGGGTATCGGTTTGTTCCCACTGTAAATCAAACTCTTGTACTACTTCGCGCTCTCCAGTTCGTAACCAGCGCAGTACTTGCTTTAAGTGATGCATCGGAATAATTGTCATGGCTTGCATCAATTGTGCTTCTTCAAA
>JBIKSX010000060.1:0-3989 GCA_044348405.1 Candidatus Planktophila sp.
TTTCGCGACCGACTTGATCAGGGTAATGAACGCCATTAACTCCCATGCACATTTCAAACTTCAACTTATCGCGAAGAATCATCGAAACTTCAACTAATTTTTCGCGCTTTACATGAAGAGTTAATTCACCACGATCAACAACAACGCGTTCAATAGCTTCTGAAAACTCAGGATAAGCGCGCTCTAAGTCATCGGCTACTTCATCAAAATATGAACCATATGGACGCTCAGAAGATCCAAAATTAGCGGCCTGACGAACTAAGCCACCATATCCTGAAGTGTCTCCGGTGCCTCTTGCACCAAACATTCCAGCTGCTTGATCGTTAAAACTCATTACGCGAGTAAGCCCTTCATCTCATGAGTTGGCTTTGCATTCATGGCAGCAAGTTCAACTTCTTTGATGACCTGGGCGCGGTTTGCACCAAGCTTTGTATCGCTAATTTGTTCGTGCAACTTCAAGATCGCATCGAGCAACATTTCTGGACGCGGCGGACAGCCGGGAAGATAAATATCAACTGGAACAATGTGGTCTACGCCTTGAACAATTGCGTAGTTATTAAACATTCCACCTGAGGATGCACATGCACCCATTGCAAGCACCCACTTTGGCGCAGACATTTGATCATAAATCTGACGTAAAACAGGTGCCATTTTGTTTGAAACTCGGCCAGCAACAATCATTAGATCAGCTTGGCGTGGAGATGCACGGAAAACTTCGCCACCAAATCGAGCGATGTCGTACTTGGCTGCCGAACCAACGGCCATCATTTCAATTGCACAACATGCAAGACCAAATGTTGCTGGCCAAAGCGAATTCTTGCGCATATAACCTGCAAGTTTTTCAACAGTGGTTAAAACAAACCCACTTGGGATTTTCTCTTCAAGACCCATGGTTTAGTCCCATTCCAATCCGCCGCGGCGCCAAACGTACGCAAATGCAACAAAAACTGTTCCGATAAAGATTGCCATTTCAACCAAACCAAACACACCAAGAGAATCAAAAGCAACTGCCCATGGATATAAAAAGACAATTTCAATATCAAAGATGATGAAAAGCATCGCAGTTAAGAAGTACTTAACCGGAAATCTTCCACCTTCGGCAGCTTGCGGCGAAGGTTCGATTCCACATTCGTATGCATCTAATTTCGCTCGGTTGTAACGCTTTGGACCTGTCAGCGCGCCTGCAACAACTGAGAAAACTGCGAAGCCAAAGCCGATCGCCCCTATCACCAGGATTGGGATGTATGGATTGGATGTGGATATCACGGTCGAAATCCTAAGGTGGAAAGGCGTGTGCCCTCGACCGCTAGCCCTTAATCCCGCTGTGAACTGCAACAACACCAAAGGTCAGGTTTTTCCAGCTGACCTGGGTCCAGCCCGCCCTCTGCATATGGGCGGCAAGGCCCGCCTGATCTGGCCAGGCCCGGATGGATTCGGCCAAATAAACATAGGCATCGGGGTTGGAAGCGGTCCGCTTGGCAATCACCGGCAGCAGGCGCATCAGATATTCCGTATAGATGGTCCGAAATGGGCGCCAGGTCGGGTGGCTGAATTCAACGACCACCATCCGACCCCCTGGCTTTGTGACCCGGCGGGCCTCTGCGAGCGCTTTGTCGAAATCTGCCGTGTTTCGCAAGCCATAAGAAATGGTGACAACATCAAAACGGTCCGCCTCAAAGGGCAGATTGAGAGCATCAGCCTTGGAAAAGTTCAGATATGGACGGGCTTTTCGCCCCTGAGCCAGCATTCCCTCACTGAAATCTGTGGCAAAAACGGTGGCCCCAGCCTTAAATAGGGGTTCTGAGGATGAGCCAGGCCCAGCGGCTAGATCCAAAATCACCATTCCAGGTGCTGGAGCAATGATCTTTGTTGCCGCTTTGCGCCAAGCCTTGGTTCGGCCCAAACTCAAAAGATCATTTACCAGGTCATACCGCTTAGCGACTCCGTCAAACATTGCCGCAACTTCATCGGGATCTTTATTCAAATTAGCGCGGGACATGCGCATATTCTCCCTTGAAGTAGGCTCATCCACAACTCAACGCCACATCAACTGCGGCATGAATTAGAGGAGAGTTTTTCCCCAATGGTTCAACTGGTTCCAGTCACGACGGCCCGCCTGGGCGAGCATTTGCCGTTGTTGGATTTACTTCCAGACACCCAACCTCTTGCATGGGTTCGAAGTGGCGAAGGTTTAGTTGGTTGGGGAACTTTTGCAACAACAACTGTTAGTGGTCCACATAGATTTGCCGATGCACGTCATTGGTGGCAAAAACAATTAGAAAAATTAACTGTTAGCAATACAGTGCATGGAAGTGGCACTGGTCCAGTTTTATTTGCTTCTTTCTCCTTTTCACCTGATGACGTTTCTGTACTTGTGATTCCTGAAGTAGTTGTTGGAACAAAGAGTGGGAAGTCCTGGATAACTTGGATTGGTTCAGATTCACAACCACATTTGAAAACTGAGCCTGATCATTTTTCTAATGGCGACATGAAGTGGAGCGAAGAACCGAAAGCCAATGAATTGTGGAAAGAGAGAGTTGCAACCGCGGTTTCTCGAATTCAAAAGGGCGACTTAGACAAAGTAGTTCTGGCGCGCGACATAACTGTTACATCAAGCAAAGCTATTGATCCACGTTCTATTTTGAACAAACTTGCTTTGGAATATCCGACAACCTGGAAGTTTGCTGTTTCAGGATTGGTTGGGGCAACTCCAGAATTATTACTACGTCTTTCAAGGGGCATGATTACCTCACGTGTACTTGCCGGAACAATCAGCAAGACCGGAGATGATGCAAAAGACCTTGCTTTAGCCGGTTCTCTTGCCCGTTCTTCAAAAGACCTTGCAGAGCACGAATATGCGGTGCGCTCTGTTGCAGATGCCATCGAACCATTTTGTTCTTCAACAAATGTTCCAGAATCACCATTTGTTTTACACCTTGCAAATGTCATGCATCTTGCAACTGATGTAACTGGAGCTCTAGTTGAAACCCTTTCACATGTTGATGTCTTTACAATCTTGGAACACCTTCACCCATCAGCAGCTGTTTGTGGAACTCCGCGCCCGCAAGCTGCCAAGTTGATAAACGAAATAGAAGGAATGCCGCGAGGTCGCTATGCCGGACCGGTTGGTTGGATTGATGCCGCTGGTGATGGTGAACTTGGTATTGCGTTGCGTTGTGGGCAGATCAATGGAGATTCAATTCGAATTTTTGCCGGGTGTGGAATCGTAGATGGTTCAGATCCTGAAATTGAGCTAGCTGAAACATATGCAAAGTTTGCTCCTATGCGAAGCGCGCTTACATAGAGTTCAAACTGTCATAAATTGCTTTTAAGTTGTCTGCATTGTTTTCTCGATCTGGAACATCACAGACAACAACACTGATTCCAGAAATTGGCGCTTTAATTTCAGTTTCTAACTCTTCAACACTTGAAATCACTTTTGCAGGTATTCCCATTGACTTTGCGATTTCTGCAGGGTCAAGTCCGTGTGGTGTTCCAAAAACGGTTTCAAACCCGTGTGATCCTCGCTGTGGCAAAGTTGAAAATATGCCGCCACCATCGTTGTTTATCACAATGAATCGGCAATTGATCGACTCTTTGTTTATCAAACCAGTTAGGTCATGCAAAAATGAAAGATCACCTAGAATTGCAATCGTTGCTTTGTGTGAATAAGCAATACCTAGCGCGGTAGAAATATTTCCATCAATTCCAGCTAACCCTCGGTTAGCGTAGGTTGTTAGCCCACCTCGTGGGACTGCAAAACCTTCAAGATCTCGAATTGGCCGAGACGATGAAACAAAAAGCGCTGTTTCATTTGGAATTGCGGCGGCAAGTGTTCGTGCAATAACAGGTTCGTTCCAACCATCAAGTGCTGCAACCAGTTTTTTGGTCCGCTCAGAAACTTTGTTCCAGGTCGAAATCCAATCATCAGATTGGATGACACCTTGCAAATCTGGCAGCGAAGTGAAAACACGATCTGCCTGGCGGTC
>JBIKSX010000061.1:0-3739 GCA_044348405.1 Candidatus Planktophila sp.
TGGTCAGCAACGATGGGCGGAGCAAAAGCGCTGCGCCGTGATGACATTGGACATCTTTTTGAAGGTGCTCGGGCTAACTTTTCTATTCTTAATACAGATTCATACATTCACTTGGCATATCGTCCAGGTGTTCAATTAGTAGAACAGGTGTGGCGAGATGGCCTCCAAA
Organism: Candidatus Planktophila sp.; assembly: GCA_044348405.1. GTDB lineage: Bacteria > Actinomycetota > Actinomycetes > Nanopelagicales > Nanopelagicaceae > Planktophila. Next base: position 170 of record JBIKSX010000061.1, read on the forward strand.
TCAAATAAGACAGTAACGCTTTCAACATCTGGCACGACATTTGCCGATGTTATTGATGTGGCGCGCCATGGCGCACTAGTAGAACTTTCAGCCGCGTCTATTGATGCAATGAATGCATCTAGAAAATACATTGAAGACTATGCCGCAGGGGGAGTTCCTGTTTATGGTGTTTCAACAGGATTTGGTGCACTTGCTAATCGCCATATTGATGTTGCAGATCGAGCTCAATTACAGAAATCTCTTATTCGATCACACGCTGCAGGTGTAGGACCTGCCATAGAACGCGAAGTAGTGCGGGCGTTGATGTTTTTGCGCCTACGCACCATGGCATCTGGTCGCACAGGTGTCCGCGTGGTACTTGCGCAGAGCTATGTTGATTTCTTAAACAATGGAATCACTCCGGTTGTTCCAGAATTTGGTTCATTAGGGTGCAGCGGAGATTTAGCACCACTTTCACATTGCGCACTTGCTTTGATGGGAGAAGGCCGAGTTCACGATGCCAATGGCGTCGAAATGGAAACAATGCAAGCGCTCAATGCTGCTGGCATTAAGCCAATCGAACTTGAAGCAAAAGAAGGTTTGGCACTTATCAATGGCACCGATGGCATGCTGGGCATGTTGATCATGGCATGTGCTGATCTTGAACAGCTGTGCATGGTTGCAGACATTACAACTGCCATGAGTATTGAAGGATTGCTTGGAACAGATCGTGTATTTGCGCCAGATCTGCATGCTCCACTTCGCCCGCAAATTGGGCAAGCAATCAGTGCGGCAAATATCTATGCTTTGCTTAAAGACTCAGCCATCGTTGCATCACACCGAGAAAATGATTCACGTGTGCAAGACGCGTACTCATTGCGATGTGCTCCACAAGTTGCTGGCGCGGTCCGTGACACAGTTGCTTATGCATCAACAATTGCTGCTCGCGAACTAGCAAGTTCTATTGATAATCCAGTTGTATTACCCGATGGTCGCGTTGAATCAAATGGAAACTTCCATGGTGCACCTGTCGGTTATGTTCTAGATTTCCTTGCAATTGCAGCAACAGATTTAGGTTCTATTGCAGAACGCCGCACAGATAGAGCACTTGATCAATACCGCTCTGCTGGCCTGCCACCGTTCTTAGCCCATGATCCAGGTGTTGATTCTGGTCTAATGATTGCGCAATACACCCAAGCTGGTCTTGTTAGTGAAAACAAGCGTCTTTCAACTCCGGCAAGTGTTGATTCAATTCCATCATCTGCCATGCAAGAAGATCATGTTTCAATGGGTTGGTCTGCTGCTCGCAAACTGCGCAAAGTTGTTGATAATTTAGCTCGCATCTTGGCTATCGAGTTAGTAACTGCAGCTCGAGCAATTGAATTTCGAACTGGTTTAGAACCAGCACCAGCAACTGCCCGCGTTGTTAAAGAGCTACGTACAGTTGTAGGGGGAGTCGGACCAGATCGTTTCCTATCACCAGAATTAGAAGCTGCAACAACGCTTGTTAACTCTGGCGCAGTTGTTGCTGCAGCAAAGGAAGTTGTTAAGCAACTTATCTAGAGGCTAGTCCAGTAGCAGCTTCTAGAACCAGGAGAGCGGCTAAGCGAACTGTCCGCTGATCATCTGAATCAATAGCTGCATCAATTTCAGTTATATCTAAAGCACGCACGCGCTTATCTGATGCAACAAGTCGGACCGCATGTCGTAATTCATCTGCTGAAATTCCACCAGGAAGTGAAGCAGGACAGGCCGGTGCAACTGATCTATCGCAAACATCTACATCAACATCGACATAAATATCACGACCCTGCATGCCAGCAAGATCAAGTGCTTTACCAATTAACTCAGGCATAGATGCAGATCTCATATCAGCCCGAGTGATAACAGTAACCCCGTGCTCTTTCGCTCTTTGGGCATACTCTGAACTATTGGCAAAATCTGCAATACCAATCTGAACAATGTTTTTTCCTGGCAGACCAGCCTGGATTAGTCTCCAAATTGGAGAACCATTTGATTCACCATCACGAAGATCATGGTGAGCATCAAAAGTAATTACTCCGATGTTTTTCACATCGTTCCATAAGCCTTTAGCAAATGAGTAAGTAATCGAATTATCGCCACCAAGCGCAACGATTAACTTATGTTTGTTCAATAAATCAGCGGAAAAATCAGCAACACGACTTTCTCCATCTGCAAAGTCGGGAGAATCGATATCGCCTAAATCAGTCATAGAAGTACTGCGCAAATCGGTATTTGTAGATTCGGCAAATGTTGAATACCTAGCAAGTGCATCGCGCACGGCTGCAGGAGTTAAGTGTGAGGAGGTAGGCGAAAGGGATGTTTTATGTGCGGGGATACCTAGCAGAGCAAAATCGGCATTATTCAAGCTGCTATCAAAGAGAGTACTTGCGCGCGGCCATTTCTCATCTTTTGATAATCCCTGAACTGACATGCGGTAATCCTACGGCTCAAAGCCATAAACCTGACTAACTCCATCACGGCATCAAGGCGTATCATCTGTGATTGAAGAGTCGCCCGGATCACCGCGTTGTCGCAAGACACCGAGGAAAGTCCGGACTTCGCAGAGCAAGGCGGTGGGTAACTCCCACCCGGAGCAATCCGCGGGAACAGTGCAACAGAAAGTAAACCGCCAACGAAAGTTGGTAAGGGTGAAACGGTGGTGTAAGAGACCACCAGTAATTGCAGTAATGCAGTTAGCTATGTAAACCCCGCCTGAAGCAAGACCACGCAGTTGGCGTTTGAGAGCTGCTCGCTCGAGTCAACGGGTAGGTTGCTTGAATCTGTAAGCAATTACAGATCTAGATGGATGGTGATCCGTTCGCAAGAACGACAGGATCCGGCTTATAGGGCGACTCTTCTTCAAATTAGTGATTAGTGACCATTTCCCGTGCGGAGATGGTCACTTTTCTTTTACAACTCTCTGCACAACCTAACAAGAATTTATAAGTTTATGTGGGCAAAAACGTGGGCAAGATTTAGTATTAGTTTATGAAATTTGGCATCCACTCTGAGCAATATCAGAATAATTACTCAAAAGAAGAAGAGCAAAAATTCACTCAGGTATTTGGTGACTTGACTTTAGAGTTTGCAGCCAAAATGGCTGAAGGAATTCATGCCTCAGATGAGTCTGTTCAAGAACTCGTGAAAAAACATTACGATTTTATCCTTCAGTTTTGGACTCCGAATAAGGAAGCCTACAAATCCCTAGCGATGACATATATCTTGCCATCCCCTTACAGGGACAGTTATGAAGAAGTTGCCCAAGGTCTAGGTAAATATCACTACGACGCTGTGTGTATTTGGGCTGATAAGAACCTTTAAGTCTCTCCGGATTGCATGTAGCGCCAACGATGCCCCAAGTGAGGGCATCTTTTAACTCTTTCGGATCTGCCGAGTCATTCCACAGAACAATTGGGGAATTCTCTTTCATAAACAAGAAAGGAGACTGCGACATTTTTCCTCCGATGAGCGTTACTGATAAGAGGTAACTGTAATCGCTATGGAGAAAGATGGGTAGATACTCTAAGGTTTCAAGTATGACTTTTGTGATTCGCGAGTATTTGTCTG
>JBIKSX010000019.1:0-12368 GCA_044348405.1 Candidatus Planktophila sp.
CAGATGGATCAATGAACTTGTTTGGAGCTCTTCGTCGCGCAATGGCAACATGTGGTTACTCAGATGTGAAGGAGTTCCAGCGCGTAGAGGTTCTTATTCATCGTGGCTGAAACGCGCGGAGTACTAGTTGTTGATTTTGGCGCACAGTATGCGCAATTAATTGCTAGGCGTGTTCGCGAAGCACATGTTTATTCAGAAATTGTTCCATCATCAATTACTGCTGCCCAAGTAAAAGCAAAGAATCCAGCTGCCATTATTTTGTCTGGTGGGCCTTCCAGTGTCTATGCAGAAAATGCTCCAGCATTAGATGCTGAAATACTTCAACTAGGGGTTCCCGTCTTTGGTATTTGTTATGGATTCCAAGTCATGGCAGTGGCACTCGGTGGTGTTGTTGAGCAAACAGGTAAATCAGAGTTTGGTCGGACAGATACAACCCTGATTACAACTTCTAAGTTGTTTACAGGACTGCCAGCCCAGCAAAAAGTATGGATGTCACATGGCGACGCAGTCAGCAAAGTACCTGCAGGATTTATAGTGTGTGGCGCAACTGCCGATACCGAGATTGCTGCTTTCGAAAACGAAACGGCGCTATTTGCAGGTGTTCAATTTCACCCTGAAGTCCTGCACAGTGAATATGGACAAGCAATCCTTAGCAATTGGCTGCTAAACATTGCAAAGTGCGATGCTACCTGGACAACAGCAAATATTGCCGATACTGAAATAGCAAAAGCCAAGCAAGTAATTGGCGACAAGAAAGTAATTTGTGGATTATCTGGCGGAGTTGATTCTGCTGTCGCCGCTGCAATAATCCAGAAGGCGGTTGGAAATCAGTTAACCTGCGTTTTTGTCGATCATGGTTTGTTGCGAAAAGGCGAAGCCGAACAAGTAGAACGCGACTTTGTGGCATCTACTGGCGTTCAATTAGTAGTAGTCGATGCTAAGAAACAGTTTCTCGATGCCTTGAAAGATGTAACCGATCCCGAAGAAAAGCGAAAAATTATTGGACGCGAATTCATTCGTTCTTTTGAGGCAGCTGCCCGCAACATAGCAGCCGAAGGGAACGTTGAATTCTTAGTTCAGGGAACTTTGTATCCAGATGTTGTCGAATCTGGTGGCGGAACCGGAACGGCAAACATCAAATCCCATCACAATGTTGGTGGCTTACCCGATGATCTGCAATTCACATTAGTAGAACCGCTTCGAACCTTGTTTAAGGATGAGGTTCGACAAGTTGGTCTAGAACTTGGATTACCCGAAGAGATTGTGTGGCGTCAGCCATTTCCTGGTCCAGGCCTTGGAATTCGAATAGTCGGTGCAGTAACCCAAGAACGCCTAGATGTATTGCGTGAAGCTGATGCAATTGTCAGGGCAGAGTTAAAGTCTGCTGGGTTAGATCGTGAAATTTGGCAGTGCCCCGTTGTTCTTTTAGCCGATGTCCGAAGCGTCGGCGTGCAAGGTGATGGCCGCACATATGGGCACCCAATTGTTCTGCGCCCAGTTTCTTCTGAGGATGCCATGACCGCAGATTGGTCACGCGTTCCATATAAGGTTCTGGAAAAGATCTCTACCCGCATAACCAACGAGGTGCGTCAGGTTAATCGAGTGGTTCTTGATGTAACAAGCAAGCCACCTGGCACCATTGAATGGGAATAAATTAAGGGTTTTCACAGGGTTTCGATTTACCATTAGGCCATGCCAAAGGGAGTTCAAGTGAAGAGATTGATCGTTGCAGCGATATCAGTAGCTGCATTATCTGCTTCAACATTAATTGTTGCTCCTGCCGCTGTTGCTAACACAAAAAATAAGTCAGCAAAAGTTTCCGAGATCAAGTGCGCAAAAACTAGAGCAGTGGGACACACACCTCCTTCAGTTGCTCCGGCAGATAAACTTTTAAAGCGCTTGCCACGAACATTTACTTTGGCAACCAATTGCGGAAATATCGTAGTAGCGACTGTTGGTTCTAAAGCACCAATCACAATTACCCAGTTAGCCACACTCGCACGTGGTGGCTATTTCAATAACTCCTTGTGTCATCGCTTAACAACTAAAGGTCTCTATGTTTTGCAATGTGGTGACCCAACAGCTACAGGTGGCGGTGGGCCAAGCTTTACATACCCTGACGAAAATCTTCCAACCGAATCTTTGTATAACTATCCTGCAGGAACTGTTGCAATGGCTAATTCAGGTCCTGGAACGAATGGAAGTCAATTCTTCTTAGTTTTTGCCGACACAACTTTGGGGGCTAATTACACAATTTGGGGAAGAATTACCCAAGGTTTAGATATCGTAAAAGCGATTGCTAAAGCTGGCGTTAAAGGTGGCGGCGTAGATGGCACACCTAATCAGCCAATAGCAATTAATCGTGTAATGGTTTCAAACAACTAAATTTGTTAAGCAGTATTAACAATCTTAAAAGCTTCAGCAATTCGACCTTCTGGAAGTCCGCCCATACCTGCGTTGCGCTGACCCCATTCTCGAACCATCTTTTCTAAATCTTTATTGTGTGCAGTTTGGGATGCATGCGCGTGCAGCGCCGCCATCTTGAGATCAAAAGTATCGGTGATATCAACCCAATGATCTGGGTGGGCAAAACCAGAGACCCATACTTCTTTGACTCGCCACGGCTGCAAGCCTTCTTTTTCCATTAAATCAGTGAAAGCAAAAGGGTTACGAGCATCAGGATAGACAGCTTGGATAGTTGCTTCTCCGGCAGCTAAATGATCTGGATGACTTGCACCGATTCGATCCCAATTGCGTTCTGGACTTTGACACACAATTCGATCTGGTTGTGAAATTCGAATCTGTCGGACAATATCTTTGCGGAGCGCAAGAGTTGGTTCTAAATGTCCATCAACATAATTCAAGAAAGTTATGTCAGTAACGCCAATTGCTGCACCTGCTGCGCGTTGTTCGCGCTGGCGTATCGCAGGCATTTCCTCTTTAGTAAAGCCAGACTCTTCGCCACCTTGGTCACCATTTGTGCAAAAGACGTAAGCGACTTCGATTCCCTTTTTCACCCATTGGGAAATAGTTCCTGATGCTCCAAAATCTGAATCGTCGGGGTGGGCATTGACGACCAAAACTCGCTTGATCTCGGTATCTGCGATCGGTTCCATGCATGAAGCCTAATAGACTCGACCTTATGACTGAAATCGATCCACTCATTGAGGGACTTAATCCTCAACAAGCGGAGGCGGTTACCCATGCAGGCGGGCCACTTTTGGTTGTCGCCGGAGCTGGGTCAGGAAAAACTCGAGTATTAACTCGTCGAATCGCATATTTAATGTCGCGCAGACATGTTGCTCCCTATCAAATTCTTGCAATCACTTTTACAAACAAGGCTGCAGGGGAAATGAAAGAGCGTGTTGCCGAACTTGTAGGGCCCATTGCAAAGTCCATGTGGGTTTCAACTTTCCATTCAGCTTGCGTTCGGATTCTGCGGCAAGAAGCAACACGTCTTGGATACAGCAATTCATTTAGCATCTATGACTCTGCTGATTCGCAGCGACTGATAACAATTGTGGCCAAAGAGTTAAACCTTGACCCAAAGCGGTACCCGGCACGTCAATTCCAGTCCATGATTTCGAATGCAAAAAATGAATTATTGGGCCCGCAGGATTATCTAAATTCAACGACAAATCAATTTGAACAGGTCGTCGCCGATGTCTATGCGGTATATCAACAACGATTGATGCGCGCTAATGCGATGGATTTTGATGATTTGATTTTGAAGACGGTAGAAGTCTTACAACGTTACCCAGAAGCCAAAGCTCGATTTAGATCACGTTTTCGACATGTATTAGTTGACGAGTATCAAGATACAAACCACGCCCAGTACATCCTTGTAAAAGAGTTAGTGGGAACAGATCTTGAAGGCCAGCCACCCGCAGAACTGTGTGTTGTGGGAGATGCAGATCAATCCATTTACGGCTTCCGCGGTGCGACGATTCGCAACATCTTGCAGTTTGAATTGGATTATCCAGATGCTCGTACAGTCTTGCTCGAGCAAAATTATCGATCAACCCAAAACATTCTTAATGCAGCCAATGCCGTAATCACTTGTAATGAGAGCCGTAAAGAGAAAAACCTCTGGTCAGATGCAGGCTCTGGAACACCACTGGTTGGTTATGTTGCCGAAAGCGAGCATGACGAAGCAAACTTTGTTGCTGATGAAATTAGATCACTTCAACGCGAAGGCGTCTCTACTCCTGGAGATACTGCAATTTTCTATCGAACTAACGCTCAATCGCGTGTATTTGAAGAAGTCTTTATGCGCAGTGCGCTTCCTTACAAAGTTGTCGGTGGTCTTCGATTCTACGAACGCCGTGAAGTAAAGGACTTACTTGCTTATTTGCGAGTTTTGGCTAACCCCGAAGATGAAATTTCGCTTCGTCGAATTATCAATGTTCCAAAACGAGGAATTGGTGATACCTCTTTGGATTACGTGGATTTGTTTGCCAGAGATAACAACATTTCATTTTGGCAAGGTCTGCTGCGGTGCCAAGAAGTTGGATCGGTACCTACACGTGCGGCACAGGCAATTAATGAATTCACTTCGATGATTAGTGCGTTAAGCGTGCTGGTTGAAGCCAAGACCAAGCCATCTGTCATTGTCGAAGCCGCCCTGGAACAGTCTGGATTGCTGAAAGAGCTGATCGATAGCACCGACCCACAAGATGAAGTTCGAGTTGAAAACCTAAAAGAACTTGTTGCAGTTTCGATGGAGTATGAAGAAAGACCCTACGAAGAACTTAGCGAAGATGAAGAGATTTCACTTGCAGGTTTTCTAGAAAAAGTTTCCTTGGTTGCAGATGCTGATGAGATTCCAGAGGGAGAAGATCATGGGGGAGTTGTAACGATGATGACTCTTCATACAGCGAAAGGCCTTGAGTTTCCAACAGTTTTCTTGACAGGTATGGAAGATGGAATTTTTCCTCACTCTCGTACTCTTGGAGAAAAAGATGAGATCGAAGAAGAACGTCGACTTGCATATGTTGGCTTAACTCGGGCACGCCAACGGCTCTATATTTCGCGCGCCGAATACAGATCAACTTGGGGCGCCCCAAATTACAATCCGCCATCACGTTTTCTGGATGAAATTCCGGAAGAAGTAATTGAATGGCGCAATCAATCAGGAACATCTGTATCGCCGTCTTTAATTAAAAAAACTCGAACACCATCATCGCCGCCGCCAAGAGCGACAGGAAAGAAAAGCGTTGCAATGGAGCTAGCTGTCGGGGAGCGTGTGTCACATGACACATTTGGTTTGGGTACCGTAGTTTCGGTAGCAGGAGCCGGGGATAAGGCCGAAGCCACAATTAACTTCGGACAATACGGCGAGAAGCGTTTGCTGCTGCGTTATGCACCCGTAGAGAAGCTCTAGGATTACCCTCATTAGCGCATCAGAACTGAACTGATTGGAAGCCCAGTGGATCTCTTTGAATACCAAGCCCGCGACATCTTTGAAAAGCATGGCGTACCTGTACTAGCTGCAAGCGTTGCAACAACTGCAGATGAGGCAGAAAAAGCAGCAGCAGCTATTGGCGGAAAGGTTGTCGTTAAGGCACAGGTCAAAGTTGGTGGACGCGGAAAGGCTGGCGGAGTAAAGCTAGCTGAGAACCCACAAGATGCACGCGAAAAGGCTGGCGCAATTCTTGGAATGGATATCAAGGGTCACACAGTTCATACAGTGATGATCGCTGCAGCCGCGCCAATCGAATCTGAATATTACTTAGCAATCTTGCTTGATCGCTCAAACCGAACATTTCTTGTGATGGCATCTGTTTCAGGTGGAATGGATATCGAAGAAGTTGCACACACTGCACCTGAAAAGCTGGCAAAGATTCCAGTATCAGCTGTTGATGGCATTTCTCTTGCAAAGGCCAAGGAAATTGTTGCAGCTGCGCAATTCCCAGCAGATGTTGCAGATCAAGTTGCTGATGTTTTGCTCAAGCTATGGGAAGTTTTCCAGGGCGAAGATGCAACCCTTGTTGAAGTTAACCCATTGGTGAAGACAAAAGATGGCAAGATCATCGCACTTGATGGAAAAGTCACTCTTGATGACAACGCAGATTTCCGCCAACCAGATCACGAAGCATTAGTTGATCAGGCGGCAGAAAATCCACTAGAAGCAGCCGCTAAGGAAAAAGGTCTTAATTACGTCAAGCTTGAAGGCGAAGTAGGAATCATCGGTAACGGTGCAGGTCTTGTAATGAGCACCTTAGATGTTGTTGCTTACGCAGGTGAAAAGCATGGTGGAGTTCGCCCAGCAAACTTCCTTGATATTGGTGGAGGTGCATCGGCACAAATCATGGCCGATGGTCTTTCAATCATTCTTGGTGATAAAGATGTAAAGAGTGTGTTTGTAAATGTATTTGGTGGAATCACTGCATGTGATGCGGTAGCAAACGGAATCGTTCAAGCCCTTGAATTACTTGGCTCAAAGGCGACGAAGCCAATCGTGGTTCGCCTTGATGGAAACAATGTTGTTGAAGGACGAGCTATTTTGGCTAAAGCTGCCCACCCACTGGTTGAGCAGGCAGACACAATGGATGGAGCAGCAAATCGCGCTGCAGAATTGGCGGCGAAGTAATGTCTATTTTCATCAATGATTCAAGCAAAGTAATTGTTCAGGGAATGACTGGTTCTGAAGGAACCAAGCACACACGACGTATGTTGGCTTCAGGCACAAAAGTTGTAGGCGGAGTGACACCAGGTAAAGGCGGACAGGTCGTTGATATCGACGGTCACCAACTTCCGGTGTTTAACACTGTTGCCGAAGCTATGTCAGCAACTGGTGCCAATGTTTCAGTTGTTTTTGTGCCACCTAAGTTTGCAAAGGCAGCTGTGATTGATGCAGTTGATGCTGCAATGCCATTAGTTGTTGTTATCACTGAAGGAATTCCGGTTCACGATTCTGCAAGTTTTTATACCTACGCGCAGACAAAGGGAACCACGCAGATCATCGGACCAAACTGTCCAGGTTTGATTAGCCCAGGAAAATCAAATGTTGGAATTATTCCGGCAGACATCACAGGTGCAGGTCCAATTGGTTTAGTGTCAAAGTCAGGAACTCTGACTTACCAAATGATGTATGAGCTTCGTGATATCGGATTTAGCACAGCAGTTGGAATCGGTGGAGATCCTGTAATTGGAACAACCCACATCGATTGTCTGCGCGCATTCCAAGATGATCCAGAGACAACTGCAATTGTCATGATTGGTGAAATTGGTGGAGATGCAGAAGAGCGCGCAGCTGCATTTATTGCAGAGTATGTAACCAAGCCGGTTGTTGGTTATGTTGCTGGCTTTACCGCACCAGAAGGCAAAACAATGGGTCACGCGGGTGCGATTGTTTCTGGTTCATCAGGAACTGCTCAAGGTAAGAAAGATGCTTTAGAAGCTGCCGGCGTAAAGGTCGGCCAAACACCAAGTGAAACCGCGCGTTTGTTACGCGCAATCATGGGTCGATAACAATGATTACGCGAGTACTTGGAGCTGCATTGCCCCAAGTCTTGCGTAGCGTTGCTTGGCTTTTATTACCAACATCTTTCATCGCTCTGCTTGCTTGGGCTACTGCAGGTAGTGCAACAGGAAATACAGGAGATCCACTCCGCGCAGCGTTATGGATCTGGATCGGTGCGCATTCAATTCCATTTGATTTATCGCTACCACCATCAGGTTTAGCGGGCCATCTTTCATATCTTCCTTTGGGAGCGTTGATCTTTCCCATTCTGGCTATTCGAAATGGTGTAGCTCGCACAATTGAACGTTTAGACCATGACAGTTCATTAGTAGGCCCAGCGCGTGCTGTCTTTGCGGCTTTGTACACACTTTTTGCTGTTGGGGCTTCCTTTTTCTCAAAGACCGAATCAATTCGTCCGGTTTGGTACTTCGCCTTAATTTATGTGCTTCCCTTTACCTTGTTATGTGCAGCAACGGTTGGAAGACGAGTCGCTTTGGGTCAAGGGTTTTTGTATGGTTCCCGCATCATCGCTTTGTTACTTGGAATCTCTTCCATAGTTTTTGGAATCTTGCTACTGGTCAATATCTCAATGGTTAAGAATCTAACAACAGTTTTGCAACCAGGAATCTTTGGCGGATTCCTGTTGCTGCTACTTAACATTTTGTATATCCCAAATGCCATAGTTTCTACTCTGGCCTACTTTTCAGGAGTGGGCTTTGCAGTTGGATCGGGAACTTTAGTTTCGCCAACTTCGTTTAGATTGAACAAAATTCCAGCGATGCCATTACTAGGCGCTCTACCTGAAGGTAAGTCACTGATTGCCCTCCTTGGAGTATTGGTTATTGTTGCAGCGGGTGCGCTTTTAGTCTCATGGACGATTTCCCTAAATCAAAAGATACTTACGCAGAGTTTGATTGTTGCCGTTTTACTTGCAGCATTTGTAGGGTATTCAGCTAGCGGTGCGTTGATTACCGATGCGATGTCTGCAGTAGGCGTCTCTACTTGGAAATTCACTTTAGCAATTGCCGCCCAACTTAGTCTTGGAGCTGCACTGGCAATTTATCTGCCGAGATTCATAAATCGCAGATGAAGAAAAAAATTCGTAGAGCGCTGATTAGCGTTTATAACAAAGATAGGTTGGTCGAAATTGGCACGGCGCTTCATGTGGCTGGAGTCGAAATTCTTTCAACTGGTTATACTTCAAAAACTTTGCTTGAAGCGGCAATACCGGTGACAGAGGTAAGCCAGTACACCGGTTTTCCTGAAATCATGGATGGTCGCGTTAAGAGTTTGCACCCCCGAATCCATGCCGGAATCTTGGCGGATCAAGATAATCAAGAACACATGACTGCAATTGCAAGCTTAGATATTTCACCTTTTGATTTAGTAATTCTTAATTTGTATCCATTCGCTCAAACAATCCAATCAGGTGCTTCTTACCAAGAAAGTATTGAACAGATTGATATTGGTGGACCAGCAATCCTTCGTGGTGCGGCTAAAAATCACAACTCAGTTGCAGTGATTTCTCATCCAGAACAGTACGACCAATTGCTTTCTGCAATCACTGCTGGAGGATTTACTGAAGCCGAACGTCGTCAATTAGCACTAGAAGCCTTTCGGGCAACCGCCGAATACGACTTAGCTATTGCCACATGGCTAGCAGAATCTGATTCAAAAGAGCTACCAGTTTGGTTTGGAAAAATCTGGAAACGTAAGAGTTTACTTCGCTACGGTGAGAATCCGCATCAACAGGCAGCAATCTATGCGGGGTCGAATTCTGGAGTTGTTAATGCACAGCAACTGCATGGAAAAGAAATGTCATTCAACAATTACACCGATGCCGATGCTGCTTGGCGAGCAGTTCGAGATCATAGAGATCCTGCGGTTGCCATCATGAAGCATGCCAATCCGTGCGGAATCGCTGTGTGTGCTTTGGGTGTAGCAGTTGCTTACCAACATGCACACGAGTGCGATCCAGTGTCTGCATTTGGGGGTGTTGTTGCAGCCAATAGAAAAGTAGATCTTGCTATGGCAGAACCATTATCCAAAGTTTTTACTGAAGTATTGATTGCGCCAGATTACGATCAGGATGCATTAGAAGTATTGATGAAGAAACCTTCGCTACGTATTTTGAAGGTCAAAGAATCTGCAAATGAAGCTTTTGAACTACGGCCAATTTCAGGCGGAGTTCTATTGCAGCAAAGTGATCTGATTGATGCACCAGGTGATTCACCGCAAAATTGGCAACAAGTGTGTGGTGAAAAAGTTGATGCGCAGACAATGAAAGATCTCGAGTTTGCTTGGAGAAGTATTCGTTCTGTTAAGAGCAATGCGATTGTTCTCGCTTCGATGACAACTGCCGTTGGTATCGGCATGGGACAGGTTAGTCGAGTTGATTCTGCGCGTTTGGCGGTAGCTCGCGCAGGTGCACGAGCAAAGGGTTCGGTTGCAGCAAGTGATGCCTTCTTCCCATTTGCAGATGGACTTCAAATTCTGATTGACGCAGGGATAACCGCAGTTATTCAACCAGGTGGCAGTGTGCGTGATGAAGAGGTTATTGCTGCGGCTAAGGCTGCGGGAATAGCAATGTTTTTCACCAATACTCGGCATTTCTCGCATGCATAACGCAGTCGGTAGGCTTAGAACATGAGCGCGCAGATACTAGATGGCAAGGCCCTAGCCTCGACCATGAAAGCCGAATTAACTGTTCGAGTAGCTGCACTTAAAGCACAAGGAATCACTCCAGGCTTGGGAACAGTATTGGTTGGTAACGATCCTGGTTCGGTCTCATATGTCGATGGAAAACATCGTGATTGCAAAGAAGTTGGAATCAACTCAATTCGATTTGATCTTCCAGGTGATGCAACAGAAAAAGATGTTTTGGCCGCAATTACAGATTTAAATGCCTCCAAAGAGTGCACGGGTTACATTGTTCAACTTCCATTACCAAAGGCAATCAATACGCAAAGGATTCTAGAAGCAATTGATCCCGACAAAGATGCAGATGGATTGCACCCATTTAATCTGGGCCGCTTGGTATTAGGTTATGAAGCTCCCTTGCCGTGCACACCTCGTGCAATCGTTGCGCTTTTAGATCACTATAAAATTTCGACGCAAGGCGCAGAAATCACAGTCATCGGTCGTGGTTTAACCGTTGGTCGGCCATTGGGTTTGTTACTTACTCGCAAACAAGAAAATGCAACTGTAACTCTGACTCACACCGGCACAAAGGATTTATCACTGCACACAAAAAAGGCTGACATTGTTGTTGCAGCAATTGGGCAGTCGCATTTTCTGAAAGCAGAAATGATCAAAGAAGGTGCAGTTGTAATTGATGTTGGAATTTCTCGAACAGAACATGGTTTAGATGGTGATGTGTGTCCAGGTGTATATGAAAAGGCTTCATATGTATCTCCAATGCCTGGGGGAGTCGGTCCCATGACTCGAGCAATGTTGCTTACAAATGTGGTTGATGCATGCAGTTAAATAATCGACTCCTTAGCCTGATTAGTTATGGCCTAGTCCTAACCGGTGTGATTTTGGGGGTTCTCGGAGTAGTGCGAGGCGGGTCACTATTTATCGCCGCTGGAACCGCTGGCATAGCTCTGAAATCACGAGATTTTCGCCGAATTGAGTTTTACCTTCCGCTGGCTTTAGCAATTGCACTTTTTGTTCTGGCAATTGCACTTCCTCGCGGGCGGTAGAGTTGCCCCATTCGCAATTAGCCATGAATGGAGTCACGATGGGTGGCAAAGTCACTGTAGTCGGTGCAGGTTTTTACGGTTCAACAACAGCTCTTCGCTTAGCTGAATACGATGTTTTCGACACCGTCGTTTTAACTGACATCCTTGAAGGAAAGTCAGAAGGTTTGGCTCTAGATATGAACCAGTCTCGTTCGATTGAAGGATTTGAGACAAAGTTAATTGGCGCAACAACAACTCCTGAAGGCGCTGGCTACGAAGCCACTGCAAATTCAGATGTAGTTGTTATTACCGCAGGCCTTCCACGCAAGCCAGGAATGAGCCGCATGGATTTGATTGGTGTCAACGCTGGAATCGTTCGCGGCGTTGCTGAAAACATTGCAAAGCATTCTCCAAACGCTGTCATCATCGTGGTTTCAAACCCATTGGATGAAATGACTGCATTAGCTCAGATTGCTACCAACTTTCCTAAGAACCGTGTCATGGGTCAGGCAGGAATGTTGGACACTGCGCGCTTTACAAACTTTGTTGCAGAAAAGCTGTCGGTAAAAGTTGCATCAGTAAAGACTCTGACACTTGGTTCTCATGGAGACACAATGGTTCCAGTTCCAAGTCGCTGCACAGTCGATGGCAAGCCATTAAGCGATCTACTTTCTCAAGAAGAGATTGCAGATCTTGTTGACCGCACACGTAACGGTGGCGCCGAAGTTGTTGCACTTCTAAAGACAGGTTCTGCTTATTACGCACCATCTGCAGCGGCAGCTCGTATGGCCAAAGCGGTCATTGAAGATTCCGGTGCGGTAATGCCTGTGTGCGCATGGGTTGATGGCGAATACGGAATTTCTGGGGTCTATCTTGGTGTTGAAGCCCAGATTGGTCGCTCAGGCGTCAAAAAGGTTGTTGAAGGTTCATTAACTGATTCAGAAATTGTGGCACTAAAAGAAGCCGCTGAAGCAGTTCGTGCAAAGCAAGCAGATGTCCAAACACTTTAAGTAATTTTCAAAAGTTGATAAAGGGGAGACTATGAGCAAGATCAAGGTAACGGGAACTGTCGTCGAACTAGATGGCGATGAAATGACACGCATCATGTGGCAGTTCATCAAGGATTCGTTGATCCTTCCTTACTTAGATGTAAATCTTGAGTACTACGACTTAGGTATGGAACATCGTGATGCAACCGATGATCAAGTAACTATTGATTC
>JBIKSX010000020.1:0-12201 GCA_044348405.1 Candidatus Planktophila sp.
GCAAGCGCGATTTCGCTACCTGGCTTAAATCCTGCAGCTTCAATTGCTTCAAGGATCAAATCAAGTGCGGCACGGTTGCTATCAAGGTTTGGAGCAAATCCACCTTCGTCGCCAACAGATGTAGCAAGACCACGCTTCTTAAGAACTGATTTTAGTGCGTGATAAATTTCTGCGCCCCAGCGAACTGATTCGCGGAATGTCGGTGCACCAATTGGCGCGATCATAAATTCTTGAATATCAACATTTGTATCTGCATGTGCGCCACCATTGAGAATATTCATCATTGGCACTGGCAGCAGATGTGCATTTGGTCCACCTAAGTAGCGGAACAACGAAAGATCTGAAGAATCTGCAGATGCCTTTGCAACTGCTAGTGATGCACCAAGAATTGCATTTGCACCAAGACGTGACTTGTTCTTTGTGCCGTCCAGTTCAATCATGGCAACGTCGATCAGGCGCTGATCTTGTGAATCAAAACCAATGATTTCAGGACCGATTTCATCATTAACAAATGCGACTGCTTTTTCAACACCTTTACCTAAGTAGCGCTTGCCACCATCACGAAGTTCAGCGGCTTCAAAAGCACCTGTAGATGCACCGCTTGGAACTGCTGCGCGTGCTTGTGTGCCATCTTCTAATTGGATTTCGACTTCAACCGTTGGGTTTCCACGGGAGTCAAGAATTTCACGGGCACCTAATGCTTCGATAATCGCCATTGCGTATCTCCTCAAACTAATTAAAGGTCTGGTTTATTAAAGGTCTGGCTCTTAAGTTGTTGCCGACCTCAACGCTGAAATGGCACCTTCTTGAATAATCACAGTCTACCGCGAACCTAAAGAAGACTATGCGGGCTTAATTTCTTGGCTAATCCGCATGGCTTCCTTGCGCAGGGCGGCTTCTGCATCGATTCCGTTGGCATGGGCCCACGCAATTACGGCCACAAGGGCTTGTCCTACAGCGCTTTCATCGGCAGGCCCATCAATTGATACCGAGTCCGGAATAGTTACTTCAACATTGTATTTTTCGGCGCGATACAACAACTTTTCAATCAATGGAAGTGCTGGTTGCGACATTGCAACCCCATCTAATGGTGAGGTGCGCCCTTTTTCCTTTTTCTTAAGCTCTTCCCAATTTTCAAGAACTTCTTGTGAATCGCGGACTTGGACACCGGCAAACACATGCGGGTGTCTGCGAATTAACTTATCTGCAATTCCTTGGGCAACATCTTCGATTGAAAATGGATCTGTTGGATGCTCCTGTGCCATTCGTGCATGGAAGTACACCTGAAGCAATACATCGCCAAGTTCTTCGCGCATATCAATGCGATTATTACTTTGAACGGCATCGACAAATTCGTATGACTCTTCCAGCAAATACTTTAAGAGGGACTCATGAGTTTGTTCTGCATCCCACGGGCAGCCACCAGGAGAACGCAAAGTATTCATGACTTCAACAAGTCGTTGAAGTTGAGATCCTTGCATATTCTTAAATGCTATTTTTCTGTAGGAGTTACAGCTGATTCAGCAGAATCTGCAGGAACTACATCAGCAGTTACTGGATCCCACTTGCCGTAGCGAGGGTTAACAGTTACGCCGATTTCTTTAGACTTAGCAACAACGAGCTTTTGAATCTCTGCGCCAAGTTGGTCTTCGGTAACACCAGCTGCAACTAGCTTCTGACTGATTTTGTCAGAGTAGGCAATTGCTTCGATGTAACGATCTAAATCCTGAGGAGCGATTCCAGCATTAACGAGTGCGGCTGGAAGAGCTGTTTCGCCACCAACTTGTTCCAGAATGCTTGCACGACGTGAATCAATTTCAGCCTTTGTGACGTTTAGCTTTAGCTCTTGACCAAGTTCGCGTAGCAAAGTTCCTAGAAGATGGAAGCGAAGCTGTGAAACATTAAGAGTCGCACCAGTTTCAAGCTGCATCTGTGAGGTATCGACCTTTGAGCGCTCAGAAAGAATTGCGTCAACACTGTCTTGAACAAGGGCTTGCGTGATCTTTGTGTCACCAACCGTTGCTGCTGCACCTATTTGAGCGCATCCCGCCAATAGAAAGGTTGCTGCTACTGCGGTGATCGCCAGGATCTTCTTCATTCTGTACTCGCTTTCGGTGCATCGCTTAATTGATGTACGGCCTCAATGACCCAGGCCAGAAGAGAAGTATCCACTATCTCAGGCGCATTCTGCGACGGATTCCAAGAGGTGGCTTTGGGCAGAGCCACCAAAACCGTGCTTGCTGCGCCCTTATACAGAGAACCTGGGTACAAACGTGTCAAACGTAACTGACGTGATTCGGGTAAAACTAACGGTGCAAGACGTAGGAATTTTCCTTGAACTACAACTTCAGTCAGTTTCGCAGCTTTTGCCTGCGCACGTAATGTTGCAACGCCTAGCAAAGCTGTTGCCTCTTCGGGTAAATCACCAAATCTGTCCAGTAATTCTGCTTCGATCGATGCAACATCACTTGGTGCCTTTACATCAGCCAAGCGACGATAAAGATCTAACCGCAAGCGCTCACCTGGAACATATTCGGCAGACAAGTGAGCATTGATTGGTAATTCAACTTTACATTCCGAAACTTTTTCTTCGGTTTCGATGATTCCGGATTTGTATTCTTGAACTGCTTCACCAACCATCCGCATATACAAATCAAATCCCACGTCTGCAATGTGTCCCGATTGTTCTCCGCCCAAAAGATTGCCTGCACCGCGTATTTCTAGATCTTTTAAAGCAACGCGCATTCCAGACCCTAGATCTGTGTTGGTTGCAATTGTCTTTAATCTTTCATGGGCAAGTTCAGATAATGGTTCATCACTTGAATACAAGAAGTATGCATATGCTCGTTCTCGCCCACGTCCAACACGACCTCGCAGCTGATGGAGTTGTGACAAACCGAAACGATCAGCTCTTTCGACTATTAATGTGTTGGCATTTTGAATATCTAAACCACTTTCAACAATTGTCGTGCACACCAAAACATCAAAATCACGGTTCCAGAAAGCCAGGATTACATCTTCAAGTTCGCCTTCTGACATTTGTCCATGTGCTATTCGGATTCTTGCTTCGGGTACTAATTCCTTAAGTCGGATTGCGGTCTTATCAATTGTGTCGACCCGATTGTGCAAGTAAAAAATCTGTCCGTCTCGCAATAATTCACGGTGAATCGCTGCGGTAATTTGTGCTTCTTCGGCTGGGCCGACGTAAGTGAGAATTGGATGGCGCTCTTCTGGTGGGGTTGTGATGGTCGACATTTCGCGAATGCCCGTCACTGCCATTTCAAGGGTGCGCGGAATAGGCGTTGCAGACATAGCTAGGACGTCAACTGTTGTACGTAACTTTTTAAGTGATTCTTTCTGTTCAACACCAAAACGCTGTTCTTCGTCGACAACTACTAAGCCAAGATCCTTGAACTGAACATCGTTGGACAAGATTCGGTGGGTACCAATAACGACATCAACGCTTCCTGCAGCTAATTGCTCAAGGATTTCCTTGCTCTCTTTGGCTGTATTAAATCGCGACAAACCCGCAACCTTCAGGGGAAATCCGGCATAGCGTTCTGCAAAAGTCTTAGTGTGTTGTTGAACCAAGAGTGTTGTAGGAACCAAGACCGCCACTTGTTTTCCATCTTGCACCGCTTTAAATGCAGCGCGTATTGCAATCTCAGTTTTTCCATAACCAACATCACCGCAAATGATTCGATCCATTGGGTATGGGCGTTCCATGTCTTGCTTGACATCATTGATCGTTGAAAGCTGATCTGGAGTTTCAATGTATGAAAATGAATCTTCTAGTTCTCGTTGCCATGGGGTATCTGGAGAAAAAGCAAAACCTGGTGAACTTGTGCGAGCGGCATACAAACGAATCAGTTCTCCTGCAATCTGGCGAACAGCTTTACGTGCTCGACCTTTAGCCTTTTGCCATTCACCGCTACCAATTCGGTGAACAGTTGGTGTTTCTCCACCGACGTACTTAGAGACTTGTTCAAGGGCATCGGTAGGGACAAAGATTCTGTCACCTGGTTGACCGCGCTTTGCAGGTGCATATTCGATAATCAAATATTCGCGAGTTACACCGGCCACTGTTCGCTGCAATAACTCTACGTACCGCCCGATTCCATGCTGCTCGTGAACAACATAATCACCTGCAGTAAGTTCTAATGGATCAATAGCTTGTTTTCGCTTTGAAGGTAAACGTTCGGTATCTTTCACGCTTCCTTTGCTACCAGTTAAGTCACGTTCGGTCATGAAGAAAATTTGATCGGCAGCACTTTCAAAGCCATGAGCAATAACTGAAGTAGTTAAGTGAATACTTCCCTTTGCGGGAGCATCAGCTAGTTTTTCTGATACCTGAACGGGTAAATCTGCCCCGCGCAGAATCCCTGCATATCTTTCCAACATTCCATGTCCGTGTGTTGCAAAGACAACGATGCGATGTTCTTGAAGTGCTTGTCGCAGCGCATCTATTGCACGTTCAACATCACCACGCATGGGATCAATTGCTGCGAAATCTAAAAATGTTGTTTCAGGATCCAGATCTGTTCCAAATGGGCTGAGCTCTTTCGCACTCATGCCGGCTTTAGCAATTTCTTCAAAGAGTTCGGCCCAGTCCATATATGTGCCGCCGCCATCATGAATAGGCGCACTTGCGCCCAGTGCGGCATTGGACCAAGAGGCATTAAGAAATTCCTCATTGGTTGCAAGTAGATCTGCTGCACGAGATTTAATGCGCTGCTCATCAATAAAGATGACTTGAGTGTTTTCCGGCATGCGGGTGAGAAGACTTTCCGTCTCATCAATCAACAATGGAATCAGTGATTCCATTCCGTCAAAACTCATTCCTTCGGCAATTTTGTTCAGCATTTCAGCTGCTGCAGGATATTGATCAGTAATTTCAAGTGCGCGATGTTTGGTTTCATTTGTTAGCAATAGTTCTCGGCATGGATAGATATCAATACCGCCAACAACCGTTTGAAAAGTTCGTTGATCTGAAACTTCAAAATAGCTTAAATCTTCAATTTCATCGCCAAAAAAATCAATGCGAATTGGATGATGACTAAGTGGTAAAAACAAATCAACAATTCCGCCACGAACAGCAAATTCGCCGCGGCGTTCTACTAAGTCGGTTCTGCTGTAGGCCAATGATGAAAGGTGTCGAACAAGTTCATCTAGTGATTGTTCTTTGCCGATCTCTAATTGAAGAAGTGGCGACTTTCCGAGCTGACTAATAATTCGGTGAATAGCACCACGAACTGGTGTAACCACGATTGGATTAATACTGTGATTTTGTTTAAGTGCATAGAGTGTTTGAATTCTTCGTGCAACGGTGTCGCTTCTAGGACTTAATCGCTCATGTGGCAGAGTTTCCCAAGCCGGAAATTCAAGAACATTGTCATATAGCTCTCTTAATTCATTGACGAGATCTTCAGAGCTACGACTAGAACTTGTGACGATTAACAAAGGGTGATTCTGCGCTCTGGCCGCCAAAAGAAAGGGGTAGAGCGATTGGGGTGCCACGATATGAGATGCATCGGAATTAAGTGGCAAGGCCGGAATTAACCCGCGCATAATTACTCTCCAATGCAGTTAGGCCCCAACTCCAAAGGAGGGGGGCTGAATGCGATGAGTGTAATTTAGTTTTGGAACAAGGTGTTACCTGAGAGGATTGCCCAATGAGCCAGAGCCCGATAGCTGCAGATGATGCAGAACTTCGTAGCGATGTGCGTCGTCTTGGCGATCTTTTGGGACAAACCCTTGTCCGTCAAGAAGGTCCAGAACTTTTAGCCCTTGTTGAAGAGGTTCGTAAAGCAGTTCGTGAAGGTAGCGGCGAGGAAATTCTTGCTCAACTATCAGTTGAAGATTCTGTGCAACTCGTTCGCGCATTTAGTACATATTTTCACTTGGCAAATGTTGCCGAACAAGTTCACCGTGCACGAGTTTTAGCGCAAGCAAGAGTTACCGGTGGTTCATGGCTTGCTCGCGCAGTAGATCGAATTGAAGCCGCGCTGAAAGCACAAACACCTGGACATGAATTAACTAAAGAAGAAATTACCCAATGGGTGAGTGCAATGTCGGTACGTCCCGTCTTTACTGCGCACCCAACCGAAGCTGCACGTAGATCAGTTCTAAACAAACTGGGCAGCATTGCAGATTTACTTGATGATCCGCGTAATCCTTCGCAACAGGAACGACTTGCCGAAACCGTTGATTTGTTATGGCAAACCGATGAGCTGCGTTTAGGACGGCCTGAACCGCTAGATGAAGCACTTAATGCTTTGTATTACTTAGATGATTTGTTTACGGAAACTGTTCCTGAAGTGTTAAATGATTTTGCTAAAGAGATGAAGCGAATCGATGTTGAGGTTCCAATTACCGCTCGTCCGCTTTCTTTTGGTAACTGGATCGGTGGAGATCGTGATGGAAACCCAAATATCACAGCACAGGTAACAACTGATGCGATGGTGCTTCAGGTTGGACATGCAATCCGTGTGACTATCGCAGCCATGAACGCATTACGTCAGATGTTGTCAGTTTCCACCAAGATTGTTGGCGCAACTCCTGAACTGTCTGCTTCAGTTGAGAAAGATTTGAAGCATATTCCAGAGTTTGAACCACGATTCTTACGTCTTAATGCCGAAGAGCCTTACCGCCTAAAGGCGACTGCAATAGTTCACCGCTTAGCCTTTACTCGCGATCGCCATTCAAAGAATGCGCCACATGTGCCAAACCGCGATTATGCAAACACTGCAGAGCTATTAGCCGACTTGGTTTTGATGCGTGATTCGCTGCTGGCTCATCGCGGCGAACTAATTGCTACCGGCTTACTTGAGCGCACAATTCGCACTATCGCAGCCTTTGGAATCAATCATGCAACTATGGATGTTCGTGAACATTCCGATGCACACCACAATGTGCTGAAGCAGATTACTGGGGTCAATGGCTATCTAGAAAAGTCACATGATGAAAAGTTTGAAGTTCTCACTAAACTCTTAAGTGATGATGCCCGCTTTGATACAGCACACTTGGATGCGCTGGGTAAGAAGACTGTTGATACCTTTGTTGCGATCAATGATTTGATTGATCGATTTGGTCCTGAGGCGATAGAGACTTACATCGTGTCAATGACCAAAGGTGCTGATGACTTAATTGCTGCGGTAGTTCTTGCTCAACAAGCAGGACTTGTTTCACTGAAGGAAAAGAAAGCTGTCATCGGGTTTGCGCCTTTGCTTGAAACTGTTGCTGAACTACGTTCGGCGGGAGAAATTCTGGAAAAACTTTTGAGCAACCCTGCCTATCGTTTGGTCGTTGCACTTCGTGGAGATGTGCAAGAGGTCATGTTGGGCTATTCAGATTCAAACAAGGATGCAGGAATTGCGACAAGCCAATGGGAAATCCATAGAGCGCAACGATCATTGCGTGATGTGGCGATAAAGCACGGTGTGAAGTTGTGCTTATTCCATGGTCGTGGTGGTTCAGTAGGCCGTGGTGGTGGACCAACTTATGATGCATTAATTGCTTTGCCGTGGGGTTCTGTTGATGGGCAAATCAAAATGACTGAACAAGGTGAAGTAATTAGCGATAAGTATGCACTTGCATCCCTTGCTCGGGAAAATGTTGAGTTAACTCTTGCAGCATCCCTTGAAGCAACGGTTCTAAATCGTGGACCACGGCAAAGCAAGGATGAACTAACTGCTTGGGGTGAATGCATGCAGTTAGTAAGTGATTCTTCATTCAAGCGCTATCGCGCATTGATTCAGCAACCAGATCTTCCTGCATACTTTTATGCATCAACCCCAGTAGAACAACTAGGCGAGCTCTTCTTAGGTTCACGCCCGTCACGACGTCCAGATGCAGCAGGTGGACTTGATTCTTTACGTGCGATTCCGTGGGTATTTGGCTGGACGCAATCACGACAAATTGTTCCTGGTTGGTTCGGGGTTGGTTCGGGATTAAAGGCAGCGCGCGAAGCTGGGCATTCTGTGCTGCTTGCGCAAATGCTAAAAGAGTGGCACTTCTTTACTACTTTTATCAGCAACGTTGAAATGACCTTAGCTAAAACTGATTTAGCACTTGCTAAGCGTTACGTTGAAGCTTTGGTTCCTAAAGAACTTCATCACTTCTTAGATGAGATTCAAGCCGAATTTGACCTAACGGTTTCTGAAATTTTGGCACTAACCAAGAAGACAAGCTTGTTAGGTGACCAAGAGATATTGGCACGTACCTTGCAAGTCCGTGATGCTTATCTTTCACCGATCCACTTATTGCAAGTTAATTTGCTCAAGCGTGTACGTGATGCAGGCGATGCTGCAGATCCAGTCTTGCGACGTGCTTTGTTGTTAACAATTAACGGTGTGGCAGCAGGTCTTCGTAATACTGGTTGATTCTAGATTCTCTTTTTATTGGATTAAGTTGGTTAGCTATTGAACGCAGACTGTGTGGCTTCTAGACCTTTTGTGATCAAAGATTCGACAACATCGGCCCCGCGATCAATAAATTCAGCTAAATCTTTTTGCTCGATCTTGGAAAAAGCTTTCAACACAAAGTCAGCAGGGTCTTGTTGACCCATTGGCCGACCAATTCCTAAACGAACCCGGAAGTATTCAGGCCCATTAAATGATGAGGTCATTGATTTCAAACCATTATGGCCGTTGTCTCCACCGGCAAATTTAGTGCGGATCGCAGCAAATGGAATGTCTAATTCATCATGCAGCGCAATTATGTTCGCGGCTTCTACTGAATAGAAGTTGGCAAGTGCCTTAATTGGCCCACCTGTTTCATTCATATAGCTCTTTGATTTTGCCAGAATTACAGAATGTGTGCCGGCAGCTAACTTATAAGCTGCGATATCAGTGCGTGATTTGTGTGAAGAAAATTTCAATGAATGGCGACGAGCGAGTTCATCAATCACCATCTGGCCGATGTTATGACGTGTGGCAGCGTATTGATCGCCTGGATTACCCAGTCCCACTACCAACCACGTCATAACAACAAAGCCTAAGGGTTAAGCGTCCTTCTTCTCTGCATCTGCTGCAGGAGCTGCTGCATCTGTTGCTACTGGTGCGGCTGTTTCTTCTGCTGCTGCAGTTGACTTCTCTGACAAGTGAACAACGATCATCTTTGGATCTGATTCGAGTTCTACACCTGCTGGAAGAACAACATCTGCTGCGTACTTTGACGAACCTGAAGCTAGACCTTGAATATCTACTTCTAGGAAGCTTGGAATTGCTGCGGCATCAACGCGAACTTCGATTGAGTTGTGTACGTGCTCAAGAATTCCATCACGATCGTGCTCACCAACTGTGTGAACAGGAACTGAAACGACAACCTTCTCGCCGCGACGAACCAAAACTAGGTCAACGTGCTCAAGGATCTGCTTAAGAAAATCGCGAACGATTACCTTTGGAAGTGTTAACTCATTCTTGCCATCAATAGTGATGTCCAAAAGAACGTTTGACTGCTTCAGGGCAACGCCAAGTTCCTTTGCAGGAAGCGTGATGTGTAGCGGCTTTTCTCCGTGACCATAGATAACTGCAGGAACTAAACCATCGCGACGTGCACGACGTGATGCGCCCTTACCAAATTCAGTACGAGTGGTTCCGACGATCTTTACTTCTGCCATTTTTTAGCCCTTTGCTCCTAGTTATTCCTGGTTCTTCGGTGCGTACACAAAGTTCCAGCAGGAGAGAAATACCTGACCCGTCGATAACGGAAAGCTATTCGCTACCCTCGCCGGAACAGGTGGAACAGTATCTTTTGAGGCCGCTAAGAGGCAAATTCAGGCTTAGGAATGGCCATCAAACAGGCTGGTTACCGATCCATCTTCAAATACCTCACGGATTGCGCGACCCAGAAGTGGAGCGATTGAAAGCACTGTCAGATTGTCGAACTTCTGATCTTCAGAGATCGGCAAGGTATTTGTAATGACAACTTCTGATGCGCGGCAATTCTTCAAGCGATCCACAGCTGGACCGCTAAATACTGCATGTGTTGCAGCAATGATTACATCGGCAGCACCTGCATCAAATAAAGCTTCTACAGCCTTTGTAATTGTGCCCGCAGTATCGATCATGTCATCAATAACTACGCAAGTTTGTCCAACAACATCACCAACAACGCGACCTGTAATCGATTCATTGGGAACACGTGGGTCGCGAGTTTTGTGAATAAATGCAATTGGGCAACCACCCAATAAATCTGACCAACGTTCTGCAACGCGTACTCGCCCTGAGTCAGGGGAAACAATTGTTAAACGTGTGCGGTCTACCTTGCTGCCAACATAATTTGCAAGCATTGGCAATGCAAATAAGTGATCAACCGGGCCATCGAAAAAGCCTTGGATTTGTGAGGTGTGAAGATCAACGGCCATCAAACGATCTGCGCCAGCTGTCTTAAAAAGATCTGCCATTAGTCGAGCAGTGATTGGCTCGCGACCACGACTCTTCTTGTCTTGACGTGCATAACCATAAAAAGGTGTAACCACTGTGATGCGCTTTGCAGATGCGCGCTTTAGTGCATCAACCATGATTAGTTGTTCCATGATCTGCTTATTAACTGGATTTGTGTGGCTTTGAATTACAAAGGCATCACAACCGCGAACTGATTCTTCGAAGCGAACAAAAATTTCACCATTAGCAAAGTCATAAGCTGATGTTGGAGTTAGAGGAATTCCTAGCTCGGTTGCAACCTCTTCGGCTAGCTCGGGAAATCCGCGGCCTGCAAATAGGCGTAATCTCTTTTCAGAAGATAAACGGATCTCGCTCATATATCTAGCCCTTCTTTTCTGCGGCGATTGCGGATTTGCTACCTGGGCGCTTGCGCAGAACCCAATCTAATACATTTCTTTGCTTTGCTCTGCCAACGCCAATAGCTCCTGCCGGAACATCTTCAGTAATTACAGAACCAGCGGCTGTATATGCACCATCGCCAATTGTCACAGGGGCTACAAGCATTGTGTCACTGCCAATTCGCACGTGATCACCCACTGTTGTGTGATGTTTTTCTACGCCATCGTAATTAACAAAAATTGTTGCTGCGCCAATATTGCTGCCTTCGCCAATGGTCGCATCTCCAACATATGAAAGATGTGGAACCTTTGAACCAGTTCCTAGAACAGAATTCTTCATTTCAACAAAAGCTCCGGCCTTGGCTGAATCACCGAGCTGAGTTCCAGCACGCAAGTAAGTAAATGGACCAACTGTTGCACCTTCGCCAATAACTGTTTGCAAGGCAATTGATTCCAGCACAGTTGCGCCTTCCTTTACGATGCAATCAGTCAAAGTTGTTCGGGGCCCAATAACAGCGCCAGTGGCCACCTTTGTTGAACCAAGTAAGGCGGTACCAGGATGAATCGTTACATCATTTGAAATTTCTACCGTTGAATCGATCCAGGTTGTTGTTGGGTCAATGATCGTTACGCCGGCACGCATCCATTGGTCGTTGATGCGATCTCGAAGCATTGCTGCACTTTCTGCCAACTGAACTCGATCATTAACGCCAAGTGTTTCGGTGAAGTCATCAATCATAATTGCGGCAATGGATTCGCCAGCCGACTTTAGAATTCCAATTACATCTGTTAAATAGAGTTCGCCTTGGGCATTGGCATTGGTGAGCTTGCCAATGGATGCAGCAAGTTTTTCACCATCAAATGCATATACGCCGCTGTTAATTTCAAAAACAAACTTTTCATCATCTGAGGCATCTTTTTCTTCAACGATGCGCAGCAGTTCGTCGTTGTCATCGCGGATGATGCGCCCATACCCAGTTGGATCTGGATGTTCAGCGGTTAAAACAGATGCTGCAAACTTTCCAGCTGTATGTGCGGCAACAAATTGAGCCAAGGAATCACCAGATAACAATGGAGTATCTCCGGCGAGAATAAGAACGGTTCCTTTCGGAGCACTACCTGCGAGCGCTAACTGGGTTGCATGCCCTGTGCCACCACGATGTTCCTGAAAGATTGTTGTGGCTTTGGGAGCAATGTGTGCGATGTGGGTTTCAACCGCTTCACGTCCTGAGCCGACAACGATGCGAAGTTCTTTGGGAGAAAGCTGATTAACCGCGTGCACTACATGTCCGAGTAATGAGCGACCTGCAACGCTGTGAAGAACCTTAGGTGTTGCCGATTTCATTCGTGTGCCTTCACCGGCGGCGAGGACGATCACGGTTTGTACGGTCACGAGTGAACTCTATCGGAGATGAAAA